>CAVIIX010000017.1:0-40038 GCA_963643225.1 Lachnospiraceae bacterium
GGGTTCAGAACGTCGTGAGACAGTTCGGTCCCTATCCGGCGTGGGCGTAGGATATCTGAGAGGAGCTGTCCTTAGTACGAGAGGACCGGGATGGACGGACCGCTGGTGTATCTGTTGGGTACCAGACCCATGGCAGAGTAGCCAAGTCCGGCAGGGATAAACGCTGAAGGCATCTAAGCGTGAAGCCCCCCTCAAGATGAGATATCCCTGCAGCAATGCATAAGACCCCTTGAAGACGACAAGGTAGATAGGGCCAAGGTGTAAGTGCAGTAATGCATTCAGCTGATGGTTACTAATCGGTCGAGAGCTTCACCTAAAAAGGTGTTAGAGAAGTTATTTAAGGATTTATTCTTCTGTTTTGTGTTCAGTTATCAAGTTTCAAAAATATTCCTCGATAGCTCAGCGGCAGAGCATCCGGCTGTTAACCGGAGGGTCGTAGGTTCAAACCCTACTCGGGGAGCTAAGCGAGACCTTCTCGTATGTATTTGGCTCCGTGGTCAAGCGGTTAAGACATCGCCCTTTCACGGCGGTAACACGAGTTCGATTCTCGTCGGAGTCATTTATTCCTCGATAGCTCAGCGGCAGAGCATCCGGCTGTTAACCGGAGGGTCGTAGGTTCAAACCCTACTCGGGGAGTTTTTTAATATGGTGCGATAGCCAAGTGGTAAGGCCCCGGTCTGCAACACCGTTATCCGCCGGTTCAAATCCGGCTCGCACCTCTGACCTCAAGGTATTTGCCTTGAGGTTTTTTGTTGTATTTAATGAAATTGGTTTCTGAACAGAAAGCGAGACGGTAAGCTATTTCTGAAAAGGATGACCTTCGCTTATCAGGATTTTTGCTTCCTTTTATTTTTCATCAATTATGTATTCATGTATCGACTTACTGATTTACTTTAAAAAGAAATATATAATTGATGAAGCAAAATATGATGAACTGATTAAGGAACTTGAAGAAAGAAAACAGAATGCATAATATAAAAACCTCTGTGTCGGACACAGAGGTTTTTTCTAGTCTAAATTCATCATTAAAACGCTTATTACAACCATTCCGGCAGTTTCGGTGCGTAAGATTCGCTTGCCAAGTGTAATGATTTCAAAGCCTTCGGAGGTGGCAAGGTCGATTTCCGTTTGATCAAAACCGCCTTCAGGACCTATGAAGATTGCAATGGACTGACCGGGAGCAATATTTGACAGAAGAGTACGCGTTTTATCCATGCCGTCTGCCATTTCATAGGGCACAAGCTTAACATCACAATCCTTTGCTTTTTTAATTGCAGCCTTAAAACTTAAAGGCATTGAAATTTCCGGGATGATGGTACGCTTTGACTGCTTGGCGGCAGCTTCCGAAATTGCCTGCCATCTTGCAATTTTAGTGATAGCTTTATTTGGGTCAAGCTTCATGACGCATCGTTTCATTTCAACAGGTATAATCTCAAAGGCTCCAAGTTCCACCGCCTTTTGAATAATAAGTTCCATTTTATCTGATTTAGGAAGACCCTGAAATAAATAGATTTTGGAGGGAAGCTCATTTCCCTCTTCTTTAATAAAGGCAAGGTCGCATGTGACAGCACAGTCATTTATTTCTTTTACGATGCATCTGTACTCGGCACTTGAGTCCTTTGTTGAAACAGAGATTTCTTCGCCGGGCTTCATTCTTAAAACGTTCTTTATGTGGTTAACGTCTTTTCCGGTAATGGTGATTTCCTTATCTATAATAGCCTCAGGCTCTACAAAAAAGTGATACATTTAGTTTTCTCCAAGAGTACACAAATTAATGGTTGTGTGGTATGATTAGTTGTCTTATTATGCATATTATAAATATATGGAGCAAAAAAGTGAAGTGGATTAAATTCAGAATTAAAACAATTACAGATGCAGAGGATATTTTAGTAAGTAATCTTTACGATATCGGTCTTGAAGGCGCTCAGATAGAAGATAAGGTGCCTATGACTGCACTTGAAAAGGAGCAGATGTTTGTAGACATTCTTCCGGATATGCCTGATTATGATGACATCGCTTATTTAAGCTGTTTTGTGGAAGATGACGGAAGTGTCGATGCCACTGAAATAAAGAAAAACATCGAAGAGGTGCTTAAAGAGACCTCAGAATATTGTGAAATCGGTGAAGGCACGGTTGAAGTATCAAAAACAGAAGATATCGACTGGATTAATAACTGGAAACAGTATTTCCATCAGTTCTACATCGACGATTTACTTGTTATTCCAAGCTGGGAAGAGGTTAAGCCTGAAGATAAGGATAAAAAGATTTTACATATCGATCCAGGGACAGCTTTTGGCACGGGTATGCATGAGACTACACAGCTATGCCTGCGTGCCATAAGGAAATATATTACTCCGGATACTGTAATGCTTGATGTAGGAACAGGCTCCGGCATTCTGGCAATTGTGTCAATTATGTATGGCATTAAATCGGCAATCGGTACTGATTTAGATCCCTGTGCCGTAGATGCCGTAAGAGAAAATATGGAGGCTAACAATATTCCTGCAGATGCCTTTAAGCTTTTAATCGGTAACATCATTACCGAAAAGAGTGTACAGGATGAAGTGGGATATGATAAATACGATATAGTTGTGGCAAATATCCTTGCAGACGTATTAGAACCGCTTACTCCAGTTATCATTAATCAGATGAAGAAGGGTGCCGTTTATATTACTTCAGGCATCATTAATACAAAAGAAAACGAAGTAAAGGAATGCCTTGAAAAGGCAGGTCTTGAAATTTTATCAATCGACCACCAGGGGGAATGGGTAGGCATTACTGCAAGAAAGAATTAACATGGAAATTTATTTAGACAATTCTGCTACCACAAGGGTGTATCCAGAGGTAGTTAAGCTTATGACAAAAATCATGCTTGAAGATTACGGAAATCCTTCAAGCATGCATAATAAAGGCGTTGAAGCAGAAAAATACGTGCTTGAAAGCTATAAACGTATCAGTAAGGTATTAAAGTGTAACGAAAAGGAAATCATTTTTACTTCCGGCGGCACGGAATCAGATAATCTGGCACTTATAGGTACGGCAATGGCCAATAGGCGCGCCGGAATGCACATTATTACTACAAAAATTGAGCACCCTGCAATTTTAAACACGGTTAAATATCTTGAAGGCGAAGGCTTTGAAATCGATTATTTATCGGTTGATAAATTTGGACGTATATCCTTGGATGAATTAAAAGAAAAATTACGTTCTGATACAATTCTTGTTTCAATAATGCACACAAACAACGAAGTGGGTGCCCTACAGCCGATAGAAAAAGCCGGTGCTTTAATTAAAGCAGAAAACCCTAAGTGTCTGTTTCATGTAGATGCGGTTCAGGGCTTTGGAAAGGCAGAAATCGTTCCTAAAAAGCTAAACGCAGACCTTATGTCTGTAAGCGGTCATAAGATTCACGGCCCTAAAGGAATTGGTTTTCTGTATGTAAACGAAAAGGTTAAGATTAAGCCTATATCCTATGGCGGCGGTCAGCAGAAGGGTATGCGTAACGGCACCTTAAATGTACCGGGCATTGCAGGCATCGGTCTTGCTGCAGAGCTTATTAATAAGGATTTAGAGAGCAAAAGAAACAATTTATATGAAATAAAAAATTTTCTTTTGCAGGAAGCTTCTAAATTGGAGCGAGTGTCAGTAAACGGCTGCCCTGTTAAAAACGGTGAATTTACAGTGCGTGAAACCGCGCCTCATATTGCAAATATTTCGATTAAAGGCTTACGTTCAGAGGTGATGCTTCATGCTCTTGAGGAAAAGGGAATTTATGTATCGGCGGGAAGCGCCTGCGCGTCACATTCTAAAAAGGAATCTTCGACTTTAAAAGCCATGGGAGCGGATGCAGAGACAATGGACGGCGCATTGAGAATCAGCATGTCGGAATTTACAACAAAGGCTGAAATCGAAACGTTTATAAAGGAACTTGCGGCAGTTATAGATATGTATGGAAGGTTTGTAAGGAAGTAGATATGTTTAGTTCATTTTTAATTAAGTATGCAGAAATCGGCGTAAAAGGAAAAAACAGATATATTTTTGAGGATGCTTTAGTGCATCAGATTAAATATGCCTTGAAGGGGCTTGAAGCAAATTTTAAGGTATCAAAGACTCCCGGCAGAATCTTTCTTGATTTTGACGGTGAATTCGACTACGACGAAGTAATCGACAGACTTCAGCATGTATTCGGCATTTCAGGCATCTGCCCTATGGTGCGCCTTGAGGATGAGGGCACTGAAAAGCTTTATGAAGAAGTAGTAAAATATTTTGACGAAACATATCCTGATAAAAATAAAACCTTTAAGGTTCAGGCCCGTCGTTCAAGAAAGAATTATCCTTTAGACTCAATGGAGCTTAACGCTGAAATCGGCGGGGCTTTGCTGGATGCGTTTCCTGAATTGAAGGTGGATGTGCACAATCCTGAGATTACGGTTGTGGTAGAAATAAGAGAAAAGATTTTTCTTTATTCTGAAATTATATTAGGCCCAGGCGGTATGCCTGTCGGTACTAACGGTAAAGCAATGCTGTTACTTTCAGGCGGTATCGATTCGCCTGTTGCAGGCTACATGATTTCAAAGCGTGGCGTTAAAATTGATGCAGTTTATTTTCATGCCCCACCCTATACTTCTGAGCGTGCAAAGCAGAAGGTAGTGGACCTTGCAAAATATGTATCAAAATATTCAGGCCCCATTTATCTTCATATAATCAATTTTACGGACATTCAGTTATACATTTACGAAAAGTGTCCTCACGAAGAGCTCACCATCATTATGCGACGCTACATGATGAAAATTGCCGAGGAGATAGCAAAAGAAACAGAGTGTCAGGGTCTTATTACCGGTGAATCCATCGGACAGGTGGCAAGCCAGACCACACATTCTCTCGTAGTAACCAACGAAGTATGCACTCTTCCTGTATTCAGACCCTTAATCGGTTTTGACAAGGAGGATATCGTTACAATTTCAAAGAAGATTAACACCTACGAAACCAGCATTCAGCCCTACGAAGACTGCTGTACAATTTTCGTAGCCAAGCATCCTGTCACAAAGCCAAATCTTAATGTTATCAAGAGACATGAAGAGAATCTTAAAGAAAAGATTGATGAAATGGTGAAGACCGCTTTGGATACAAGAGAAACTATTATCGTAAGCGGAAGAGACGAATAGTGAAAGATGCTGCGGACACTTTCATAAAGCCTTTTTGGGCAAAAAAAAGAAGCCCTTTAGCTTCTAAGGTTGAAGATGTGTGATTGTTATTAGTTAGATTAAAAAAATCGGGGCGCGTTTAACGGCGCCCCGTGCGTTGTTAAATTACTGATTAAATTAAAGCATGTAGGGCTTTAAAGTTTCAAGAACTTCTTCAGCGCCGCCTTCAGCGTGGATGTTTAAGTCGATGGGCTTTGAAAGATCTAAGCTGAAGATACCCATAATGGATTTTGCATCGATAACGTATCTGCCTGATACTAAATCGAAATCGTAATCAAACTTTGTGATGTCGTTAACGAATGACTTAACTTTGTCAATGGAATTTAAAGAAATCTGAACTGTCTTCATGGTTTTGTTTCCTCCTTAGTTTGACTTCAACCTTCGTTATCATCATAAAGAAAACAGACTTTTTTGTCAATATTCAATGATTTACAAAAAAATTGGAGAAAAAAATGAAAACAGTAGCTTTTCTTCACTTAGGTTGTAAGGTGAATGCCTACGAAAGTGATATAATGCAACAAAAATTTATGGAAAACGGTTTCCAAATTGTGCCATTTGGTCAAAAATCGGATGTTTACGTGATAAATACATGTACAGTAACAAATATTGCCGACAGAAAAAGTCGTCAGATGATACATAGAGCCCGTGCATTAAACCCTGATGCAATAGTAATTGCTACAGGCTGCTATATTCAGACGGATACAGAAAACATTAAAACAGACCCGGCCGTAGATATTTTAATTGGTAATAATTTAAAGTCTAAGGTTGTGGATATCTTAAACGATTTTATTAACGCTGGTGGAAAAGAAGGCACTTTACACACACCTTCCGTAAATGTAATCGACATTAATCATACAAATGAATATGAAGAAATGCATTTAATTAATACCTCTGACAGGACACGCGCCTATATTAAAATTCAGGACGGCTGCAATCAGTTCTGCTCCTACTGTCTGATTCCCTATGCAAGAGGAAGAGTAAGAAGCAGGGATAAGGAAGACATTTTAGAAGAAATAAAGGGTCTTACACAAAAAGGCTTTAAGGAATTTGTACTAACGGGCATTCACGTAAGCTCCTATGGCATCACGGACCCTAACGATTTATCCCAGAATAAGCTTGCGGATTTACTTGAAGCAATACAGGAGCTTCCAAAGGTTTGGCGTATTCGCTTAAGCTCTCTTGAACCTCGTGTGGCAACGGAAGAATTTGTAAAGCGCATCAGTAAACTGGATAAATTGTGTCCTCATTTTCACTTGTCCTTACAAAGCGGCTGTGATGAAACTCTTAAGCGTATGAACCGACACTATACTTCAATGCAGTATATGGAAGGCGTTAAGACTTTAAGAAAATATTTTGACGACCCTGCCATTACAACGGATGTAATCGTTGGCTTTCCCGGTGAAACGGAAGAAGAATTCAATAAATCTTTTGAATTTTGTAAAAAAGTGGGTTTTTATGAAATGCATGTTTTTAAATATTCAAAGCGTCACGGTACAGTTGCTGAAAAGCTTCCTAATCAGGTTAAGGATCAGGACAAAGACTTGCGCTCTGATAAAATGATAGAGCTTGCAGACTCACTTTCTTTTGCCTACAGACAAAGACACTCAGGAACTGTTTCAAACGTTTTATTCGAAGAAAAAAAGACGATTGACGGTGTGCCTTACATGTTGGGATTTACGCCTGAATACATTAAGGCAGCGCTTCTAGCAAAAGAAAATTTGGAAAACGAAATTAAAACGGTTAAACTTATCGATATGCTTGATTCAGAAGTTGTACTAGTAAGAGAAATGTGAGAAAATCACTTATTTTAGAATTAATTTAGAATTAAGTTAATATCTAATTTCTTGAAAACACCAATATGATAAGGTAAGATATAGATAGTAAGAAAGATGAGGTTATAAAGATGGCAAGTTTAGACCAGACGCAATTTTTTAAGGTAGAGCCCGAAAAGCCTATGAGTGCTTCGGAAATTCTGGAGATTGTGTTTAAAGCAAATAAAGAAAAGGGTTATGATCCGATTAATCAGGTGACAGGTTATCTTGTTTCAGATGATCCTACCTATATTACATCCCATAACGATGCAAGAAAATTAGTAAGAAGATTAGAAAGAGACGAGATTATAGAAGAGCTCTTAACTTCCTATGCAAAGGATCATAACTGGATTTAATAAATGAGAATAATGGGACTTGATTTTGGGTCAAAGACAGTGGGCGTTGCAATCAGCGACCCGCTGCTTATTACTGCCCAGGGAATTGAAATAATAAGGCGTAAGGAAGAAAATAAGTTAAGACAAACTTTGGCAAGAATTGAAGAACTTATTTTGGAATATGAAGTAACGGAAATTGTGCTGGGTCTTCCTAAGAATATGAACAATACGGAAGGTGACAGAGCAAAGCTTTCTTTGGAATTTAAAGACAAGCTTGAAAGGCGAACAGGACTTCCCGTGCACATGTGGGATGAGCGCCTTACAACCGTTGAAGCCGACAGCATCATGATGGAAGCCGGCATCAGAAGAGAGAACAGAAAAGAGTATGTGGATATGATAGCTGCACAGCTTATTTTAGAGGGCTATCTGGAGTATGGAAGAAATGGAAAAAATTAGTTTTGCCGGTAATAACGGTGATGCAATTGAATTTTATGTAATTGAAAAAACCACCCTCGGGGGTGTGGATTATATGTTGGTAACAGAATCTGAAACTGAGGATGCTGACGCGTATGTGCTGAAGGACGTTTCAAAGGCAGGGGAAGCCGATGGGATATATGAAATCGTAGAGGATGAAAACGAACTTCAAGCAATAGGTCAGGTATTCCAGTCTCTCTTAGACGATATCGACATTCAGTAAAAAGGAGACTAAATTGAATAAAGAAAAAGAAACAAAGGCTTCAAAGCTTAAGATTATACCCTTAGGCGGTTTGGAGCAGATTGGTATGAACATTACTGCCTTCGAATATGAAGACAGTATTATTGTCGTGGACTGCGGACTTGCCTTCCCTGAAGGCGATATGCTGGGGGTTGACCTTGTTATTCCGGACGTTACTTATTTAAAGGAAAATATTGAAAAGGTAAAGGGCTTTATCATTACCCACGGTCACGAAGACCATATAGGTGCCCTTCCCTATGTATTAAGAGACGTTAATGTGCCGATTTATGCTACTAAGCTTACAATCGGTATCATCGAAAACAAATTAAAAGAACATGAAGAATTAAAGAAGGTCAAAAGAAAAGTCGTTAAATTCGGCCAGAGCATTAACCTGGGCCAGTTTAGAATTGAATTTATAAAGACAAACCACTCTATTGTGGATGCAGCAGCTCTTGCAATCTTTTCACCTGCAGGCGTTGTGGTACACACAGGCGACTTTAAGGTTGACTATACTCCTGTATACGGCGACTCAATCGACCTTGAAAGATTTGCAACTTTAGGAAAAAAAGGCGTGCTTGCCTTAATGTGTGATTCAACAAATGCAGAGCGTCCGGGCTTTACGCCTTCGGAGCGTACTGTAGGACGCACCTTTGATACGGTATTTAACGAACACAAAAGCAACAGAATTATCATTGCTACATTTGCTTCCAATGTAGACAGAGTGCAGCAGATTATAAACACGGCTAAAAACTACGGAAGAAAAGTAGTGGTGGAAGGCCGTAGCATGGTGAGTATCATCGATATTGCTGAAAGTCTTCACAGAATCAGCATTCCGGAAAATACTTTGGTAGACGTGGAACAGCTTAAAAACTTCCCACCCGAAAAGACTGTTATTATTACAACAGGCTCACAGGGTGAAAGCATGGCGGCTTTATCAAGAATGGCAAGCGGCACCCACAAAAAAGTTTCAATCGGAGCGGGGGACACGGTTGTATTTTCTTCAAATCCAATTCCCGGTAATGAAAAGGCTGTTACCAAAATTATCAATGAACTCCTGATTAAGGGGGCAGACGTTATTTTCCAGGATGCACATGTTTCCGGACACGCCTGCCAGGAAGAAATAAAACTTATCTATTCACTTGTACAGCCTAAATACTCAATTCCCGTACATGGTGAATACAAGCACCTAAAGGCTCAGGCAAAGATTGCCGGTGATATGGGTGTAGAGAAAGAAAACATTTTAATCTTACGCTCCGGTGATGTGCTTGAAATAGATGAAGAATCCGCCAAGGTGGTTGATAAGATTAACTGTCAGCCGGTTTACGTAGATGGTCTTGGTGTAGGGGACGTAGGAAACTCTGTTTTAAGAGACAGACAGCACCTTGCCGAATCGGGAGTTGTGGTGGCAAGTATTGTTGTGGATGAATATTCCGGCGCTTTGATTTACGGCCCTGACATTACCACCCGCGGCTTTATATACGAAAAGGAATCGGAAGAGCTTTTAACAGAGGCAAAGGCAGAGCTTACCAAAGCTTTACAGAGTGCCTTTGATCGAAACATTTTCGACTGGGGCAAATTAAAATCCATTATTAAGGATACACTTGCCGACTTTTTCTGGAAGAAAAACAAACGACGCCCTGTAATTGTACCTATTATAAGCTGTGCCTACAGCTAAGCAGAGCGAAGAATTTTCTTTTGCAGAGGGATAATTATGACAGATCTGACCGATTTAACGAATTACGTTATTAAGACAATTTACAACACTGAGGAGTATTGTCGATACCGGCAACTCCTTGAAAAGGTGAAGCAGGATGAGCCGTTATATCAGCGGGTAAATGAACTTCGTGAAAAGAATTTCAGACTCCAGCAGGAAGATTCTGAAAATCTTCTTGATATGATGGATGCATTGACTAATGAGTACGAAGATGTTATTAATATTGAGTTAGTTAGTGATTTTTTGGAAGCAGAGGTTTCGCTTTGCAGAATGATTCAGACCTTTAACTATATGCTGGTGGAAGGACTGAACTTTGACTAAGGGGTAAGTATGAAAATCAGTAATATTTTATCTACAATCCTGTCGGCACTTGTAAAAATTGCGATTGCCATCTGGATATTTAATTTCATATATACAAAGGCCGCGTCAGCCTATGATTTTGGCTACAGAGTGTTTACTGAAGAAGCGGTTTCACCGGCTCCTGGCCGTGACGTCACAATATCCTTTACTTACGATAAGTCGTATATGGATATTGCCAGGATGCTTGAAGAAAAGGGGCTTGTAAGGGATTATAAGCTGGCTTTCGTGCAGATTCTTGCTTCTGAATACAGAGAAGACATGGAACCAGGCATTTACACCCTTAGCACTTCCATGACCCTTGAAGAGATGATGGCTTCCATGGTGCCTGCTAAAGAGGAAGAAGAGGAAGAACAGTGATAGTCAATGAGCGTATGACCTCATTTATAAATTCATATGCCTGCCCTAATTCAAAAGAGCTGGACGAACTTGAAAAGCTTTCTTTAGAAACCAATGTGCCGATTATCCGTAAGGAGATGCAGAGCTTAATTAAATTTCTCCTTTCGGTAACTACGCCTTCAAGGATTTTGGAGGTGGGAACCGCCATTGGTTTTTCGGCTATTTTAATGGCAGAAAATTCAGGGGAAAATACCCACATTACCACCATTGAAAAATACGAAAAACGTATTCCTGCGGCAAAAGAAAACTTTAAAAAATTCAACGCAGACAACCGCATCACTTTACTGGAAGGAGATGCTATGGAAATTTTAAAAGAGCTTGAAGGGCCTTTTGATTTTATTTTTATGGATGCTGCAAAGGGTCAGTACATAAATTTTTTGCCGGATATTTTAAGGCTTTTAGCACCGGGTGGAATTTTGCTTTCCGATAACGTGATGCAGGAAGGCGATATTTTGGAATCAAAATTTATCGTGGAACGAAGAGACCGCACAATTTATAAGCGCATGCGTGAATATTTATATGAGCTTACCCATTCAGAGGAGCTTACAACAGTTATTCTCCCTATCGGAGACGGAGTAACAATCAGTACAAAAAAGAGACAGAATAATTATGAGGAAAACTGAATTATTAGTGCCTGCAAGCAGCCTGGAAGTATTAAAAACAGCAGTATTATTTGGAGCGGACGCAGTATTTATCGGTGGCGAAGCCTTTGGCTTAAGAGCAAAGGCTAAGAATTTTAATCATGAGGAAATGAAAGAGGGTATCGAATTTGCCCACGCTCACGGAGTAAAGGTACACGTTACCGCAAATATTTTGGCTCATAATTATGACCTTGAGGGCGCAAGAGAATATTTCAGGGAATTAAAGGAATTAAAGCCGGATGCCCTGATTATTGCAGACCCGGGTATGTTTATGATGGCAAAGGAAATATGCCCTGAAATAGATATACATGTTTCCACTCAGGCCAATAACACAAATTATGAGACCTATAAATTCTGGTATAATCTGGGAGCCAAAAGGGTAGTGGCTGCAAGAGAACTTTCTTTGGCTGAAATAAAGGAAATACGTGCGCACATTCCGGAAGATAAGGAAATTGAGTGCTTTATACATGGTGCAATGTGCATTTCATATTCTGGCAGATGCCTGCTCAGCAATTATTTTACGGGACGAGATGCCAATCACGGTGCCTGCACGCATCCCTGCCGCTGGAAATATGCGGTTATGGAAGAAGAACGCCCGGGAGTATATTTACCGGTTTATGAAAATGAGAGAGGTACCTTTATTTTTAATTCAAAGGACCTGTGCATGATAGAGCACATTCCAGAGCTTATCGATGCGGGAATTGACAGCTTTAAAATTGAGGGACGCATGAAAACGGCGCTTTACGTGGCAACCGTAGCAAGAACCTATCGCAGGGCTATTGATGATTATCTTGAATCTCCAGATAAATATAAAGAAAACATGGACTGGTACAAGGCAGAAATTGCAAAGTGCACCTATAGACAGTTTTATACAGGCTTTTATTTTGGAAAGCCTGGTGAGGATGCTCAGGTCTATGATGCCAACACCTATATTCAGGAATATGTTTACCTTGGAATAGTGGAGGCTGTGAAGGGAAATACCGTCAACATCGAACAGCGCAATAAATTCCTTGTGGGTGACGAAATAGAAATTATGAAGCCTGACGGAAGAAACATATTTGTTAAAGTGCTGGGTATTAAGGACGAAGAGGGCAACGAAATGGAGTCCTGTCCTCATCCTCAGCAAAAGCTTACAATTACACTTTCAGAGCCTGCCGAGAAATATGATTTATTAAGAGTACACAAACAAGATTAGTTTCAGACTCGTTTTTTATTTAACAATTCTATTGACCATACTTGCTTTAATGGAGTAAAATCCAAAAGGAAAAAGAATGAGAGGTAACCGACATGAGCGCTAAGGTTAACGTTGAAGAAATCTTTGCGAAAAACGTATTCACAGTCGGCAAGATGAAAGAATATCTGCCTGAAGCCACCTTTAATGAAGTAATGCAGGTGCGCAAGATGGGTGGTGAGCTTTCATTAAAGACTGCAGATGTGGTTGCAACCGCCATGAAAGACTGGGCGGTTTCTAATGGTGCGACCCATTTTACTCATTGGTTCCAGCCGCTTACGGGGATAACTGCAGAAAAACAGGACGCCTTTATTAAACATCCCGATGAAGAGGGACGCTGTCTCCTTGAATTTTCCGGAAAAGAACTTATAAAGGGCGAAGCGGATGCTTCAAGCTTTCCATCCGGAGGCTTACGTGCGACCTGTGAAGCCAGAGGCTATACTGCCTGGGACATGACAAGCCCTGCCTTCTTAAGAGAAGATGCCGTGGGCACTGTTTTATGCATTCCTACAGCTTTCTGTTCCTATAAGGGTGAGGCTTTGGATATGAAGACACCTTTGCTTCGTTCCATGGAGGCTATTAACAGAGAAAGCTTAAGACTTTTAAGATTATTTGGAAACACTACTTCTACAAAGGTAACTCCTTCGGTTGGTCCCGAGCAGGAATATTTTATTGTAGACAGAGATAAATATTTAGAAAGAGAAGATTTAATCTTTGCAGGCCGTACACTTTTCGGAGCTCCGGCTCCCAAGGGTCAGGAGCTTGATGACCATTACTACGGCACTATTCAGGAGCGTATCGGAGCTTTCATGAAGGATTTAGATGAGGAGCTATGGAAGCTTGGCGTTACGGCAAAGACTCAGCACAATGAGGCAGCCCCCGCTCAGCACGAGCTTGCTCCCATTTATGAAACCGCCAATATAGCAATGGACCATAACCAGTTAACTATGGAAATCATGAAGAAGGTTGCATCCCGTCATGGTCTTGCCTGCCTATTGCATGAAAAGCCCTTTGCCGGTGTAAACGGTTCGGGTAAACACGATAACTGGTCCTTAAATACAGACGATGGCATTAATCTGATAGATCCCGGTGATACACCCAATGAAAACATTCAGTTTTTACTTGTGCTTTCCTGTATATTAAAGGCTGTTGACACACATGCAGACCTGCTGAGGCTTTCTTCAGCATGTCCTGGTAACGATGTGCGTTTAGGCGGTGCCGAGGCACCTCCCACAATTATTTCAGTGTTCTTAGGCGAACAGCTTGAGGATGTGGTTAAACAGCTTGTTGAAACAGGTGAAGCAAGCAACCTTAAGGCAGGCGGCAAGCTTAAGACAGGCGTGTCAACTCTTCCTGATTTTGAAAAAGATGCTACAGACAGAAACCGTACTTCACCATTTGCCTTTACGGGTAATAAATTTGAATTCAGAAATGTGGGAAGCTCTGACTCTATCGGAAGTGCAAACACCACTATCAATACAATTGTTGCAGAAGCCTTTTTTGAAGCCTGTGATGAACTTGAAAAAGCATCTGATTTTAACGCCGCGGTTCATCACCTTATAAAGGAAAACTTAACAAAGCACGAGCGCATTATATTCTCGGGCGACGGTTATTCAGAAAAATGGGTAAAGGAAGCTGCAAAACGCGGTCTTCCAAATTTCCCTACCATGGTGGAAGCAATATCTGCCCTTACTACCGACAAAGCAGTTGAGCTTTACGAAAAATTCGGTATCTTTACCAGGGCAGAGCTTGAGTCAAGAAGCGAGGTTTTATATGAAACCTACGCAAAGACCATAAACATTGAAGCCCACACCATGACAGGCATGGCCAGCAAGCAGATTATTCCTGCGGTTATGGCTTATGCCGGAAGCCTTGCCAAGACCTGCAATGAAATGAAAGCAGCAGGCATAACTCCAAAGGTACCTCACAAGCTTTTAAAACTTGTAAACGATAACCTTACGGAAATGCAGGCAGCTCTTGAATTTATGAAGGATGAACGTAAAAAGGCAGTTTCAATTGCTAATCCCAGGGAAAGAGCCTATTATTATAAGGACAACGTAGTGCCTGCAATGGATGCCCTTCGCGCTCCGGCGGACAGACTTGAAAAGATTGTGGATAGAAAATACTGGCCCTTCCCCACTTACGCTGACCTTATGTTTGAGGTTTAATTAGTTTTTAATGTGCAGCATGCATGTTAATTATAAACAATTTATTTTTACATAAAGGAGGACAAAAAATGTCTTTAGTTACCACTACTGAAATGTTTAAGAAGGCATATAATGGCGGCTACGCTGTAGGTGCTTTCAACGTAAACAACATGGAAATCGTACAGGGTATCACTGAAGCAGCAGGCGAATTAAAGAGCCCTGTTATTCTTCAGGTTTCAAAGGGTGCCCGTGCCTACGCTAACCACACATACCTTGTAAAGCTTGTTGAAGCTGCAGTTATCGAGAACCCTGAAATTCCGATCGCACTTCACTTAGACCACGGCGATTCTTTCGAGCTTTGTAAGTCATGTATCGACGGCGGTTTCACATCCGTTATGATCGATGCTTCTTCAAAGTCTTTCGAGGACAACATTGCTTTAACAAAGCAGGTTGTTGAATATGCTCACGCTCACGGCGTAGTAGTAGAAGCAGAGCTTGGTACCCTTGCAGGTATCGAAGATGAAGTTCAGGTTGAAGCAGGTAAGGAATCCTACACAAGACCTGAGGAAGTAGAAGAGTTCGTTACAAGAACAGGTTGTGACTCTCTTGCAATCGCTATCGGTACTTCACACGGTGCATACAAATTTACGGCTGCACAGTGCACAAGAAACGCTGATGGTATCCTTGTACCTCCTCCGCTTCGTTTTGACGTATTAAAGGAATGCGAAAAGAGACTTCCCGGATTCCCTATCGTTCTTCACGGTTCCTCTTCAGTTCCTCAGGAATTTGTTAAGATGGTTAACCAGTACGGCGGCAACATGCCTGACGCTGTTGGTATTCCTGAAGAACAGTTACGTGAGGCTGCAAAGAGCGCTGTATGTAAGATCAATATCGACTCCGATATCCGTCTTGCCATGACAGGTAACATCCGTAAGTACTTTGCAGAGCATCCCGATCACTTCGATCCCAGACAGTACTTAAAGCCCGCTCGTCAGGCTGTTAAGGACATGGTTGCTCACAAGATTGTTAACGTTCTTGGTTCCGACGGTAAGGCCTGATTAATTTAAATCAGCAATTAAGGCCCTGAGAGGTTTCTCTTGGGGCTTTTTTTACCATATAAGAAATTGCGCTAAGATTCCCTGTATGGTAAAAAAGGCACTACGTGCAGCAATGCGCACTCACGCGTAAGGTATATGTCGCCTTTATATGGAGGATAATTTATCTATGAAATTTACTGAAATGCCCTATGAAAGGGTAGATTTTGAAGAGCTTGGAAGGACTGTAGAGTCTTTTACAAACCGCATGAAGGAAGCTAAGACTGCAAAAGAAGCTTTTGAAATTCATGATGAAATGGATAAGGTTTATAAGCATGCAGTTTCCATGTATACCCTAAGCTACATCCGTCATGACATAGACACAACCGATGAGTTTTACGAAAAGGAAAAAGCCTATTACGATGAGGTGCTTCCTCTTTTGGATGGTCCCCTGGTAGAGTACCATAAGGCTTTGTTTAATTCGCCCTTCAGAAGCGACCTTGAAAAGGAATTAGGTCCTGTTTCCTTTAAAAACATGGAACTTTCAATGCGTTCCTTTGTGCCTGAAATGGTGCCTTTAATGCAGAAAGAAAATGCTCTGGTAACAGAATATCAGAAGCTTATTGCAACAGCTGAAATTGAATGGGAAGGAGAAACCTTAAATCTTTCCCTAATGTCAAAATACACAACCGACCCTGATAGAGAAATCCGTAAGAAGGCCTTTAAGAAAACCGAAGCCTTTTATTTATCCGTACAGGATAAGCTTGACAGCATCTACGACGAGCTTGTAAAGGTAAGAACCGAAGAGGCAAAGCTTTTAGGCTATGAAAATTACGTTAAGCTTGGCTATGACCGGATGAACAGAAATTCCTACGGCCCTAATGAAGTTAATGCCTTCAGAAAGGAAGTTAAGGAAAAGATTGTACCTTTAGCTACAAAAATTAATGAATTAAGAAGAGAAAGACTTGGACTTGACAGGCTTTATTATTACGACACCATCAATTTTGCAAACGGCGACCCCTGCCCCATTGGTGAGCCTGATGAAATTTTAAAGAGTGCCCAGGAAATGTATGCAGAGCTGTCACCTGAAACAAAAGAATTCTTTGACTACATGATGGAAAATGAACTCTTTGACGTACTTGGACGTAAGACAAAGCGTGCCGGCGGTTACATGACAAGCATTTATGATTTTGATAACTGCCCCTTTATCTTTGCAAACTTTAATAAAACAAAGCACGATGTAAATGTTGTAACACACGAAGCAGGACATGCTTTCCAGGGCTTTGTATCCAGAAACAACCGTAAGGAATTAAATGAAATCGGTATGGAAACTGCTGAAATTCATTCCATGTCCATGGAATTCTTTACTCTTCCATGGATGGAAAAATTCTTTGGAGACAGAGCAGATGACTATCGCCTTTCGGAGCTTGAAGAGGCAATTACCTTTATTCCCTACGGCACCATGGTGGATGAGTTCCAGCATATCGTTTATGAAAATCCAGATATGACGCCTGTTGAAAGAAGAGAAGCCTGGCTTAAATTAGAAAAGCAATACCGCCCTGACATGGACTTTGCCGACAACAAATTCTTTAGTGAAGGCGGTTGGTGGCAGAAACAGTCACATATTTATAATTCTCCTTTTTATTATATTGACTACTGTCTTGCCCAGACTGTTGCTTTAGAATATAAGGCCTGGATGGATAAAGACTTTAAGGCTGCGTGGAACAGTTATTTTAAGCTTTGTAAGATGTCCGCTAAAGATTTTTACGTAAATATGCTTCCAAAGGTTGGCATTAAGACTCCTTTTGAAAAAGGCTGTTTAGATGAAACCGTTGCCATGGTAAAAGAAAAATTGAACCTTTGTTAATATATGTTTAATTAAAATAGTTTAATATGTTTCTACCAACTAAAGGAGGTACTGCAAATGGATATTGCGGGATTAGCAATGAATTTGGCAATGATCAATACCCAGAATGATGTAGGCACAGCAGTGCTTGCTAACGCCCTTGACAATGCGGAAATTGCAGGCGATGGTATTGTGAAAATGATTGGACGCTCTGAAATGGAAGCAAGCGTCAATCCTAATGTAGGCACAAATATCGATATTTATGCATAAAAGAAAAGCCGGTGCGTAGCACCGGCTTTAATTCAGTCGCGTTAGCTTAGAAAGCTAATTTTAATTTTTGCCCATTATAATAATCTTATTTTACCATCGGCAGTAATGTCGATTTTTTTGTTTTTATAAAGATTACCTACGGCCTTCTTAAATTCATTTTTACTCATGCCTGTTTCTCTTGTGATAACAAAAGGGTCAGCCTTTTCGGTAAAGGGAAGCACGCCGTCAAAGGCTTTAATAATATCTAAAAGTCTGTCAGCATCTGTTGCAATCTGAGCATAGGCTTTATCACGGATTGATAAATTAATCTTACCGTCTTCTCTTACGGATACGACACGGGCTTCTATTCTGGCGCCGATTTCGCATTTTCCGTACATTTCTTTTTTGGGGATAAGCCCCTGATATTTATCATCGATTGCCACAAAGGTGCCGAAGTTGTCGCTTGTCTGGTAAACGGTACCCTTTATTTTGTCGTCTTTCTTATAAGGGGCGTTACTTAAAAGATAGGGATAAACATTCATGGTGGAACAGATACGCCCTGACTTGTCTAAATAAACTGCCACCAAAACCTCATCGCCTGCGTTTACGCGCATAGTCTGCTCCTTAAAGGGTAAAAGTAAATCCTTTTCAAGACCCCAGTCAAGGAAAGCGCCGATTTTACCTGTTTCCTTAACGGTAAGCCTCTTTACCTCATGTAGGGAAATATAGGCCTTTGAAACAGTTGCGATGGGACGGTCGTTTGAATCAAGGTATACAAATACTTCAATTGCATCACCCCGCTTTAAGCCTGCGGGTACCTGCTTTTTAGGAAGTAAAACGTGTTCGTGGGCTGCAGGTACCTTTTTATCCTTTAATTCTTCGGGCACTAAATAAACACCGAATTCTACCTGCTTTTCCATATAAAGAGTCTGTGTCGTTGCTAATGTAAACATATGTATCTCCGTTCTCCTGTTAATAAGTCAATGATACGCGAGTGTGCATTATTGGCACGTAGTGCCCTTTACCATATAGGAAATTGCAATGCAATTTCCTACATAGTAAAAAAGGGATGAAATAATTCATCCCTTAAATCGCTGGGGTACAAGGATTCGAACCTTGAAATGACGGAGTCAGAGTCCGTTGCCTTACCGTTTGGCGATACCCCAAAGGCTTGTGCATGTGCCCTAAAGCAATTGCACTAGATGATTATAGGAGAAGAAAACAAAAAAATCAACCCCAAATTTTAATTTTTTTTGCAAATATGGATTATTTTCTTTTGCGGAATTTTTTTTGGTAATTTTTTGTATGTTGAAAATGCACAAAAAATTTTCAAAAAATGAAAAAATGCATAAAAAAACGACATTTAGGACTTGGCTTTTTAAGTAAAAGATAATAAAATAAAAGCTGAAATCGAATTCCTGCAATGAAAATCATTGAAAATTCATTGTGAAAAATGTCTAACATACATATCAATTGGAGGGAAACATGATATCGAATCAGATATTACAGACAACCATCGACGGCCTAAAGAGCATTGCAAGAGTAGAGCTTTGCGTAGTCGACACAGAGGGTAAGGACGTCGTATCAACCACCGGTCATATGAACAACATTGCAAAGGCCGCCAAGGAATTTGCGCAGGGCATCGCCGACTCCCAGGAGATTCAGGGATATCAGTATTTCAAAATTTACGATGAGCAGATGGTGGAATACATTCTTATTGCCTGCGGCACAGGTGAAGACGTGTACATGATCGGCAAAATGGTGGCCTTCCAGATTCAGAACCTTATCGTGGCCTATAAGGAGCGTTTTGATAAGGATAACTTCATTAAGAATCTGCTGCTTGACAACCTTCTTTTGGTAGACATATACAGCCGTGCTAAAAAGCTTCATATAGCAACCGATGTTAAACGTGTTGCTTTAATAGTAGAGGCCGGCGAAAGAAAAGATTCAAATGTGCTTGAATGTATTCGTACACATTTTGGTTCCAACAATAAGGACTTCATTACCGCTGTTGATGAAAACAACGTAATCGTAGTAAAGGAGCTTGAAGAAAATGATGTAAGCCGCGAGATTGAAAAGGCTGCCAAGGCTATTATTTCAGTACTTGATAAGGAGGGCATCAGGGAGGTTCATGTTTCCTACGGCACAGCGGTAGGCGAAATCAAGGAGGTATCCCGTTCCTATAAGGAAGCCAAGATGGCCCTTGATGTAGGAAAGATTTTCTTTTCTGAAAGAGATATAGTGGCATATTCGGAGCTTGGTATAGGCCGTTTAATTTATCAGCTTCCCATCCCTCTTTGCAAAATGTTCATAAAGGAAATTTTCGGCGGCAAGAGCCCTGACGACTTTGACGAAGAAACTCTTACCACCATTATGAAATTTTTTGAAAACAGCCTTAACGTGTCAGAAACCTCACGTCAGCTTTTCATTCACAGAAACACACTTGTGTACAGACTTGATAAGCTCCAAAAGACCACAGGCCTTGACTTAAGAGTTTTTGAAGACGCAATCACCTTTAAGATTGCGCTTATGGTT
This sequence comes from Lachnospiraceae bacterium, assembly GCA_963643225.1. GTDB lineage: Bacteria > Bacillota > Clostridia > Lachnospirales > Lachnospiraceae > UBA1258. The sequence continues at coordinate 20,219 of CAVIIX010000017.1, forward strand.
GTTAAATACATGAAGTACATGGAAAGTATCGAATACTAATTTAAGGGGTATATTAATGGCAACTTCCAATCGCAAGAAAAAGCTTATGGGGGATGATGAGGCTATCGTTTTAACAAGCGTCTCCAAATCCTATCAGGCAGGCATTCCTGCATTAAGCAATATAAACGTAAAAATCAAAAAGGGTGAATTTGTATTTATCGTGGGCGAAAGCGGCTCCGGCAAATCAACCCTTATAAAGCTATTGTTAAGAGAAATCGTACCCACTCAGGGAAGTGTGTACGTACTTAATTATAACCTTAATAAGATTCCTCACAGAAAGGTGCCTAAATTCCGCCGCAACATCGGTGTGGTTTTCCAGGACTTCAGACTTTTAAAAGACAGAAACGTATACGAAAACGTAGCCTTTGCCCAGCGTATCATTCAGGTGCCCGGTAAACAGATCAGAAGAAATGTGCCTGAGGTACTTGCAACCGTAGGCCTTGCAGGCAAATATAAGGCAAAGCCTCAAAGACTTGCAGGTGGTGAACAGCAGCGTGTTGCTATTGCAAGAGCACTTGTTAACCGCCCTCAGATTCTGCTTGCAGATGAGCCTACAGGCAATCTTGACTTTAAGAATACGGCTGAAATCATGAAGCTTCTTGAAGAAATAAATAAAAAGGGAACAACCGTCATCATGGTTACTCACAATAAGGACATAGTCAACTCAATGCAGAAGCGTGTCATTACCCTTAATAAGGGCGTAATTGTAAGTGACACCGAGAAGGGAGGGTATGTAGATGAAGATTAGTACATTTTTCTATACCCTTTGGCAGGGAGTTAAAAATATATTCCGCAACAAGCTGTTTTCTTTAGCCTCAATAGCTACAATCAGCGCCTGCCTGTTTTTATTCGGCATTTTCTATTCAATACTTGTCAATTTCCAAAATGTCGTAAAAACGGCAGAAGAAGGCGTGTGTGTTGTAGTTTTCTTTGATGAAGGCATTACGGACAAGAGAATTGATGAAATTGGCGACATGATTAAGAGACGTACTGAGGTTTCTGAAATTAATTTTGTATCGGCTGATGAGGCCTGGGAGACCTTTAAGGAAGATTATCTGGGTGAATACAGTGACGGCTTTACGGAAAACCCTTTGGCAGATTCGGCCAATTATGAAATTTATTTAAGCGACGTTTCAATGCAGAGCGCGCTGGTTACCTACCTTGAGTCAATTGACGGCGTAAGAGAGGTTAAGCGCTCTGAGCTTACGGCACTTACATTAGACAATGCCAATAAACTCATAGGCTATGTGTCGGTTGGTATTATCGCTATACTTTTGGCAGTTTCCGTATTTCTTATAAGCAATACGGTTACTATTGGTATACAGGTGCGTTCCGAAGAAATTTCCATTATGAAATACGTGGGCGCTACCGACTTTTTTGTAAGGGCACCCTTCGTAATTGAGGGTATTTTAATAGGGGCAATCGGCGCGGCTATTCCCCTTGGCATCATTTACTTTATTTATAACAGAGCCCTTCAGTTTATAACAGAGCAGTTTAACGTGCTTTCAGGCCTTCTTAACTTCTTAACGGTTCAGGAGGTATTTGATACTCTTATCCCGGTTTCAGTTTTAATCGGTGTGGGCATCGGTTTCTTTGGAAGCTTTACAACTGTCAGAAAGCATTTAAGAGTGTAGTTTTTGTAAAAAGAAAACGGGAGGAATAATGCTTGAAAAAGCGTAAGCCCCTTTTGGCACTGCTTTTATTTACTTCGGTCATACTGTTTACTGCAAGCTATGATTCCTATGCAGGAACATCACTTTCCGCTATCACGAGTGACAGTATTAAGGAAAAACAGAATCAGATAAGCGACTCTGAAAATTTAAAGAAACAGCTCCAGTCAAACCTTTCAAATGCAAAGGAAATTAAGAAGGAGCTTGAGGCTTTAAAGGCAGACGTGTCGGCTTATATCAGAAAGCTTGACGAAGAAATAATAGCAATTCAGGAAAAAATAGATGAATATAAATCTCTCATTGCCGACAAAGAGCTTGAAATAGAGCAGATTACGGAAGAGCTAAACGAAGCTATTGCGACCGAAGAAAATCAGTATGCCGCAATGAAAGCCCGGATTAAATTTATGTATGAAAAGGGCGGCACCCTTTATCTTGAAATAATGTTTAGTTCGGAAGGCTTCGGCGATTTCCTTACGAAGGCAGACTATATTGAAAGGCTTGAAGCCTACGATCGTAAGATGCTTGAAGAATATAAGGCAACAAGAGAGTGGACAGAGCTTGTAAAACAGACGCTTGAAGCCGAAAAGGAAGTGCTGGATGCCGCAAAAGAAGCCTGTGAGGAAGAAGAGGCTTCCTTAAACGAGCTTATGGAAGAAAAGGAAGTGCAGCTGGCAGATTACACAAGCCAGATTAAAGCAAAGACTCAGCAGATAAGCGATTATGAAGCGGATTTGGAGGAGCAGACAGAGCTCATAGAAGCTCTGGAGGCCTTGATTTTGGAAGAACAGAAGGCAATTGCCGCTAAAAATGGCGTAGTTCTTAGTTACGACGGCGGTAAATTTACCTGGCCGTGTCCTTCGTATGTAGCCATAACCGATGATTTTGGATGGCGTACGGATCCCTTTACGAGAGCGACCACTTATCACTCGGGCATAGATATGGCGTCACCCTCAGGCACAAAAATACTTGCAGCCTATGACGGTGTGGTGGTGGCTTCAGGCTGGAACAATTCCATGGGTAACTATATTATGATTAACCATGGTGACGGCCTTTACACAATTTACATGCATGCAAGCAAGCTTTTGGTTGAAAAGGATGAAATTGTAGCAAGGGGTGAACACATAGCAAATGTCGGCACCACGGGACGTTCCACCGGTAACCATTTACATTTCGGGGTACGCCTAAACGGCTCATACGTAAGCCCCTGGCCTTATCTTGGCGTAAATAATTAAATTACAAGGACTAAAACGGATTTTATGGAAGAGTTGGAATTAAAGAAAATAAAAAGAGGCTATTTTTTTAAGGGAAGTCTCGTAGGCGTTTTGGTAGCCACTGTGTTATTAACCATTGTATTTGCCATTAATTTAAATAATATAACAGACATCTACAATTCAAACATTGAATATTATAAAAATCTGGATGTCACTACGGCTCCGGAAACAAACGGAAGCGACATACTCATGACAGAGGCCTTTATTAATAAGGCTGAAACCATTTATCAGGGGGTTGTAAAAGAATTTTATTTTGAAGACGACATCGATGTGACTATGATGCATGATAATATGTATAAAGCCATTATAGATTCCCTTGGCGATAAATACGCCGAATATTATACTGAAGCAGAGCTTGAAACGCTCTTTTCTGAAACGGAAGGCGTCTATTACGGAATCGGTTCCTATGTTTCAATGGATGATGAAACGGGATATCCCATTTTGTCGGGCGTCTTTGCCGATTCTCCCGCCGCAAACGCAGGCCTTAGAGACGGAGATATTTTAATTGAAGCTGACGGTGAAAATCTTTTGGGACTTACCTTAACTGAGTGCGTTGACAAAATAAAAGGACCTGAAAACACCGACGTCGTGCTGACGGTTTACAGAGAAAACGAGACTGAATATTTATATATAACTGTTACCCGTGCCAAGGTTGAATCTCCTACAGTCAAATACGAAATGAAGGATAATTCAATCGGCTATTTACAGATTACGGAATTTGACGATGTTACCACCAATCAGTTTAAGGAAGCCTATGATGCTTTGAAAGCACAGGGCATGAAGGCAATGGTGCTTGATTTACGAAGCAACGGCGGCGGCAATTTAGAAACAGTTCTTGCAATTGCCGGAGAAATGCTTCCGGAAGGCGTTATTACCTATACGGTCGATAAGTACGGTAACAAAGAAGTAAGTAAGTGCGCGGGTAATAATCCTGCAGATTTTCCAATTGCAGTGCTTACAAACGAATATACAGCAAGCGCTTCTGAGCTTTTGACAGGCGCGCTTAAGGACTACGGACTTGCGGTTTCAATCGGCACAAACACCTATGGAAAGGGTATTGTACAGAGCATTTATCCTTTTTCGGATGGTAGCGGTATTAAGATTACCACAAGCCGTTATTATACGCCAAACGGCATCTGCATTCACGAAACCGGTATTGCTCCGGATATTGAGCTGGAATTTGATTCTGAGCTTTATTATGGCGAGGAAGGAATCGATAACCAGCTTGAATATGCACTTGAGTACCTTTTAGAAAAGATAAAATAATTTATGTATCAAAATGCTTATGTTGAAGTCGACAACAGAATAATTGAAGAAAATGCACGGTTTATGACAGAAAACTTTCCACATAAATACAACATTGCTGTTGTAAAGGGGAACGCTTACGGCCATGGCTACGGAATAGTGCCTGCCTTAATTAAGGGAGGCATGAACGCTTTTGCGGCAGCTACTCTTGATGAAGCACTTGAAGTAAGAAAATATACGGATTTACCTGTTATCATGCTTCAGCCTGTTTCAAAGGAATATTTTAACCTTGCCTCGAAGAATAATATTTCTTTATGCGTAAACTGTCTTGATACCTTTGAAGAAATACTTGATTCAAAGCTTGAATTAAAGCTTCAGATTAAGGTGAATTCCGGCATGAACCGTTTGGGCTTTAAGGATAAAACGGAGCTTGAATCGGTTGTAAACAAAATCAATGAAAGTAAAAACCTTACCTTAGAAGGCATTTTTACTCACTTTCATTCAAACGGTCTTCAGGATAACGAATATAAAAATGACATGCTTCGTTTTGAAAGGTTGACAGAAGGCCTTGATTTAACTAAAATTCCCATGGTCCATGTAGACAGGACTCAGACGGTTTTTTTACACGATACGCCTGCCTATGCAAACGGCGCAAGAATCGGCATTTCTCTTTACGGCTTTTCGACGGTTTACCCCTTCAGAAGCGGTATTAGTGGTAAAATAAGAAAGCTGGAAAGGGAATTAAAAAATAAGAAAAACAAGGTTGAAGCTTGTAAGCCCATTAAGGTATATGATTTAAAGAAGGCATTTTCTTTATACACAAGGGTGATTCAGGTAAACGATGTAGAGCCTGAGGAATATGTGGGGTACGGTCTTTTGCATAAGGCTGAAACCAAGGAAAAAATTGCTGTCATCGACATAGGCTATGGCGATGGTATCGGAAGAAAAAGATATTTATCGGATGTAGCGATAAACGGCAAAAAATTTAAAATTATCGGCGAAGTAGGCATGGGTATGTGCGAGGTGCTTGTGGACGATTCTGTTAAAAGGGGTGACAGAGTCACCATCATCGGTGGGGAAATCAATATATCAGACGTAACACGTAAGCTTGGTACTACTTTGTATGAGGTTATGACGGGAATAGATACAAAAATTCCAAGACATTATATTAATAATTAAAAGAGGAATTTATGAAACACAAAGTTATACTTTTAGGATCTGATATGAACGTTTATTACATGGCAAGATGTTATTATGAGCTTTTTAAAGAGCCCATTCATGCAATTGCCACAGAGCCCATCAGATATACTAAGAATTCAAAAATCGTAGACATAGAATATCATGAGGATTTAAAGACAAAGGAAGGCTTCGTAGAGGCTTTAAAGGCTTACGGCAAAGAGAACGCAGGGGCAGAAAAGATTTTAGTGATTCCCTGTCATGACGTGTACGTGCGACTGCTCCTTGAAAACCAGGAGGCAATTAAGGACTATTATATATTTAACTGTCCAAGCTTAGAAATTGCAGATTCATTTTTAGATAAAGAAAAATTTTATAAGACCTATCAAAATTCCGCACTTTCCTTTGCACGTACCGAGTATTATAATTGTGCAGAAAAAGAAACAAAGCCTATTCCCGTAGATATGTATTATCCCCTTATTATTAAACCGGGGGACGGTATTGAATACGCCAAGCACCATTTTGAAGGTCAGCCCAAGGTATTTAAGGCTACCACTCCGGATAATGCGGTTAACTTTATTAACAAAGTGAAGGCTTCGGGATATAAGGGTACTTTAATTGTTCAGGAATTTATTTTAGGCGATGATTCATCATTATTTGACAGCGTGTTCTACTGTAACAAGCAGGGTAAGCCGGAGCTTGCAAGCTTTGCACAGATTGGCTTACAGGAGCATTCTCCCTCTGCAATCGGTAACTGCACCGTTTTGATTAACGGCTACAATCAGTACGGCGGCACCCTGGAGGTAATTAAAACTCTTAAACAATTTTTAACAGATATTGGCTATACGGGCTTTTGTGAATTTGATTTAAAATACGACAAGCGTACACAGAGCTTTAAGGTGCTTGAAATCAATCCACGTCAGGCGCGCTCAAGCTATTATTTATGCGCCTTGGGGCATAACCTTATACAAACACTGATGGAGGATGTTTTTGAAGATAAAGAGCATAGCTTTGAGCTTTTAGATAAAGAATATCTTCTTTCAATGGTGCCTAAGACGGTTATAAAAAAATATATTTTTAATGAAGAATATAAGGAAAAAGCACTTTTTCTTTGGCAGAAGCATAAAAAATGCGATCCTTTGAAGTACAAAAAGGAGACAGGCTTTAAGCATAAGGTTTACCTTAAATTAAGAGCCATTAACTACAGGAAAAAATATAAGCTTTACACAAACACTATTTAAGAATCAGAAAGAGAGAGCACTTATGTGTGGATTTGCAGGGTTTATTGACAGCCTTGACATTACAAATAAAAATTCAATTATCAAAAACATGAGCGATTCCATTGCTCACAGAGGTCCTGACGGAGAGGGCTTCTATACGGATGAAAATATCGCCATGGGCTTCAGACGTTTAAGCATCATTGACTTAAGTACCGGCGATCAGCCTCTTTACAATGAAGATAAGTCCTTAGTAATTAATTTTAACGGGGAAATTTACAACTATAAGGAATTAAGAGAAGAGCTTATAAATAAGGGCCACGTATTTTCCTGTCACGCAGACACAGAGGTTATTTTACATGGCTATGAGGAATACGGCACTGATATTGTAAATAAGCTTCGCGGTATGTTTGGCTTTGTAATCTGGGATAATAAGAAAAACATTTTATTCGGAGCGCGTGATCCCTTCGGCATTAAGCCCTTTTATTATTACGATACACCAAAGCTTTTTATGTACGGTTCAGAAATAAAGGCGTTTTTACATCATCCGGATTTTAAGAAGGAATTAAACAAGGATGCGTTAAAGACCTATTTAATGTATCAGTATTCCGTTCCCACGGACTCCTTTTTTATGAATGTACACAAGCTTAATCCGGGACATTTCTTTATCTACAGGGAAGGCAAAATGGAGATAAGCCAGTACTTTCAGATTAATTACAGAAACAATAAAGATGACCTTGATACCTGTGCTGACAAAATCAACAATATTATGAAGGAAAGTATAAGATATCATAAGATTGCAGACGTTGAAGTAGGCGCTTTCCTTTCAAGCGGCGTTGATTCAAGCTACATTGTGGCAAATGCAGACGTAGACAAGGCTTTTACCGTAGGCTTTGCAGGGGATAATTCATCTCCGGGCTTTAATGAAAATGCAAATGCCCATGATTTATGCAAAATACTTGGCATGAAACATAAACAGAAGGATATTACGGCAGATATGTTCTTTGACATTCTTCCTACTGTTCAATATCATTCAGACGAGCCTCACGCCAACCTTTCTGCCGTTCCTCTTTACTATCTTGCCAACATGGCTTCAAAGGAAGTAAAGGTAGTGCTGTCGGGTGAAGGCGCCGACGAGCTTTTCGGCGGCTATTATGAATACGAAACTCCAAGAGAATATGCCCGCTATAATAAAGTACCTTTCTTTATAAGAAGAGGTATTAAGAAGATAGCTGAGAAAATGCCAAACATGAAGGGACGTCACTTCTTAATAAGAGCAGGCTCCACTTTGGAAGAGTCTTACATCGGCCAGGCCTTCATTATGAATAACGAAGAGGCGGACAGGCTTTTAAAGCCTGAATACCGTAACGGTAAGCGCTATCAGGAGGTCACAGGACCTTTATATAACGAAATCAAGGATAAGCCGGAGCTGCTTCAGAAGATGTATCTTGATATGCATTTATGGCTTCCTTATGATATATTACTTAAAGCAGATAAGATGACCATGGCTAATTCCTTGGAGCTTCGTGTTCCCTTCCTTGACAGGGAGGTGTTTAAGGTAAGTGAAGAAATTAACCTTGACTACATCATTCATGATTACGTTACCAAGTACGCCTTCAGAACGGCTGCCAATAAAACCATTCCGGAAGACTGGGCAAAGCGTAAAAAGCTTGGCTTCTTAGTGCCCTTTAAGGACTGGATTAAAGAAGACAGGTGGTATGAAAAGGTAAAAGAAATGTTTAGTGAGGAATGGGTGGGCGAATTCTTTAATGTGGATGAGCTTATGCACCTGCTTGACGAACACAAGGCAGGCAAGTGGAATTACGGCCGCCGCATCTATACCGTTTATGCCTTTTTGATCTGGTATGAAATTTATTTTATAAAAAATGAAGTTCCGGAAAAACCGGCTTATGTATAGGAGACAAAATGGATAAATCAATTTTTGAACAGCATGAATCTTCAGTACGTTCCTATTGCAGAAAGTATCCTGTAGTATTTACAAAGGCTAAGGGTTCATATATTTACGATGCAGAGGGTAACGGATACCTTGATTTTCTGGCAGGCTGCGGCGGCCTTAACTACGGCCACAACAACGATGAAATAAAGGGCGCAGTTATCGACTATTTACTGAACGATAACATTACACACGCGATGGATATGTACACAGAAGCAAAGGCAGAATTTATCGATACCTTTACTAAAGATATATTACAGCCCCGTGGTATTGGAGACTATAGGATTATGTTTCCGGGCCCTACAGGCACAAATGCTGTGGAAGCTGCATTAAAATTATGCCGTAAAAACAGGAAGCGTTCTAACATTATTGCCTTTATGGGTGCTTTCCACGGAATGACTTTAGGAAGCTTAGCCATCACCACCGACAGAAATTCCCGTGACGGTGCCGGCGTTTCACTTGATAACGTAGTGTTTATCCCCTACGAAAGCGGCTTCCACACAAAGCTTGATTCTTTGGATTATTTAGAGACAATTTTACTTGACGACCACTCAGGCATAGAAAAGCCTGCAGCAGTTATGGTTGAAACCGTTCAGGCAGAAGGCGGAATTTATGTGGCAAGCGTAGAATGGCTTAGGAGACTTGAAAAAATCTGCCGGGATAACGATATTTTATTCGTGGTGGATGATATTCAGGTGGGATGTTCCAGAACCGGTACTTTCTTTTCCTTCGAAAGAGCAGGCATCAAGCCGGATATGATTACACTTTCAAAGTCAATCGGCGGTTACGGCTTCCCTATGTCGTTATTATTAATCCGTCCAGATCTTGATATTTTTAAGCCAGCCGAGCATAACGGTACCTTCCGCGGTAACCAGGTAGCTTTCGTGGCGGCCAAAAAAGCAATTGAATTTAACAATAAACACAAGCTTAACGACGATGTAAAGAGAAAGGGTGAAATCGTTAATGATTTTGTTAAAAAGAATATCCTTTCTTTAGACGAAAAATTATCTTTAAGAGGCATCGGCCTTATCTGGGGTATTGATTTTGGCAAGCTTGAAGACGGTGGCGAAATTGCCCATACAGTTGCAGATATGTGCTTTGACAATCGCTTAATAATTGAGCGTGCCGGAAGAGGCGACTCTGTACTTAAGCTTCTTCCACCTCTCACAATTGCCGATGAAGACCTTTTAAAGGGTCTTAACATCATCTTAGAATGCACAAAGAAAGCTTTAGGAAAACAACATGAAAATTAATCAGCTGATTGATTGCGAATACGATTTTGAAATAGACAGGATAACAGATGATTCACGTACAAAGGGGAGTAACATCCTCTTTGTGTGCGTTAAGGGACTTACCGTTGACGGTCACAATTTTGCCCTTGAGGCTATTGAAAACGGTGCTGTTGCATTAGTCTGCGAAAGAAAAATAAAGGAAGTGCCTGCTTCAATTCCACAGATTATAGTTGAAAATACCGTTCGTACCATGAACGAAATGCTCAATAAATTTTACGAAGATCCATTAAGCAAAATGCGTCTTATTGGTGTAACCGGTACTGATGGAAAGACCACCACTTCTGAAATGATGTATCAGATTTTAAATAATTTAGGCCTTAAGACTGGTTATATCGGTACAAATGGCATAAGGACAGAGCATTACAGCCAGGAAAATGATTATTCTACACCCTTACAGGAAGATTTATTTAAAGCCTTTGACGGCTTTAATAAAGATGGGGTTAAATATGTCTCCATGGAAGCAACCGGAGAACGTCTTGGCACAGGCAAGCTAAACGGCGTTACCTTTGATGCATCCATATTTACAAATTTAACCCGTGATGCTCTCGATATATTTAAGACTATGGAAAATTATGGTGCCGCAAAAGCACTTTTAATGGAATACACTAAGCCTTTAGGAGTGTGTGTCATTAATAAAGACGATAAATATGCAGGTATATTTATGGAGGCAGCAGCTGCCAAGGTTATCACTTACGGAATAGAAGATAAGACTGCAGACGTGTATGCAACGGATATTTCGGTTGAATATGAAAGGCTTTCTTTTACCTTAAAGGGTAAGCTTGGAACATACGATATTAAATGTAATTTATCAGGCATTTATAATGTATATAATTTAATGGCAGTCATAATTACCTTAAATTATTTTGAAATCAGTGTTTCTGACATAGTAAGAGAAATTGCCAAATTAAAGCCCATTGAAGCCCGCCAGACTGTAATTGACAAAGGCCAGCCCTTCAGGGTAATTGTTGACTATGCCCACACTGCCAATGCAGTTAAAAATTTAGTTGAATACATTAAAGCCACCTTAACTGACGGCTATTTAAGAGTTGTGGTGGGAGCAGGCGGTTCCCGTGATATTCACCGCCGCACGGATATGGCAGAATATTGTACAGCTACTGCAGATTATAATTATTTCACAATCGAAGATGCCCGTTTTGAGGATCCTAAGATGCTTGTAGAAACCATGGTGTCTACAGTGCCTAAGGCTACAAATTATGAGCTAATTGTGGATCGTGATGAGGCTATTGAAAAGGCTATTCACGATGCCCGTCCAGGAGATGTGGTTCTTATTTTAGGGAAGGGCGCTGAACGTTATCTTATGACGATGGGTAAGCCTGTTTACCGTCCAAATGATATTGAAAGGGCAAAAATGGTGCTTAAGGAAATGGGATATTAATTAAAAAACCAACACGTTGTGCTGTGCCACCAAAAAGTCAGATTTTTAGGGGGGCACAGCATAACTCGTTTATACGAGCAGGTAGAAAAGCAGATTGCGAATGTCATTTACGTGTCCAATTATTTTAAATAGTCAACTAAAAATCTTGTAAATTTCTCCTGGCCCAAAGCACTTAAGTGCTGTGAATCGGCCCAATCGGTTGAGGGGTCTAAGCCTATTTCATCTATTGAATAAAAGAAATTATAGGCTCTTACACCATTTTCTGTGGCAAGGTCACAGGCATAATTAAATATTCTTTGTCTGTTATATAAATCGTTTATACTATCCTCGTCCTCATAAAGACCGTTAAAAGGAAGCACATACAGTATTAATTCCGTGTTGCTTTCTTTACAGAGCTCAATGAGCTTTAAAAAATATTTTTCCATTTCTGAAGGCATCGGAGACTGCTCGTCAGAATTTATTACTGGGATTGTCCAGTTTTCAAAAACTGCTTTAGTTGTGTAGGTGCCTCTTTCGCTTAAAGAAACCTCTTCAAAATCAGAAGCTGTTAATTCCTTCCATCTTACGTGATAAAGCCCTATTGGAAGGTAATAATAAATTTTATTTTCATCATCGATTAAATCATTAATGGCAAGTCTTCTTGCACGGCACAAAGGCATTCCGTCAAAGAAGCAATGGTCCATTTCGGAAGAGACAGTTCTAAAATCGTTTGCTACATAGCTTATTTCAAAGGCTATTTTTTCAGGATGCCTTGATTCGATTGCTTCCATGGCGGCATAATACGATTCGGGGACGGTCTGTGCACTTGTAGCAAGCATAAAGGATTCAATGCCGTAATCTGAATACAGGATATCGGTGCTCACTCCAAAAAACTGATGGCTGTTACCTACAAATACAACGTCGGCATTTTCAGGCTTCCAGTCTTTAAAACGATCCCAGGCTCCCGAAAATTCTTTATTTCTCAGCACATAATTAAAACTAAAAAGCGTGCCAAGTAATAAGGCATTAAATGTAATTAATAGAATAATAAAGGTTTTCTTTTTCATTTGTCTCCTAAAACTGGAAATATATAAAGGCTGCAGCGTCATAATCCGCACCGTATACGCCAAAGATTACTACAAGCAAAATACCTGCAAACATCACAAAAAACAAAAACCAGGTATTCTGTCTTAGCAGGATATTTGGAATAGAAATTTTCTTTCGCTTTAAAATATCAACAACGATTATTAAAAGAATGAATATTATGAGCACGTTGAATTCATTACCGTCAAGACCAAGCTCAAGTACTGAACCATCGGTAAGATGCCATATGCCAAAATCCGTAAAGGAGCGCTTAATTATTTCAAGGGCCTGTCTTGTAGAGCCGGCTCTGAAAAACACCCAGAAAAGTGTCACAAGTGAAAAGGTGTAGGTGCCGCACAATAATTTATGTGAAAAGCAGTTACGGTTATAGTGCAATTTATCAAAAATTAAAGTTCTTAATTTTTCGGTGGCATCCTCAAACACTCTGCATATGCCGTGTAAGAGGCCCCAGGCCACATAGTGCCAGGAAGCACCGTGCCAGAGACCGCTCACTAAAAAGACAATTAGAATGTTTACGTATTTTTTTATTTTGCCCTTTTGGCTACCGCCCAAGGGGAAATAAAGATAGTCCTTAAACCAGCTGGTAAGTGAAATGTGCCATTTACCCCAGAATTCCTTAAGGCTTAAAGATAAATAGGGAGCATTGAAGTTTTCACATAATTTAATGCCCATCATGGAGGCAGTTCCGATGGCAATGTAGGTGTAGCCTGCAAAGTCGCAGTATATCTGGAATGAAAAAAGAATTGACGCTACAAAAAGCTGGAAGCCGGAACAGTATAGCCAGGCATCGGTATCGTAAATGCTTGTGACATAAATTGAAATTCTGTCAGCTACAATCATTTTCATGATAAAGCCGTAGAGTGCTATAAAGGCGCCCTTTACAAACATTTCGTAATTGAACATTTTTTCATGTTCGATTCTGTGGATTTCAGAAATAAGATTTTTTGAACGCTCAATGGGGCCTGCCACAAGCTGAGGGAAGAAGGATACGAAAAGTGCGTATTTTGCAAAATTCTTACAAACCTCTACATCGCCTCTGTATACGTCGATGGTGTAGCTTAGAGCCTGGAAGGTATAAAAGGAAATACCCACCGGCAGAATTAAAGAAAAAGGAAGAGATACAGATACAAATCCACCGAAATTTAAAAGCTTGTTTATGTTTGAAACAGTAAAATCAAGATATTTAAAAACAAAAAGAATGGAGAGATTAATGATAAGGCTTCCGGCGACTGCCCATTTTTTTAAAGCAGGTGTTTTTGCCTTTGCAATCAGAATGCCGGAAAGATATGTAATAAAGGTAGAAAACAAAATAAGCACGGAATATTTAACATTCCATGAGGCATAAAAATAATAGCTTGCTATTAATAGCCAGTACACCTTTATTTTCTTTGGCAAAAGATAATATATAACTAAGGTGATTGGGAAAAATATTAAGAAAGTAAGTGAATTAAAAACCATGATTTTCCATCCATCTTTTTACTTCGAATAAAAGGAGCATGAAATTCACCGTGCATAAATTATAGGAAGCGTTTTTTTCTTATAGTTAGTATAGCATAAGTGCGCCCATAGTTGACAATTGTTTTTACAATTGTTTTTACTTGGCAGAAGCAGTGCCTTTTTGGTAAAATAGAGTACGTGTGTGGATAAGCTTATGAGTATTTTTTGCAAAAAAAAACTTAAGGGAATGGCTTCAAAAGCAGGAATGATTTTTGCTGCTTTATTTTTGTTTCTTTTGACAGGCTGTGGCAGGGAAGAAGAGGCTTTAATTATTGAGCCTGTTAAGGAAGAAGAAAGACTTTTGGTATTTACTTCCCATAAGGAAGAAATTTATAAGCCAATTATAGAAGAATTTGAAGAAAGAACCGGCATATGGGTGGAGGTTGAATGTTACGGCACCACAGAGGCCTTAGAACGCATACGGGAAAATCACGGGGAATTTACCTGTGATGTAATGTTTGGAGGCGGTATCGAAAGCTACAACGCCTACAGCGAATATTTTATGGAATATGAAGCAGAAGGATTATCCTATGTAAAGGCAAGCGATAAATCCGCAAGCAATACCTGGACTCCTTTTTCAGAACTTCCAATTGTAATTATTTATAACAAAAAAATAGTAAATAAAAATCAGGCACCTAAAGGCTTTGCGGATTTATTTGATGAAAGGTGGAAAGGAAGCATTGCCTACGCAGATCCCTTAACCTCAGACTTAAGCGTTACGATTTTATCGACTTTAGTGCAGCTTATTCCGGGAAGTGAAAAAACAATAATTGAAGGCTTTGTAAATCAGTTAGACACAAAAATTCTGTCTTCATCAGGTGACGTAACGGAAAACGTGTCTCAGGGTACCTTTTTAGTGGGCATTACTTTAGAAGAAAACGCCTTAAAGGCTAAGGCTTTGGGTAAAAACATTGCAATAGTGTATCCTGAAGAAGGCACAAGCTCCGTGCCGGATGCTGCCGCAATTGTAAAGTGCTGTAAGCATGAAGAAAATGCAAAGGCTTTTATTGATTTTATTATAAGCGAGGACGTACAGAGAGAAATTTCAGAAAACATGTATAGACGCTCGGTGCGAACTGACGTTGAGGATGCTCTGGGAGCTTTCGAATTTCAGATTTTTAATTATAATGTGGACACAGCCACCAAAAAGCGTGAATTTATCATGTCTGCCTGGAGCAATCTGACGCATACGGAGGCAGAAAATGAATAGAAAATTCAGACAGACCTTCAGAAGCGAGCTTATGGTAGCCTTTGTGTGTATCGGGGTTATTCCTTTTGTAATATGCTGCTTTGCACTTATTAAAATGTTTGAACTTCAGACCGCAAAAGAAATGACGGAATCTTCAGCCGAAATTTCCGATGCGGTGGTTTTATTGCTTGATAACTACTTAGACGAGCTTGAAAAATTGTCCGAGCGTATTGCAGGCAATGTTAAGCTTTCACAGGCTATTTCTTTGGAGGATACAGAGGACTATTCAAATTTAATCTACAAAGAGCTTTATGAAAAGACTTCAAGCTACAGAGATTATGCAAGCTTTGAACTCTATGATATGGAAGGAAACTGCCGGTTTTCAACCGAAGCAGAGGGTGAAGGGTTTAAACTTTTTACCTATTGGGGTATACTAAAAAAGGCTTCCTTAAATCCTTATGCAATGGTGTATGAAAGAGGAGATGGAAGTGATGATACAGCTATTTGCTTTGCAAGAGTCATAATTCCTTACGACAGGGCAACGGGATATTTCGTGATACGAATAAAGGAGTCAGTTCTTACAGCAATGCTACAGGGCATGTATGGCGGTAATGATGCCTTATGTATTTTAGATGAACACCTTAATTCGGTTTTTGAAGGCGGGGCCGTAAGCGATGTTGATATTGACAGGCTTATTCGTTCACGCTTTTTAAACGGTACTGATTTATGTGCAGATTATAACGATAACTGTTTTTCTTTTGCCAAATTGTCAAAAGAAAGCTTTTATGTGGTAGTAATGCGCCAAAACGCCTTTACCGAAGAAACACTTCGCACAATGTATAACGTGCTGCTAGTAATGGCAGGAGTAATACTTGTAGTGAGTGTAATTATTTCAAACACCTTTGCGGTAAGGTTTTCAAAGCCCATTATGCTTATCCGTGAAAAGATGAGAGAAGTAAGAAAAGGCAATATGGAGGCTTATATAGAGCCTCAATGGAAAAATGAATTTTCAGACCTTGCCATTTCCTTTAACCACATGACAAGTGAGCTTAAGGATTATATGGAACTTCAGGTGTCCCAGCAAAAGGAGCTAAACGGCACACAGATAGCAATGATGCAGGCTCAGTTAAATCCGCACTTTTTGTATAACACTCTTGATACCATGAAGTGGGTAGCCAAGGCCAATCACGTGCCGGAGCTTGTGACACTTGTGTCAAAGTTATCTAAAATATTAAGAGCTTCCATTTCAAAAGAACAGTTTGTGACACTTAAATCGGAAATGGAAATTGTAGACTCTTATGCAGAGATTCAGAAAATAAGATTTGGCGGTAAATTTGAGTGTACCTGTGAATATGCTCCGGAGCTTGAGGATGTATTGGTACCAAAGCTTGTGGTGCAGCCTATTGTTGAAAATTCCGTTATCCATGGTCTTGAGAACAAGGAAGACGGGCATATTTTGGTGGAAGCCTATGCCCATACTGATGAAGAGGGTAAGACAAGGCTTTACATAGAGGTAACGGATGACGGCCGAGGTATTACCGATGAAGAGCTAAAGCGTCTTAAGGAGACGGATACTTTTAAAGAAAAGGGACACATAGGTGTCAGAAACGTTGCGAGAATTATTCAGTTAAATTACGGCGCTGAATTCGGACTTGAAATAAAGAGACAGGAAGACGAAAATGGTATCGGAATCGGAACAAAGGTAATAATGAAATTTCCGCTTGAATTATAGAGAAGGGTAAAATGATAAAAGTACTGGTGGTGGACGACGAACCCTTTGTACGTCGGGGAATAGTAATGGAAACAGACTGGAAGGCTTTAGACTGTGCCGTTGTGGCGGAGGCCGGCAACGGAGAGGAAGCCTTGGAGGCAGTTAAAAATTTTTCGCCTGATTTAATTATAAGTGACATCAGAATGCCTAAAATGGATGGTATTGAATTTTTGAAGGAGCTTAGGGCTAAAAACAACAACGTGCCGCTTATTTTTCTTACGGCTTATTCTGAATTTGAATATGCCAAGCAGGCACTTCGCTATTATGCTTTTGACTATCTTCTTAAGCCCTTTGAAGACGGCGAGCTTGAGGCAGCAGTCATGCGAGTCAGGGAAGAAATGGAAGGCGCAAGAGCAGAAAGTAAGGACCATCAGGAAACGGGCATTTTAGATACAAATTCAGCAGATAAGAGTAAATACATTCAGGAAGCGCTTGATTATATAGCTAAAAATTATTCAGACCCTGACATTTCAATCGGACAGATAGCAAAGTTCTTGAACATTTCTGAAGGTCATTTAAGCCATTTATTTAAAAAAGAAACAGAATACACGGTTTCAGCTTATATTACTCGCTACAGAATGCGTGCCGCCATGAGGCTATTATCGGACTGCCGCAACAGGGTAAGCGGAGTGGCTGAAATGGTGGGCTATAAAGATATAGCATATTTTTCAAGCACCTTTAAAAAGATTGTCGGGGAAAACCCAAGTGAGTACCAGGCTAAGAGATAAGGGGCAGAGAATACAGACAGTACGAATATCATTGACATACGTAAATAACGACGCTTATGAAATAAGTAATTTGTGATTAGGTATAATGCTTTACGACTATACGGAACGAAAAATCCGTGCAAACCGAAAATTTTAATAAAATATCAATGCTTAAAGCACGTATAAATATTAACGGGAAAAATTAATGGACCACTTTGTTTTGCACAGTGAATATGCACCCACAGGAGATCAGCCGCAGGCTATAAAGGAGCTTGTGGCTGGTTTTCGTGAAGGAAATCAGTTTCAGACTCTTTTAGGTGTAACCGGTTCAGGCAAGACCTTCACTATGGCAAACGTTATTCAGGCTCTTAATAAGCCCACACTCATTATTTCTCACAATAAAACTCTTGCAGGACAGCTTTATTCAGAAATGAAGGAATTCTTCCCTGAAAATGCGGTTGAATATTTTGTAAGCTATTACGATTACTATCAGCCTGAAGCCTATATTCCGTCAACGGATACCTATATCGAAAAGGATTCTGCAATTAATGATGAAATTGACAGATTAAGGCTTTCTGCAACCGCATCCTTAACAGAAAGAAAGGATGTTATAATAGTAGCCTCTGTTTCCTGCATTTACGGTCTTGGTTCCCCCAAAGAATTTAAGGCTTTGTGTTTATCCTTAAGAAAGGGGCAGACTATAGACCGTGACGAGGTGATACATGCTTTAATAAATATTCAGTACACCCGTAACGACATGGACCTTGAGCGTAATAATTTCAGGGTCAGGGGTGATGTGGTGGAAGTGATTCCCTCACATGGTGCCGATTATTTAGTACGTATAGAATTTTTCGGTGATGAAATCGACAGAATTTCTCAAATAGATGTGCTGACAGGCAAGCTTTTACGTACTCTTGAGCATGTAATCTTGTTTCCGGCGTCACACTATGTGGTGGAGCCTGAGACCCTGAACAGGGCATGCGTCGCAATTGAAGCAGAAATGCATGAACGTGTAAAGGAATTTAAGTCAGAAGAAAAATTAATTGAAGCACAGCGTATATCGGAACGCACCAACTTCGATATCGAAATGCTGCGTGAAACGGGCTTTTGTTCTGGTATAGAAAATTATTCACGTCACCTTGCAGGGTCGTCTCCCGGAGAACCGCCTAAATGCTTACTTGATTATTTTGATGATGAATTTTTAATTATAGTGGATGAATCGCATATTACTCTTCCGCAGGTGAGGGGCATGTATGCAGGGGACCGTTCCAGAAAGACAACACTTGTGGAATACGGCTTCAGACTTCCTTCGGCGCTTGACAACAGACCTCTTAATTTTAATGAATTTGAATCGCGAATCGATCAGATGCTGTTTGTATCGGCTACACCCGGAGATTATGAAGCGGAGCACGAACTTTTGCGCACCGAGCAGGTGATTCGTCCTACAGGGCTTTTAGACCCGCCGATAGATGTGCGTCCAATAGAAGGCCAGATTGATGATTTAATTTCAGAAATCAGAAAGACTACAGAAAAGGGTCACAAGGTACTTGTCACAACCCTTACTAAAAAAATGGCTGAGGATTTAACGGGATATCTGGCAGAGGTAGGAATTCGTGTTAAATATTTACATTCTGATATCGATACTCTGGAGCGTTCTGAAATAATAAGAGATATGCGTCTTAACGTATTTGATGTGCTTGTGGGAATTAACCTTTTAAGAGAAGGCCTGGACATTCCTGAAATTGCCCTTGTTGCAATTTTAGACGCAGATAAAGAAGGTTTCTTACGCTCCGCTACGTCCCTGATTCAGACGGTAGGGCGTGCTGCCAGAAATTCCGAGGGACACGTTGTGATGTATGCAGATACTGTTACTGAATCAATGCAGACCTGTATCGATGAAACGAAAAGACGTCGCGACATTCAGATGGCTTATAATGAAGCTCATGGCATCACTCCTACTACCATAAAAAAGGCTGTAAGAGAAGTAATCCACATTTCAAACGCAGAAGCTCATAACGAAATGAAGGATAGTAAGGATGCTGAGTCCATGAGCCGTGAAGAGATGGAAAAAGAGCTTACTAAGGTGGAGCGCAAGATGAAGAAGGAAGCCTCAGAGCTTGATTTTGAAACTGCAATGATTATGCGTGACAGAATGATAGAACTTAAGAAGGCGCTGTTAGAGGTATAATTTATAAAAGCCCAAGAAAACCCACTGCCTTTAGGCAGTGGGTGCTCCCCGCGAGGTGCCAGATTACAAGACCAGTACCTCGTAAGGCACGTAGTGCCGCTTTTAGTAGAGCCGTAGCGAAGCGA
>CAVIIX010000018.1:0-39391 GCA_963643225.1 Lachnospiraceae bacterium
GTTACTACGACTGGGCAGTTACAAGCCCACTACCTTTAGGTGGTGGGTAGTTGACTTGTCACTGGTTATGGAAGGCGCGAGACAGACGCGAACACAATTCCCGCATAGCTGTTGCAAGGCCAAATATGAGGGACGGTACAAGGGGAAGATCATGGATGATACTAGGGAATTAAAGCCCGGAGCGGGTAAGGTTGCGTTACTTGTTGAAGATAATGAGATAAACGCTGAAATTGCTATGCTTCAGTTGAAAAACATGGGCTTTGAGGTTGAGTGGGTAGCTAACGGTGCGCGGGCCGTTGAAAATTTCGGAAGCAGCGAAAATTACCACTATAGCCTCGTTATTATGGATATTATGATGCCGGTTATGGATGGCTTGGAAGCTACCTGCATCATAAGAAAGCTTGGAAGAGAGGATGCGGCAACGGTTCCGATTGTGGCAATTACCGCCAATGCTTTTCCTGAAGACAAGAAGGCTTCTTTTGAAAACGGTGTCACGTGCTTTATCACAAAGCCCTACAGCCGCAAGCAGCTTCAGGAAGTTATAGAGAGCCTTTTTATGGAAGGTGGTAAAGCACAATAAAATTTTAAGGATACCCATGCCGGTATCCTTATTTTTTAAAGGATTTGAATTCAGCATATGAAGCAAAAAGAAAAAGATGAAACGAGAACAAGAGAATATCCAACGCGTGAGCTTTTGACCCGTTTCTGGCCTTATTTATCTAAATATAAGGGAATCCTTTTTATGGATTTATTCTGTGCGGCACTGACCTCGGTATGCGATCTTGTGCTGCCTATGATAATGCGTTACATTACAAATGTAGGGCTTTTAGACAGGGCAGGTCTTTCTTTGGCTGTAATAGCAAAGCTTGGTGTATTGTATTTATCCCTAAGAATTGTAGACTGCGTGGCCGGGTATTATATGGCAAATGTAGGACACGTAATGGGTACTCACATTGAAACCGATATGCGAAGAGATGCCTACGCCCATTTACAGAGACTTTCAGACACCTATTTTAACAACACTAAAATTGGTCAGATAATGGGCCGTATCACTAACGACTTATTCGATGTAACGGAATTTGCCCACCACTGTCCGGAGGAAGTGTTTATCGCAATTTTAAAAATCGTTATTTCCTTTACGATTCTTGCAAATATTAATATCTGGCTTACGGTTATAATTTTTATTTTCGTGCCGGTTATGCTGATTACATGCATTAATATAAATTCACGCCTCCGCCGCCTTCAGAGGCGCCAGCGTGTGCAGATAGGCGAAATAAACGCAACTATCGAGGATTCCCTTTTGGGTCACAGAGTGGTAAAGGCCTTTACAAACGAGGCAATAGAGGAAGAAAAATTTGCAAATGCCAATGAGAAATATTTTTCGCTAAAGAAAAAATATTATGCGCTTATGGCCTGGTTTCATACCAGCATAAAAATTTTTGACGCCATTATGTATGTGACAACGGTAGTGGTGGGAAGCATTTTTATGTATTACGGCAAAATTGAGCCGGGTGACCTTGTGGCATATTTACTCTACGTAAATACTTTAATTGCCACTATCCGTAAAATCGTTGATTTTTTTGAACAGTTTCAAAGAGGAATTACAGGTATCGACAGATTTTTACAGATAATGGATGCTGACATCGAAATATTTGACGAGCCAGGTGCTGTTGATTTAATAAATCCTAAGGGCGATATAGTGTTTAAGGATGTTTCTTTTGAATATCCGGACGACCATAACGAGGTATTCAATAATTTAAATTTACATATAGATGCAGGCGAGAAGGTTGCCTTTGTGGGGCCTTCGGGAGGCGGCAAAACAACACTTTGTAATCTGATTCCGAGATTTTATGACATTACGGAGGGTATTATTACTTTAGACGGTAAGGATATAAAAGCCTATACCTTAAAGTCTCTTCGAAAAAGCATTGGTATGGTGCAGCAGGATGTTTATTTATTCAGCGGCACCGTGTCTGACAATATAGTATACGGACGTCCAGAAGCCTCAAGGGAAGAAGTGATTGAGGCTGCAAAAAGGGCAGGGGCCCATGAATTTATTTCAGAGCTTAAAAACGGGTACGATACCTACATAGGAGAGCGAGGCGTTAAGCTTTCAGGGGGACAGAAGCAGCGTATATCCATTGCAAGGGTATTTTTAAAGAACCCACCAATTATTATTTTGGATGAAGCTACAAGCGCTCTTGATAATGAAAGCGAATATGTAGTGGCAAAATCCCTTGAAGAGCTTTCAAAAGGGCGTACCACCTTAACCGTTGCCCACAGACTCTCCACCATCAGAAATTCAGACCGCATCATGGTGCTGACAGAAGACGGAATTGTGGAAGAGGGCAATCACGAAGAATTAATTAACCAACAGGGTGTTTATTATAAATTCTATGAAATGGCAAACAAACTAAAGTAGGAGGACATTGTATGATTCTTCAATTTGTAGGTGCCGACCATCAGGTAACAGGCTCAGCCCATTACGTTGAGGCCTGCGGCAAGAGATTTGTAGTGGACTATGGTATGGAGCAGGGCAGTAACCCTTATGAAAGCAAAGGACTTCCCTGCAATGAAGCAGACCTTGACTTTGTGCTTTTAACACATGCACATGTAGACCACTCGGGCATGCTTCCTTATCTTTACGCAAAGGGCTTCAGAGGTCAGATTTATACAACCGTTGCAACGGCCGATCTGTGCGCTATCATGTTAAGAGACTGTGCACATATCCAGATGCAGGAGGCTGAATGGAAATCACGTAAAAAGAAACGTGGTGCAAGTATTGAAGAGGATACAGAGCCTATCTACAATATGGAGGATGCAGACGGGGCAATTAAGAGACTCGTGCCCTGTAAATACGGAGAAATAATAGAGCTTTCAGAGGGCATAAGGGTGCGCTTTACAGACATCGGCCACCTTCTTGGCTCTTCAAGCATAGAAGTTTTCCTAAGCGAAAACGGCGTTCACAAAAAGATAGTATTTTCAGGAGATATAGGTAACAAAAACCAGCCCCTTATCAAGGACCCTGCCTACACCAAGGATGCAGATTTTGTAGTAATGGAATCCACCTACGGCGACAGACTTCATGAAAAGGCAAAGGTTAATTCCTTAACAGACCTTGCTCAGATTATACAGGAGACCTTAGACGGCGGCGGTAATCTCGTTATTCCTTCTTTTGCAGTGGGACGTACCCAGGAAATTTTATATTTTATACGTCAGATTAAGGAGCAGGGTCTTGTAAAATACCATGATTTTCCGGTTTATATGGACTCCCCTCTTGCGGTGGATGCAACGGAAATTTTCCAAAAGAACATTTACGAATGCTTTGACGATGAGGCACTGGCTTTAGCAAAAGAATGCAAAAATCCCTTAACCTTCCCTGGTCTTAACCTTGCAATTACAAGCGAAGAATCAAAGGCAATTAACTTTGATGAAGAGCCTAAGGTTATAATTTCTGCTTCCGGTATGTGTGAAGCGGGCCGTATAAGACATCATTTAAAGCACAATTTATGGCGTCCTGAATGTACGATTCTTTTCGTGGGCTATCAGGCAAACGGCACGCTTGGACGAGCCTTGATAGACGGCGCCACTAGGGTTAAATTATTCGGTGAAGAAATTTCCGTGAAAGCTGCAATCTGTCAGCTTCCAGGGCTTTCCGGACACGCCGACAAGGACGGGCTTGCGGACTGGCTTTCGCATTTTGAAAAAAAGCCAAAGCAGGTATTTGTGGTGCATGGTGACGACATGGCCTGTGAAGCCTTTTCCGAATATGTAAATAAAGAAATGAAAATTCCTGCCTACGCTCCTTTTTCGGGAACGGTTTACGATCTTGCAAAGGAAGAATTTGTACATACGGAGGCAGGCTCAAGGAAAAAGAAAAAGGTATACATTGTATCCGATGCCTTTGCCCGTCTCCTTGCTGCAGGACAGCGCTTAATGGCGGTTATTAAGAAAAACGAAGGACATGCCAATAAGGACCTTGCGAAATTCACAAGCCAGATAAATTCACTTGCGGATAAGTGGGATCCTGATGCAGATCCCATTATAGAGAAGTCTAAAAGGGGCAAAAGAAAATAATTTAAGGAGATAGAAGATGAGCTTAGCAGATGTTACTTTTATTAATATGTGTAAGGACATTCTTAAAAACGGCACCAGCACTGAGGGAGAAGCCGTCCGTCCGCACTGGCCAGACGGAACCCCCGCCTACACCATAAAAAAATTCGGTGTTGTAAACAGATATGATTTAAGAAAAGAATTTCCTATTCTTACTTTAAGAAAAACCGCTTTAAAGAGCGCTACCGATGAAATGCTTTGGATATGGCAGCAAAAGTCCAACAACGTACATGACCTTCATTCCCACATTTGGGATGAGTGGGCCGATGAAGATGGCTCCATCGGTAAGGCCTACGGATATCAGATGGGCGTAAAGCATCAGTATAAGGAAGGCATGATGGATCAGGTAGACAGAGTTATTTATGATTTAAAGCATACCCCCTTCAGCCGCAGAATCCTTACTAATATTTATGTGCATGAGGATTTGCATGAAATGAATTTATACCCCTGCGCCTATTCCATGACCTTTAACGTAACCCAGCGCCCAGGTGAAGATAAGCTTACGCTAAATGCCATTTTAAACCAGAGGTCTCAGGATGTGCTGGCGGCCAATAACTGGAATGTAGTGCAGTATTCGGTTTTGATCCACATGCTGGCGCAGGTATGTGATATGAATGTAGGGGAATTTGTGCATGTAATTGCGGACGCCCACATTTATGACCGCCACCTTGAGGCCATTAAGGAGCTTATTTCAAGAGAACCCTTACCGGCACCGAAATTTCATTTAAATCCTGACATTAAGGATTTCTATGAATTTACCAGAAACGATGTAAGCCTAGAGGGCTATGAAACCCACGAGCAGATTAAGGACATTGAGGTAGCCATTTAATGAAGGCATATGTAACTGTTGATGAAAACTGGGGCTTTTCCTACAGGGATAAGCCCCTTGTATCAATTCCTGCCGAAGAAAAATCCCGCACAATGGAAACCGCAGGGAAGGTAATAGTTTACGGCATAAAATACATTCCGAATTTACCCGGAAAGCAGCCGGTGGCAGGATGCGTAAACGTAATTTATACGGAAGGGATAAAGCATAATTTTAAGCCTTCCGATAAAATTTTCTTTTGCGAAACAATAGAAGACGTAAGAAAGGCACTTGAAAAATTTTCCTCAGAGGATATAAATATTATAGATAACGAAAAGCTGTATAAGGAATTTCTGCCGATGATTGAAACGGTGCACGTTACAAAAATTGACTATGCCTACAAGGCGGATGCCTTTTTTGAAAATCTTGATAAAAATCCCGATTTTAAAATCGTGCATGATTCGGATGAACAATACTGCTTTGATATTGTGTACAGCTTTCTTGAATACGAAAGAAGGAAAAAGACTTGACAGAAGAAGAAATACTTAAAAAATATCCCTATAAATACGAGACTCATATGCACACCAGTGAAGGCAGTGCGTGTGGCCAGGTGGAAGGCGTAAAAATGGCAAGAGCCTATAAGGAAGCCGGCTACAAGGGTGTCATTATTACAGACCATAACTGGGGCGGCAACACTGCCGTTGACAGATCGCTTCCCTGGGAGGAATGGATTGATACCTTCTTTAAGGGCTACGAGCATGCTAAAGAAGAAGGAGATAAAATCGGTTTGGACGTATTTTTGGGTTATGAAGCAGGCTACGGCGGCCCGGAATTTTTAATATACGGCATCACCCCTTCACAAATGAAGGAGCATCCTGAAATTAAGGAAGCTTCCATTCCGGAGCAGCTTAGGATTGTGAATGCTTTAGGAGGCATGGTAATTGAAGCTCATCCCTTCAGAGAGGCCTGGTACATTGAGACTGTCAGAATTTATGCAGATTACGTGGACGGCCTTGAAACTCTAAACGCTTCCCATTCAAACTGTCACGACGGAAGCCGGGCTAAGTGCATTTACGATGAAAAGGCTATAGCGCTTGCTAAAGACAGAAAATTACCAACAACCGCAGGAAGTGACCAGCATGATACCAATCTTTTTGGCGGCGGTATGTGTTTCCCTACACCTTTAACCTCCATACAGGACTTTATTGACAGGGTCAGAAATAAAGAAGACTACATTCTCACTAACGGACGACAGTATTTTACAAAAGAGGGCGACCTGTTACTTACATGCAGAGAATAAAGAAAAATATAAACTTAATAATTTTCTTAATGCTTGTGACGTTTGGCTTAACCGGGTGCAGCTCTAAAAATTTTGTCATTACCACTGGCTTTTCAAAGGACGAGCTTATGCGTATAAACGATAAATCCTGTTATCTTCCTGAAATGATGCTGTATCTTACGACGGTTCAAAACGAATATGAAGCAGTATACGGAAGTGATATCTGGAAACAGATGACAGACGAAGAATCCCTGGAAACAAAGGTTAAGGACATGGTGCTTGCAAAGATTGCCCAGGTAAAGGCCATGAACCTTATGGCAGAGTCCTACGGCCTTAAGCTTACGGAAATAGAAGAAGCTATAGTTTTTGATGCGTCACTTGATTTTTATTCTTCCTTAAATGAAAGGGAGTTAGAGCTTATAGGTGTCACAAAAGAGGATATTTACAATATTTATTGTGAATATGCACTTTCCAATAAAGTCTATGATTACGTGATAAAGGACATTAATCCTGAAATAAGCGATGATGAAGCCCGCACCATTACCGTTATGCAGATTTTAATTAAGACCTACAACTTTGACGGCGAGGGAAAGCGTGTTGATTATTCTGACAGAGCCATGAATGAGGCTTTTAAAAAGGCTGAATTTATAAGAGAGCTTGCCCTTACAAGCGATTCCTCCTTTGAGGCTCTTGCTGCAAAATATAACGAAGGGGATGAAGTGACTTATACCTTTGGCCGCGGCGAAATGGCTGAAAGCTTTGAAGAAGCTGCATTTTCTTTAGACAAGGATGAAATAAGCGAGGTTGTTAAAACCGAATACGGTTATCACATTATAAAGTGCGTAAGCGATTTTGATTTATTGGAGACGCAGAATAATAAAATTCTGATTTTGAATGAAAGAAGAGAAGAGGCCTTTGACAATACCTACGATGAATTTTTAAAGACTCTGACAAAGACATTAAATGAAGACCTTTACGAAAGGATTACAATGATTCACGACCCTGAGGTTACCACTAAGGATTTTTTTGAGGTGGGATTTTAGAGAAATTTTATAAATGCAAAAAGCCAGTAAAATCAAGGGTTTCAAGACTTTTGTTAGCACTCTTTTAAAAAGAGTGCTAATTTTTTGTTGACTTTGGATTTTTGTCGTCTTAAACTTTATTTTGTTAGGCAGGAAGTGATTTTTCTTTTGCAGAAAATGCATACCTGCAGGTTAAAAAGAAAGAAGGCGTTTTAAATGAGTAAACAAGGCAGTTTATCAATTAACAGTGAAAACATTTTCCCCATTATTAAAAAATGGCTTTATTCAGACCACGATATTTTCTACAGAGAATTAATATCAAACGGCTGCGATGCCATCACAAAATTAAAAAAGCTTGCAATGATGGGCGAGTACGAGCTTCCGGAGGGCTATAAGGGACGCATCGACGTGCTGGCTAATTCGCAGGATAAAACACTTACCTTTATAGATAACGGTCTTGGCATGACTGAGGATGAGGTTGAAGAATACATTAACCAGATTGCATTTTCAGGTGCTACCGATTTTATTGAAAAATATAAGGACAAGGCCAATGAAGACCAGATTATCGGTCATTTCGGCTTAGGCTTCTATTCGGCATTTATGGTGGCAAAAGAGGTGCATATCGATACACTTTCATATAAGACCGGTGCCAAGGCTGTTCACTGGGAATGTAACGGCGGTACAGAATTTTCAATGGAGGATGGCGACAAGGAGGAGGTCGGCACAAGGATTACACTTTTCTTAAATGACGATTGTCTTGAATTCTGCAACGAATATAAGGCAAGAGAGGTGATTGAAAAATATTGCTCCTTTATGCCTACAGAAATCTATTTAAAGAAGCTGCCGGAGGAGGTTAAAGAGGTTAAGGAAGGAGAGACTCCAAAAGAACCAAAGCCTTTAAACGAGACTAATCCTCTTTGGGCAAAGCATCCAAACGAATGCACTGAGGAAGAATACAAGAAATTTTATAGAGATGTATTTAAGGACTATAAGGAGCCCTTATTCTGGATTCATTTGAACATGGATTATCCCTTTAATTTGAAGGGTATTTTGTATTTCCCAAAGATTAACATGGAATATGAATCAATAGAGGGCACCATTAAGCTTTACAACAATCAGGTATTTATTGCAGACAACATTAAGGAAGTAATTCCTGAATTCTTAATGCTTTTAAAGGGTGTTATCGACTGCCCTGATTTACCCTTGAACGTATCCCGTTCCGCACTTCAGAACGACGGATTTGTGACAAAGATTTCCGAATACATCACAAAGAAGGTTGCAGACAAGCTTTCCGGTATGTGTAAGATTGATAAAGAAAATTATGAAAAATACTGGGAAGACATTTCTCCCTTCATTAAATACGGCTGCTTAAAGGATGATAAATTCTGTGAAAAGATGACAGACTACATTCTTTTTAAGAACCTTGAAGGTAAATACATGACACTTCCGGAATGCCTTGAAGTAAAGCCTATCGACACTGAGGAAGCGGTTGATGAAAACGGCGAAAAGGTTGAAGCGGAGGTAGTGGATGAAGCCTCTGAAAAGGAAGAAGAGGAAAAGAAGGATAAGACAATTTATTATGTAACTGATGAAGTTCAGCAGAGCCAGTACATTAACATGTTTAAGCAGGCTAAGCTGGATGCGGTTATCTTAAAGCACAATATTGACCAGCCCTTCGTATCCCAGCTTGAGGCTAAAAATGAAGGCATTAAATTCGTACGAATCGATGCAGACATTACAGATACCTTAAAGAACAAGACCTCCAAGAAGGTTTTGGAAGAACTTGCAGCCGACGCTGAAAGCTTAAAGTCTGTATTTGAAAAGGCTTTAAAGAAGAAGGATTTAAAGCTTACGGTTGAAAAGCTTAAAAACAAGAAGATTGCTTCCATGATTACTTTATCCGAGGAATCAAGAAGAATGCAGGATATGATGAAGATGTATGCTATGCCCGGTATGGATATGTCCATGTTTGGCGGAAGCGAAGGTGAGACCTTAGTATTAAATGCAAACCATCCTTTGGTAGCTTACATGCTTGAACATAAGGATGAGGATGTTTCAGTCTTTGCAGAACAGCTCTACGATCTTGCAAAGCTTCAGCAGGCTCCTTTATCACCTGAGGAAATGACCAAATTTATCCAGCGTTCCAATGACATATTATTAAAGCTTACGGAACAGTAAGAGAAAATATTTTAATAACTTTTGTTTCCCTTATAAATGGATAAATGATATAATGAAAACTGATATACAAATCAAAGGTGGAGTTTGATAATATTTGCAGGGATAGTCTTTTGATGAGGGCAACAGTCGACCGTATTTTAAATGAAAAATTTGACTACGAAAAAGGGACGTTGGAATTTTCAACGCCCCGAATTGAACTGTCTCTGGCACCAGGAGAGGTGTATACGGGCTCCTTTTTTATAAGTGGGCAGGCAGGAAGACTTTGCGAGGGACACCTTTATTCAAAAGATATTCGTTTAAAGCTCATCACGGACTCTTTTTTGGGCACCGGGTCGGAAATCGGATATAGTTTTTCGGCAATGGGGCTCGAAGAAGGGGATGTGGTACAGGGCGATATCTATATCATCTCAAATCAGGGAGAATATTATATTCCCTATGTCATCACCATTTTGCATAAATCCATTGCGACAAGTCTTGGTGGTATCAAGAATCTTTTCCATTTTACAAATTTAGCAAAATCAAACTGGGATGAAGCGGTTAAGCTTTTTTATTCAGATGAATTTTTGTCGGTATTTACAGGAAATGACCTTCAGTATAAGAAGGTCTATTTAGGACTTTCACGTTTCTATGGTAACGAACAGAACGTGGAGGAATTTTTGCTTGCAATAAATAAAAAGCAGCCTATTGAATATATTCCCGAACAGACTACATTAACCCTTGATAATCCTGAAGGAATTGTGGAGGAATACGTAAATATTACAAGAAACGGCTGGGGCTATACGGAGCTTCATGCAAAAACTGACTGCGATTTTATTTCTTTCCCAAAGGCTGCAATTTCTGATAGCGACTTTTTAGGAAATTATTTAAGCTTTCCTGTGAGAATCAATTCAAACCTTTTGCACGGCGGCACCAATTACGGCACGGTTATTTTATATAATTCCTTTGTTACCTTTTCAATAAATGTAGTGATAAACGCAGATGTCATCACAAAGTCAGACCTTTCAAGACACCTTGAATATAAGCGTCTTCAGATAGACATGATGACCTATTACGAAGCCTTCAGGACAAAGAAAATTTCTGTTGATACCTGGATTACGGAAACCGAACATATAGTAGACAGAATGCAGCAGATAGAGGATAAAAGGCTTACGCCCGCCTTATTCAAGGCTCAGCTCCTAATGGCTAAGGACCGATACAATGAAGCAAAGTGGATTTTAGACCGGGCGGAATCAAAATTTAACGAACGAAACGATCACAGCTTTGCAGTATGGGGCTATTATCTGTATTTAACGACTCTTTATACCAGAGAAGAAGCCTACATAAACAGCATTACAAGAGAGGTTTCGAATCTTTATTTAAACGATCAGTCAGAGTGGCGTCTTGCCTGGCTCTTACTTTACCTGTCTGAAGACTTTGCCCTAAGCCCCTCTAAAAAGTGGCTTTTTATCGAACAGCAGATTGAAACAGGCTGCATAAGCCCCATGTTTTATGTTGAAGCCATCAACATGCTCATCGCAAATCCTGGCCTTTTAAACCGTCTGACGGATTTTGAGTTAAGAGTCCTAAGATACGGCGTAAAAAAGGATTTACTGACTCCTGAAATCATCACTCAGTTTACCTATCTTGCGGCAAAGGAAAAGAAATTTACAAAAGAGGTCTATGACATTCTTAAACGCTGCTACGAGATAGCTCCCTTTGATGACCTTGTGGAGGTAATATGCGAGCTTTTAATTAAGGGTGACATTCATAACGACGAGTCCTATGAATGGTATCTGCTTGCTTTAAACAAGGAATTAAGAATTACCAATTTATACGAATATTTCATCCAGTCGATGGATTTATCTAAAGAATATGAAATCCCCAGAATGGTTTATCTTTATTTTTCTTATGAAAGCGAGCTTGACTGGGAGCATACGGCATATTTATATTCACATGCCATCAATGACAGAGAATCAATGCCAGACACCTTCGATACCTATAAGGAGCGCATAAGCGACTTTGCGGTTAATGTAATTTTAAAGGGTCACATGAATAAGGACATGGCAATTATCTACAGGTACGTGCTTTCAGATATTGTGCTTACTTCAGAAATTGCCAAAATGTTATCTAAGCTTTTATTTGTACACAGGATAAGTGTTGACAGGGACGATTTAACAAAGGCAGTGGTATATCAGAGTCGTGAATGCGTTGAGAGCGTGTATCCGGTTGAAAAGGGTACGGCTTATGTACCTTTGTATAATAAGGACTTTACGATTTTATTTGAAGACGGACTTTCAAACAGATATGCAAAATCGGTGGAATATGATTTGGAAAAGCTTATGGTGCCGGGTAAGCTTGCGGCAAGAATTCTTCAACAGATTAACGACAATCTTGAATTTGATGTATATGCCTGTGAATGCAGCTCTGAAATGATTGAAATAAACGAAGAGACAAGAGAGCGTTATCAGAGGATTTTGGAGGCTCCGGAAATTGATTCTGAATACAAGGCAGAGGTGCGGTCTAATTTAGTGAAGTTCTATTATGAAAACGATGCAATAAGGGAGCTTGATGCAATTTTAGACAATTTAGAGCCTTCAGAAATGAGTCAAAGAGAACGAGTACAGGCCATAAGATTTATGGTAGTAAGAGGCATGTACGATAAGGCAATTGACTGGGTAATAAGGTATGGTGAGGAGGGAGTTGAACTTAAGGATTTAGTTAAACTCTGTTCTAAGCTTATATTAAGAAACGAATATGCAGAATCGGAAGCTTTAACAAAAATTGCCGCATCCATTTTCTTTAAGGGAAAATACGATGAAGTAATCCTTAAATATTTAGTTTCCAATTTCCATGGCATGACCAAGGATATGCGCAGAATTTTTAAGGCTGCCGAAAATTTCGACGTTGATATTTATTCAATGTGTGAAAATATGATTTTGCAGATGCTATATACTGGATATTACGTTTCGGAGCGTATGGATATATACAGAAAATACGTACAGGGCGGTGCCAATTCAGACATCCAGTCAGCCTTCCTTGCCCAGTGTGCCTTTGAATATTTTGTTAAGGAACAGCTGATGGAAGAATACGTATTTGAAGAGCTTACCAAACAGAAATTAAGAGGCGAGCCCATTCAGACGGTTTGTAAGCTTGCATATTTGAAATTTTATTCGGAAGAAGAAAAAGAGCTTAATGAAACGGTAAAGAGCATCCTAAAGGAATATTTGGACGACTTAATTTCCAAGGGAATCTACATGTCCTTTTTTAAAAATTTCATGGAAAATACTACGGCAGGGGTCAACCGTTTTACCGACAAGACCATTATCGAATACAAGACAGAGCCCGGCCGCAGGGTATTTATTCACTACATTATCGAAGACGATTCGGAGGTGCCGGGTGAATATGTTACGGAAGAAATGACGGATATGTACGGAGGCGTTCACGCTAAATCCTTTATACTTTTCTTTGGCGAGAGCTTACTTTATTACATTACGGAAGAAACCGAAGGGGAAGAGCTCTTAACAGAATCCGCCAGCATTCAGAAGAGCGATATAAGCCGTGAAATAAGCAATTCACGCTTTGACAGAGTTAACGACATTGTCATTGCAAAGACCTTACAGGACTACGATACGGTTAATAAGCTTATATACGATTATGAAAAGCATTCTTATATTGTAAAGCGTATGTTTACACTTCAATAATAAAAACAGAGGGAATATGGATTTTTCTTTTGACAAAAAACAATTTAATACAGGGGACCTTGCCATAGGTATTGATTTAACAGATACATATTCACAGGTGAGCTACGCCCTTTTTGACGAAGATAAAATTGAGACCCTTTCACCAGTTGCAGGGTCCAATAATTACCTTATTCCCACATGCTTATTTAAACGTCATGAGGTAAATCAGTGGTATTTTGGAAAGGAAGCCTTACGTAACAGGGGTGAAGATGGCTTTTTTATCGATAATTTATTAAAGAGGGCAAGAACTCAGGATGAAATTTTAATAGGTGAAGACAGCTTCAGACCTTCTGCACTGATTGCACTTTTTATAAAGCGTACACTTTCAATGCTTTCAATGGTAGCTTCCACAAACCGCATAAATTCCTTTATGGTGACGGTGGATGTACTTGATAACCGTATGGCGTCGATTTTAACTGAAGCGGTTGCCTCTTTGGGGCTTAAGACTAAAAACATATATTTTCAGAGCCACATGGAAAGCTTTTATTATTATACGATTTACCAGCCGGTTGAATTGTGGCAAAGGGATGTATTGCTGCTTGATTTTTCGGGTGAATATTTAAAATCCTACAGAATGGAGTGTAATAAAAACACCACTCCGGTTGTAGCTTTTATAAACCAAAGTGCCTATTCAAACTTTAAAACGGAAGGGTTAAAAGAGCTTGATCAGGATTCCGACGAGGCAATTTCTAAGGATTTAGAATTAAATGAAATTATAGAAGAGCTTACGGCTTCAAGAATGTTTTCTTCAATTTATTTCATAGGAGACAATTTTAAACAGGCGGTATTTAAGGAATCCGTTAAGGCTATGTGCAGAAGAGGCAGAGTGTTTGAAGGCAATAACCTTTATTCAAAGGGTGCGGCCTACGCTGCCAAAAACAAATTGGCTTCATCTGTTTTGAGCGATTCATACGTGTTTTTATGTAACGATAAGCTTAAGGCAAACGTTGGTCTTAACGTGGAAAAAGCAGGAGAAAACGCTTATTTACCCTTACTGGATGCAGGCGTTAACTGGTTTGAAGCTAAGAATGAAAAGGATTTGATTTTAGATAAGGGAAATAAAATTTCCTTTGTAATAACGCCTTTAACAGGTAAAAACCCTGAGGTGGTGGATATAACTCTTGGCGATCTTCCGAAGCGTCCGCCCAAGACTACAAGGCTTAAATTGTCGGTATCGATGCTTTCTGAAAACAACCTTGAAGTGTATGTAAAGGATTTAGGCTTTGGGGAATTATTCCCTGCTTCCAATATTGAATGGAAGGAGGTAATAACGCTGTGAACCAGTTAATTGTATGTACAGGTGAAGTGGCCATGACCCCCTACTATTTTGAAAAGGCCTATGTAAACCTTTATACGATAGAGGAATTATGCTATGTACTGTACGAAAATGCCTTCTTAATCGATAAGGATGTTTTCAAAAAGGAATTAATCGACTGGATTAATAACGAATGCAAATTAAAGGACCTTGCAAAGGACCTTTATGCCCTTCTTAATCAGAATGCAGCCTCCGGCACATTTGTTGGCACGATTCTTGAATACACGGGATATTATTCTAAGGATGAAATCGAGAAGGTCGAAAGCATCCTTAGAATGAACGTCACCATGAGTGTCTTTGAAAAGTGGAAGGCTAAGGCTGATTTCCTCTATGAAAACAGACATTATCTTTTGGCGATTAAGGAATATGAAAAGGTATTAAATAATTTAAACGACGACGAATTTACTCTTCAGAGTAAGCTTTATAACAATATGGGCGTAACCTACATGGAGCTCTATCTTTACGATTCGGCGGTTGACTGCTTTAAGAAAGCCTACAGCATCAACAACGACCCTGTCTCCTATAAGCATTTACTTACGGCTGAGAGGCTTATGCTTTCTGAAGAGGATTACGTACATTTAATTGCCGATGATGAGGACGCCTACAGGACGGGCATTCCTATCGAGAGCGAGCTTGAATCGGCAAAGGCTGATTTTGAAAACGCGGAAGAGGCTGTTAAATTACGTGAGATATTTAAGCTAAAGGATGAAAAGGAAGCTAACGTCTACTACAGCGAAATCAGACGTATGACAGAAAGCTTAAAGAGTGACTATCGCGACATGGCCCTGGAGGCAGAGAAAAATTAATGGGATTTTTTAAAAAAATTTTCTCAAAAAAAATTAATACGGATAATGCCTGGGACGAGCTCACAAGCGAAAGAGACTCCCTTAACCTGCACGACCCTTATGTCAGAGAGCAGTATATCTTAAGCTGTCTTGAACAGATGCATCAGGCTTCAACAGAAATAGACAGGATTAATTCAGAATATTCCCTTGTGACCTCCTATCTTACAGATATGGAGGAAATCGAGGCAATTACCGGAGACGATAAAAGAGAGCTTGAAGACATCGCCCGCCACCTTCACGATTTAAGAAAGGCCCACGACAAATACGTCTTAACTCCCAGCTCCATGACAGAGCGTGAATATGCCCACATGGAAGTAATGCTTGAGGATGTGGAAGAGGGTATTAAAAAGCTTAAAGCCGAAGAAGACTATAAAAGGAAAGTAAAGCAGGATTTGGCCCGTATAGATAAAGAAAAGGCAGCCTACAGCTATCGCCGTCATGAAGTGAGAAGCTTTCTTGAAAATACAAGAGGGGTAGCTGCAATTGCAATGGTGGCAAGTGTGGTGCTTATTGTGATTCTTTTTCTTTTGCAGATACTGCTTGAGCTTAATGTGACTATAGGCTATTACATTGCGGTAATGCTTGCAGCAGTGGCTTTAACGGTTATTTATCTTAAATATTTTGATTATTCAAAAGAAAGCAAGAAGATAGATTCTACCATAAATGAGTTGATTTTGCTTGAAAACAAGGTTAAAATCCGCTACGTAAATAACAAGAATTTACTGGACTATTTGTATACGAAATTTGAGGTATCCTCGGCAGAAGAGCTAAAGGATCTGTATAAGCGCTTTGTAAAAGAAAGGGAAGACAGAAGGTCCTTTGAAAGAAACGAAGCAGTTTATGAAGACGAACTCTCACGCCTTGTGAGGCGCCTTAAAAATTACAGGGTGAAGGACCCTGAAATTTGGATTCATCAGTCGGATGCGATTTATGATTCCCGTGAAATGGTGGAAATCCGCCACAGCCTTATAGGGCGCAGACAGAAATTAAGAAAACAGTTAGAATACAATCAGCAGATTGCAGTTGAAGCAAGTGATGAAATTAAGGAGATTATGATAGGCTACCCTGAGGGAGCAGCCTCAATACTTGATCTTGTTAATAAATATGAAGCCAGTCAGGAGAACTAAAATGCCAACAAATGTTTACCAAAGTCCACTTTCAGAAAGATATGCAAGTAAGGAAATGCAATATATTTTTTCTCAGGATTATAAATTCCGTACCTGGAGAAAATTGTGGATTGCCCTTGCAGAAACCGAAAAGGAGCTGGGTCTTAACATTACTGATGAACAGATAGAAGAATTAAAGGCTAAAGCAGAGGACATTAATTATGAGGTGGCAAAGGCAAGAGAAAAGGAAGTGCGCCATGATGTAATGAGCCATGTATATGCATACGGAGTGCAGTGTCCTAAGGCTAAGGGTATTATCCACTTAGGTGCCACAAGCTGTTATGTAGTGGACAACACGGATATTCTCACCATGAACGAAGCCCTTAATTTAGTAAAGAAAAAGCTTGTAAATGTTATTAAGGAGCTTTCTGATTTCGCAGATAAATATAAAGAAACACCTACCCTTGCCTTTACACATTTCCAGCCCGCCCAGCCCACAACCGTAGGAAAGCGTGCCACTTTATGGACCCAGGAATTTTTAATGGATTTAGAGGACCTTGAATATGTTCAGTCAACTTTAAAATTATTGGGCTGTAAGGGTACAACCGGCACACAGGCTTCGTTTAAAGAGCTTTTTGAGGGTGATGATGAAAAAATCGATAAAATAGATCCTATGATTGCAAAAAAGCTTGGCATGAGCGAATGCTACCAAGTATCCGGCCAGACCTATTCAAGAAAGGTGGATACAAGAGTATGCAATGTACTTGCAGGCATTGCAGCTTCGGCCCACAAATTAAGCAATGACATAAGATTGCTACAGCATTTAAAGGAGGTTGAAGAGCCCTTTGAAAAATCACAAATCGGCTCCTCTGCAATGGCCTATAAGCGTAACCCTATGAGAAGTGAGCGTATTGCTTCACTTTCCCGTTACGTTATGATAGATGCCTTAAATCCTGCCATTACTTCAGCCACCCAGTGGTTTGAAAGAACCTTGGACGATTCTGCCAACAAGCGCATTTCGATTCCGGAGGCCTTTCTTGCGATTGACGGAATTTTGGATTTGTGCCTTAACGTGGTGGACGGTCTTGTGGTATACGATAAGGTAATTACAAAGCGCTTAATGTCAGAGCTTCCTTTTATGGCAACAGAAAACATTATGATGGA
Organism: Lachnospiraceae bacterium; assembly: GCA_963643225.1. Taxonomy (GTDB): domain Bacteria; phylum Bacillota; class Clostridia; order Lachnospirales; family Lachnospiraceae; genus UBA1258. The sequence goes on from CAVIIX010000018.1 coordinate 17,547, forward strand.
TGCTGTTAAGGCAGGCGGCGACAGACAGGAGCTTCACGAAAAGATAAGAATTCTTTCAATGGAAGCCGGTAAAAACGTAAAGGCAGAGGGTAAGGACAACAACCTTCTTGAATTAATAGCAGAGGATGCTGCCTTTAATTTAACCCTTGATGAATTGAAGGAATGCATGGAGCCTTCAAGATATGTGGGCCGTGCAGTGGAACAGACAGAGAAATTTATTGAAGACGTTGTAAAGCCTGTACTAAAGGCGCACAAGGACTTACTTGGGATTAAAGCGGAAATTAACGTATAATGACCACTAATTTAGAATACTATAAGGTATTTTACTATGTAGCTACATATGGAAGTCTTACTATTGCGGCAGAGCATCTTCATGTGTCACAGCCGGCGGTGAGCCAGTCCTTAAGGCAGCTTGAAGGTGCTTTAAGCATAAAGCTTTTCAGGCGGGTGTCAAAGGGCGTGCAGTTAACCCGTGAGGCAGCAGTGCTTTATGAATATGTAAAGAGAGCCTTTAACGAGCTTGAAGCAGGTGAATTTAAATTAAAGGAAATCATGGACTTAGAGGAGGGGGAAGTAAGAATAGGAGCTTCCGATATGACACTTCAGTTTTTTCTTTTGCCCTATCTTGAAGCCTTTCATGAAAAATATCCTAATATAAAGATTACCGTTACGAATGCTCCTACTCCAGAGACTGTTGAAAATCTGCGCAATCATCTGGTAGACTTCGGGGTAGTGTCTACCCCCTTCGAGGCACCGGATTTTATAAGCCAAAGAAAAGTAAAAGAAATCGAAGATACCTTTGTGGCAGGCCGCAGGTATTTGCGCTTAAGAAATAAGACTTTAGAATTTGAAGAGCTTGAAACGCTTCCCTTAGTGGCGCTTGAAAAGGGCACCAGCACCAGAGCCTGTATGGATAGCTTTCTTGCTGAAAACGGGGTAGAAATTAAGCCTGAATTTGAGCTTGCCACCTCTGACATGATAGTACAGTTTGCACTCAAAAATATGGGAATAGGCTGTGTGGTAAAGGATTTTGCCAAGCCCTACATTGATGACGGCACACTTTTTGAATTGAGATTTTCAAAACTGATTCCAAAAAGAAATTTTTCTATTATAACGGATAACAGGAGTGAGATGTCAAAGGCATCCGCAAAATTATTGGACGTAATTAAAGAGGGATAGAAGATGATTAAAAATGTTGTTTTTGATATTGGCAACGTGCTTGTAGCCTTTGACTGGAAAAACCACTATAAAAATTTAGGCTATGATGATGAAATGCTGGAAAGGCTGGCACGTGCTACGGTATATTCCGATGACTGGGGTGAATACGACAGAGGCGTACTGACACAGGAAGAAATTGTTAACAGGTTCATTAAAAACGACCCTGAAATCGAAGCGGATATAAGACGCGTTAACGAGGATTTTGCAGATTTATTACCGGTTTATGAATATTCAAAGGGCATGCTTTTAGATTTAAAGAAGCAGGGCTTTTGTGTGTACGCTCTTTCCAATATGTCCCATAAGGCAGTTAACGAAGCCGGTGGCTTTATGGATTTACTGCTTCTTATGGACGGATATATTTTAAGCTGTGATGTAAAGCTTATTAAGCCAGACCATGAGATTTACAAGGCTTTATATGAAAAATACAAATTAAATCCACAAGAGACGGTTTTCTTTGACGATACAGAGAAAAATATTGTGGCAGCCAAAGAAACAGGCATGCATGGCATTATCTTTAAGGATGTAAAATCAGCTATTACTGAATTTAACGAGCTTGTAAAGAAAGAAAATACCGGGGGAAAATTTGAATCAAAATACACTAAGGGTCAGAGAATAGGGGCTACTGTATGTGTTGGAATAATAGTGCTTTTATATTTAACGACCCTGTTGCTTACATTTATTAACAGAGACTGGGCCAATCATTTAGTAAAAATTTCCTTAGGCTGTACGCTTGTGCTTCCGTGTCTTACGTGGGTTTACATATGGATGATAGGAAAGCTTACTCATAAAAGGACGATTGCAGATTTTAATTTCTTTGAAAACGTTAACGATAAGGAGCAGTGATTTTCTTTTGCTTGCAAAGGAAATTAACCTATGCTACACTATCGCGTGGAAATAAACCTTTGTATAAGAGGAGATAGACATGGCACAGACATTACTTGAAAAGTGGCGTACAAGCGCTTATTCAGAAGAGCAGGATTCAAAAAAGCTTCAGGAGCTTTGGAATGATTATTTTGAAAAAGAAAAAGGTATTTACGAAAAGCTTTTAAAGAAGCCAGAGGAAGTGGTAACCGGTACAGTTGCAGAGCTTGCTAAAAAATACAAGGTATCACAGATGATTATGACAGGCTTCCTTGACGGCATTAACGATTCACTTATAAATCCCAACCCCATAGAGACAATGGAGGCGGACACAGAGGTTAACCTTGGCTTTGACAAGGAGCTTCTTTACAAGAACATGGTAGCTGCAGGTGCTGACTGGCTCTATGGTCTTGAAGAGTGGAATGCTATTTTTTCAGAAGAAAAGCAGAAGGAACTTTACAAGGAACAGAAGGCTTCCCAGACTATCAGAAAAGAAGCCAAGGTATATCCAAACGATCCCTGCCCCTGCGGAAGCGGCAGGAAATATAAGAAATGCTGTGGTAAAAACGCATAAATCGGAAGATTATAGTCTGAACCTGACTGAATTTAAAATTTGTCAAGCAAAATTTTAGAAAGTGTGTTGACAACAGAATTTTTGTGTGTTACTTTTATCAAGTACGTTTAGTACATACATTCAAGCAGAGTATCCGCTCTCACCCCGTGGCAGAAGGCTTAACGGCGGTAAATATTTTAAAATAAACAGATTACTGTTATTTTGGATGTCAGAAGTGGATATTATGCATATTCACTTCTTTTTTGTTGACTTATGGAGGGTAAAACAATTAGCGAATTAATGATTAACGAACAGATCCGTGACAAGGAAGTAAGAGTCATCGGAGAAAACGGCGAACAGCTTGGAATTATGTCTTCCAAGGAAGCACAGGCACTTGCAGATGAAGCAGGTGTGGATCTTGTAAAGATTGCTCCCAATGCACAGCCTCCCGTAGTAAGAATCGTTGACTACGGCAAGTTCAAATATGAACAGATGAAGCGTGAAAAGGAAGCTAAGAAGAAACAGCACGTTGTTGAAATCAAAGAAATTCGTCTTTCACCCAATATCGATACCAACGACCTTAACACCAAGATGAATGCTGCCAGGAAATTCTTAAAGGACGGCGACAGAGTAAAGGTGACACTTCGTTTCAGAGGTCGTGAGATGGCACATATGCAGACCACAAAGCATATCCTTGATGATTTTGCAGAAGGTCTTTGCGACTGTGCAGTAGTAGAAAAGGCTCCCAAGGTTGAGGGTCGTTCAATGACAATGTTTTTAGCCGGCAAGAAAAATTAATCCGGATAAAATAGAGTAAAGTTTAGGAGGAAATTAATATGCCAAAGATGAAAACAAGCAGAGCAGCTGCAAAGCGCTTTAAAGCTACAGGAACCGGTAAGTTAAAGAGAAATAAAGCTTACAAACGCCATATCTTAACCAAGAAGTCCAGAAAGACAAAGCGTAATTTAAGAAAGCCCGCTATGACGGACCAGACAAACGTAAAGAACATGAAGAAGATTTTACCTTACATGTAATATCAGGATTGGAGGACAGATATAAATGGCTAGAATTAAAGGTGGCATGAATGCCAAGAAAAAGCACAATAGAGTATTAAAGCTCGCTAAGGGCTATAGAGGAGCTCGTTCAAATCAGTACAGAACTGCCAAGCAGGCTGTTATGAGAGCTCTTACATCTTCATACGCTGGACGTAAGGAGAAGAAGCGTCAGTTCAGACAGTTATGGATTGCACGTATCAACGCTGCAGCAAGATTAAGCGGTTTAAGCTATTCCAAATTTATGTACGGCTTAAAGCTTGCTAATGTTGAAATGAACAGAAAGATGTTAGCAGAGCTTGCTGTTAACAATGCAGACGATTTCAAGGCACTTTGCGAGGTTGCAAAGAAGGCTCTTGATAAGGAAGCTAAGAAGGCTGAAAAGGCTGCTGTAAAGACAGAAGCTTTAGAGGCTTAAGCTTAAATAATCCTAAGTTAAATAAGAATCACATTTCCCGCAGAGCAATCTGCGGGAATAGTTTTATGAGAAATTTTTTTCTCAAAAGGAATTAAGGTATGAAAAAAACTTACTTAGATTATTTTAAGGAAATGTGTGCAATTCCTCACGGATCAGGCAACACTAAAAAAGTAAGCGACTGGCTTAAAGCCTTTGCAATCGAAAATAATCTTGAATATCATCAGGATGAATATAACAACATAATTATCATTAAGGAAGCGTCTGAAGGCTGTGAGGATAAGGCTCCGGTTATAATACAGGGTCATATGGATATGGTAGCAGTCAAGGACAGTGACGCAAATATTAATATGGAAACAGATGGTCTTGAATTAGAGACTGATGGTGATTTCCTTTATGCCAAGGGCACAAGCCTTGGCGGCGATGACGGTATTGCGGTTGCCTACGGAATGGCACTTTTAACAGATACCGAGCATAAATTTCCACGTCTTGAAATGGTATTGACGGTGGATGAAGAAATAGGAATGCTGGGGGCTTTGAAGCTTGATTTATCATGCCTTAAGGGCTCCACAATGCTTAATCTTGATTCTGAAGATGAAGGAGTATTTTTAGTAAGCTGTGCAGGCGGCGCAAGAATCGATTTTTCCTTCCCCATGGAAGAAAGCAGGGATGATATAGGCTCTGTTTATAAGATTTCGATTTTTGGACTTTTAGGCGGTCATTCAGGAACTGAAATCGATAAGGGCAGAGCTAATGCAATTGTGTTAATGGGCCGTATTTTAAGAAAGCTTGCAGACGCTAAGCTTTTAATTGCGATTAGTGATATTGCGGGCGGTACTGCAGACAATGCAATCTGTAATGCCTGCGAGGCGGTTGTACTTTGTAAGCCGGTCGAGCCGGAACTCTTTGAAATCATTAAATTTGAAGTGCTTGAAGAATATATGTCTGTAGAAACAGAAGCAAAGCTTTCTTTAGACAGACTTGCAATAAAGCCTGAAGATAAGAAATGGTTTCATAATCCTGAAGCAGCACTTGACAGATTTTTAGTGAGTCTTCCTAATGGTGTTATTTCAATGAGCTCTGATATAGAAGGTCTTGTTGAAACAAGTCTTAATGCAGGAATTATTTCAATGGATGAAGCAGGTGTTACCTTAAGCATATCCGTCAGAAGCAACCTTGATGAAAAGAAGGAAGAATTAATTAAAAACCTTCTTGATATCGGGGATATGTACGGAGCTAAGAGTAACGTACACGGCAATTATCCGGGCTGGGCATATAAAAAGGATTCTCCCTTAAGAGAAAAAATGGTTTCTTTATATAAAGAAATGTATGGAAGCAATCCTAAGGTAGAAGCCCTGCACGCAGGCCTTGAATGCGGCGTAATTGCAAAGAAGATAAAAGGTCTTGACTGCGTCAGCTTTGGACCGAATTTATATGATATTCACACTACAAAAGAACGCTTAAGTTTATCAAGTGCAGAACGCACCTGGAAATTTATTTTAAGAATTCTTGAATAAACGGTGATTAAAAGCGGTAGTGAAAATAAACAAATTAAAGCATCGATTTTCGGTGCTTTTTTTTATTGTAAACTTTGACTGAATTTAGTACGATATAGGAAACTAAAAAACAAAAAACAGTTTCCAAGTTTCCAAAAGGAGAATTAAATGCCCAGAATTTCAAAAAGCCCAAAGGAAATAAAAAAGGATGTAATGCTTGCATGCATTTCTTTATTCAACGAAAAGGGTCTTAAATTTACAATGGATGACGTTGCCAAATATTGTCATATCAGTAAAAAGACCATGTATTTAATCTTTGATGACAAGGAAGAGCTTTTCCTTGCAATGGTTGACTACGTATTTGATAACGTTAAAACTGCCGAAAAGAAGGTACTTGAAGATAAGGACCTTACAACGGTTGATAAATTACGAAAGCTTTTGGGGGTGCTGCCGGATGGATATTCGGAAATTGATTTTGCACAGCTTTATTCCTTAAGGGATAAATATCCCACCATTTACCGTCAGGTAGAAGAAAGACTTGAAACAGGCTGGGAGAGCTCAATTGCCTTAATTGAGCAGGGACAGAAGGAAGGTATTGTAAGAACAGATATCCACATTCCAATTATCAAGATGATGCTTGAAGCATCCCTTGAACAATTTTTCCAAAGAGATGTACTTGTGAGAAATAAAATAAGCTATAAAACAGCATTAAATGAAGTAGTAAACGTACTGGTGGATGGAATTTTGATAAAGGAGGCTTAAATGGCCAAGAGATTTTATCTTAACAACAACTGGTTATTTACAGAAAAATTTTCTGAGGATTTATTAGACAAAGAAAAGCCGGCACCTGGGCTTGTGACAGTAAGCATTCCTCATTCAGTTAAAGAAACGCCCTTTAACTATTTTGACGAATCGCAATATCAGATGGTGGCAGGGTATCAAAAAATAATAAAGCTTCCCTTAGACTGGAAGGATAAGATTCTGCGGCTTACCTTTGAAGGGGTGGCTCACGAGGCGACGGTTTACATAAATGGGGAAGAAAGAGCCAGACATTCCTGCGGCTATACAGCATTTACAGTTGACATAACTAATGATTATACACCTGGAGGGATACTCGCAATTGCAGTAAAGGTTGATTCAAGAGAAACCATCAATCAGCCTCCCTTTGGATTTGTAATAGACTATATGACTTACGGCGGCATATACAGAGATGTATATATTGACGTAAGCGAAAGGACATACCTTCAGGATCTGTTTTTATATTCAGACTTTGCACTTACAAAGACCTTTTTGTGCAGTGAATGCAGGATTTACAATCCTGACAAAAAGCCTCTGATTTTAGAGCAGAGCTGTAACGGTGAGACCTTTTCAAAAGAAATTATTTTGCCAAGCGGCCTGGATTCACAGGTGTCTGAATTTAGATTTTCTCCTAGTAATGTTAAAAACTGGGATATAGAGAATCCCGTTCTTTATACGGTAGAGACAAAGCTTTATGACACAGGTAAAAATTTACTTGATGAAAGAACAGATAAATTCGGCTTTAGAAATATAGAATTTAAGGCTGACGGCTTTTATTTAAACAATAAAAAAATAAAAATACGCGGCTTAAACCGTCACCAGAGCTTCCCTTATGTGGGCTACGCAATGCCTGATTCAATGCAAATTCAGGATGCGGACATTTTAAAGAAGGAGCTTTGTGTGAATGCAGTGCGCACCTCACACTATCCTCAGTCACATGCCTTCATAAACCGCTGTGACGAGCTTGGACTTTTGGTATTTATGGAAATACCCGGGTGGCAGCACATCGGTGATGAGTGCTGGAGGCATCAGGCGGTTGAAAACGTTAAGGAAATGGTAAAACAGTATCGCAACCATCCGTCGATTATTTTATGGGGCGTGCGCATAAACGAATCGGAAGATGACGACGTTTTATACACAAAGACTAATGATATAGCTCATAAATTAGACAAGACCCGTCCCACGGGAGGTGTAAGAGCAATAAAGAAAAGCAGCCTCCTTGAGGACGTTTACACCTACAATGATTTTGTTCACGACGGAAGGGCTAAGGGCTGTGAGCCTAAAAAGAAGGTCACTTCAGATATGACAAAAGCCTATCTTGTGAGTGAATATAACGGTCACATGTATCCCACAAAGGCCTTCGACTGGGAAGAACACAGACGAGAGCATATGCTAAGGCATGCAAATGTGCTGGAGGCCATAGCAAAAGAAGAAGATATTGCAGGCTCCTTTGGCTGGTGCATGTTTGACTATAACACCCACAAGGATTTTGGCTCCGGCGACAGAATCTGCTACCACGGTGTAATGGACATGTTTAGAAATCCAAAGCTTGCGGCAGGTGCCTACAGCTGCGAAGGAAATACTGAAGGGGTTTACCTTGAAGTGTCTTCCACAATGGATATAGGAGAGCATCCCGGAAGTAACAGAGGTGCCACCTACATTTTATCCAACGCAGACAGCGTCAGGATGTATAAAAACGACAGATTTTTAAAGGAATATTTTCCTAAGGATTCAGAATACGAGCATTTATCCCATGGTCCTATAAGGATTAACGATTTTATCGGGGATGCAATAGATGAAGGGGAAGAATATTCACTAAAGCTTAAAGCAGAAATTAAGGAAATGCTTAATGCAACGGCACTTTACGGCATGAACAGGCTTCCTAAAAGGGTGATTTTACTTGCAGCCAAGGCGATGCTTGTACACCACATGACCTTTTTAGATGCCTACAGGCTTTATAACAAATACATAGGAGACTGGGGCGGCGAGGCTACCGTTTATAAATTTGAAGCAATCAAAGACGGAAAGGTCGCAAAAACCTTAATTAAAGCCCCGACAAAGGGAATTCATTTAAAGACAACAGAAAGCCATACAGACCTAAAAACAGGCAAGACCTACGATGTGGCAGAGGTAAGAATAAAGGCAGTTGATGACTATGGTAACGTGGTGCCCTTCTTTAACGAGCCGGTGAATTTTAAAACTGCCGGTGCAGTCAAAATAATCGGGCCTTCCTCTATTAGCTTAAAGGGAGGCATGGCAGGCGTTTATGTACGAACCGTAGACTCCCTAGAGCTGCCTTGTGAGGGTTCATTATTTATTGAAAATTACCAGTGCGGGGAAATTGAAATTAAATTTAACGTGGCAAAAGAAAAAATAAAGGAGTTATAGGATGGAACGTTCAAAAGAGATTTTTGGAAATGTGATGCCGGAGGGCGTATATAAAAAGGCCTGTAAGACAGGCAGGAAAAACCAAAAGAAATATGGAGATGATTCAAAAAAGGATTATCCCGTTACTCTTTTTAAAAATCCTTATATAGGCGATTCTTTAGGAGTTGTAAATGTTTTGGTGGGTGACATAAACACAAACGCTCACTATGAAGCAGATAAGAATACAGAAAGCTTAGAGTGGGATACTGAAAAAGGCATTATTGTAGGCAACATCCGAATGGGCTTTGGACACTACCGTATATCAATGGCAATTGCTTCGGCAGCACGTTCCATGGGCTACACTCCCTACTGGATGGATTTAAATTCCTATAAAGAGACTACCTGTACAAAGGTAATAAGTGCCCAGAACGATTTATATTCATTAGGCTCAAGAATGAGTAAGAATCCCATATTTAATAAGCTTGTGTGGGAGCCTGTCAATTACGAAGGCTTCAGAGCACTTTCTTATAATGCTTCCGACCAAAAAAATGCAGAGCTGATGGCTCCTGTATACAGAAACGTACCAAAAGATATTCCTGTTGTAGGCACACACGCCTGGCCTTCTCAGGCAGCCATCCATGCAGGATTGAAATATGTGGTAAATGCTATTCCCGATAACTGGCCCATGGCTTTACATTTTGCAGAGGGCGCAGTTCACACTATACAGTGCCGTAACGCTTATCAGGGATACCGCATCTGCAACGGCATGATGAAGAAAACGGTTTGTAAGCCCATGCCTGAAGAAGCCTTAAAATACACAGGCCACTATATCGATCACGAGCTTGTGGCAAATATCGAGGCTGACTGTGAGGCGCGTATCAACAGAAAGAAAAACGGAGAACCCGTAAGATTTTTATTAACAATCGGCGGGGCCGGAGCCCAAAAGGAAATCTTTGGAGCAATCATTAAATATTTAATTCCTTATATTAAAGAGGAAAAGGCTGCTTTATATGTAAATGTAGGTGACTACATTAACGTATGGGACGCTTTAAAGAAAGAAATTCCTATACTTAAGGACCTTGCAATCGAGCACATGGACGATTTTAAGAGTACGGAAGACTTTGCTAAAAAGGCCCTAAAACCTTTAGAAAAAATTACAGGTATTCACGGATTTTACCATAAGAATATTTTCGAAGCGGTTTACTGTACGAATTTATTAATGCGCAGCTGCGATGTACTTGTTACAAAGCCTTCAGAGCTTGCCTTCTATCCTGTGCCAAAATTATTTATAAAGAGAGTCGGCAAGCATGAAATGTGGGGAGCAATTCACTCGGCTGAAATGGGAGACGGTACACTTGAATGCCGTGACATTCCACACACTCTTCAGATGACAGACCTGTTCCTTAATTCAGAATCTGAGCTTATCGATATGTGCAACGCAATTAAGGCAAACAAAAAGGCTGGTCTTTACGACGGAGCCTATAAGGTAGTGGAAATTGCAATGGGTCTTAAGAATAAATAAGAGGTAATCCTATGATTATAAAACAGGCAGAAAACTTTATATTATCAACAGCCCGCACATCCTACGTATTGGGGGTCAATAAAGAGGGTGTGCTTGAACACATGCATTATGGGGGAAGGGTGTCAGAACCAAAACGTGACGATGACGACACCTTTCGCTGTATGCAGGAAAAGGTAAGCCATATGAAGGGTAACACCATCTGTTACACAAAAGACTCACTTTTTCAGCCGGAAGACCAGCTTTTAGAAATTTCTTCTTTAGGTAAGGGAGACTACAGGGAGCCCTTTATAGTAATTGAATATGCAGACGGCTCAAGGACAAGTGATTTTGTGTATTTTGAGTCACATGTGCTTAAGGCACCTGTGTTTATGAAGACTCTTCCTTCAAGCTATCCTGAAAAAGAAGGGGATTCAGAAACCCTTTTAATTACCTTAAAGGAAAAAGAAACGGACGTCTATTTAGATTTATATTATACGGTTTATAAAGAATGTGACGTTATTACCCGCAGAGCAGTTGTCAGAAATTCGTCAAAAGAAAAAATAAAGCTTTTAAAATTAATGAGTCTTCAGCTGGATTTAGACGATACGGGCTATAAAATGGTTTCTTTTGGCGGCGCCTGGGCAAGAGAAATGCACATATCAGAAACCTTAATCGACCATGCAAGCGTCATTAATTCAACAAATTGCGGAGTGTCCTCAAGCAGGTCAAATCCCTTTGTGATGGTAGCAAAGGAAAAAACCAATGAACATTCTGGAGAAGGCTACGGCTTTAATTTAGTATATTCAGGCAATCATTATGAAAGCGCCTGCGTAAACGGCTTTTATAAAACAAGAATTTTACAGGGTATAAATCCGGAAGGCTTTTCATGGGTTTTAGATTCTTATGAAGAATTCGAAACACCAGAGTCAGTTATGACTTTTTCAGATGCCGGATACAGAGGCATATCCTTAAATATGCAGAGATTTGTTAAGAAGCACATTGTAAGGGGCAAATATAAATACGAAAAGAGACCGATTTTACTTAATTCCTGGGAGGCCTGCTATTTTGACATAAGCGAATCGAAGCTTTTAAGCCTTGCAAAAAAGGGTAAGGAAGCAGGAATAGAACTTTTTGTAATGGATGATGGCTGGTTTAAGGGCCGTAACGACGATACCTCAAGCCTTGGCGACTGGGTGGTGGATGAAAAGAAGCTTCCTAAAGGAATAGAAAGTCTTGCCGGCAGGGTACACGACTTAGGTCTTGATTTTGGTATCTGGGTAGAGCCTGAAATGGTGAACGAGGACAGTGATCTATATAGAGCACATCCTGAATATGCAATGACAATACCGGGGCGTGAAAACGCTCTTGGAAGAAACCAGATGATTCTTGATTTAACAAATCAGGAAGTTGTTGAATACATTAAAAATGCCCTGCGGAAGGTATTTTCAATAAAGGGAATAAATTACGTAAAGTGGGATATGAACAGAACCTTTACGGATGTTTATTCAAAGGTGCTTGAGGCAGCACGTCAGGGAGAGACAATGCACCGGTATTACATAGGCCTTTATGACATTATGAAGACGCTCACCTCAGAATTCCCTGACATTTTATTCGAGGGCTGCGCTTCAGGCGGCAACCGATTTGATTTAGGAATTTTAAGCTACTTCCCTCAGATATGGGCAAGTGATGATACAGACGCTTCGGAACGTATTGACATTCAGACAGGCTACAGCTACGGCTACCCTATGTCTACCGTAACAGCTCATGTAAGTGCCTGCCCCAATCACCAGACCTTACGTGTTACTCCAATCGAAACACGCTTTAATATTGCAAGCTTTGGCGTGCTTGGATATGAGCTTAATCTAAACGAAGTAACAGGGGAAGAGTTTGAAAAAGTAAAGGCTGAGATAGAAACCTACAAGGAATGGAGAGAGATTTTCTTTGGCGGCGACTTCTACCGTGTGGAGAATGACCAGTGGATGGTAGTGTCACCTGACAAAAAGAAGGCAGTAACTGTTGTATGGAACAAGCTATGTGTACCAAATGCCTTTTACAAAAAGATAAGGACGGTGGGGCTTGACGAAAACACCGACTATCACGTGTTTAATGTACAGCTTAAGCACAACATTAAACAGTTTGGCGGTCTCATCAATCAGGTATCGCCTATCCGCATTAAGCAGGATTCCTTTGTACAAAACACTATCGCAAGATTTTACAAAATGAACGGTGAAGTGGAGGACTACATTGTATCAGGCACCACACTCAACAACGCAGGGCTTAAATTAACCCAGGCCTTTGGCGGCACAGGCTATAATGACGATACAAGATTATTCCAGGATTTTGCATCCAGAATGTATTTCATTGAGGCTATTAATTAACAGGGAGGATTATTATGAACCAGGAAAAGAAAAATCTAATTTTTTACCCGCTTGGGACAGTGGGACGTGACATGGTGTATTCACTTTTTACAAACTACATTTTATTATTCATTCTTTACACCCGTCACCTTGATGCGGCACAGTTAGGCGCTGTAACAGCCATCATGGTAGCTGCAAGAATTTTTGATGCATTAAACGATCCGATTATGGGTAACATTATTGAACGTACACGCAGTAAATACGGTAAATTTAAGCCCTGGCTCCTTATCGGCTGCCTCACAACCGGTATTGTAATTTATTTAGCCTTCAACACCACTCTTGACGGCTGGAGCTTTATCGTTTTCTTTGGCGTAATTTATTTTTCTTATTCAATTACCTACACCATGAACGATATTTCCTACTGGGGCATGGTGCCAGCACTTTCAAAGGATGGCGATATGCGTAACCGCATCACCTCCCGTGCTACACTTTTTGCAGGCATCGGCGGCATGATTGCATCCGTTCTGATTCCTTTACTTACAACCGGTGACAAGGCAATCGGCGGAAACGCAAAAACCGCTTACGGACGTATCGCTTTAATCATTGCAGTGCTCTGTCCTTTATTCATTCTCTCTACACTTTTCGGTGTAAAAGAGAACCGTGACGACATGGCTGAGCCTGCTCCAAGGGTAAGCTTTAAAAAGATTGTTTCAACCATTGGCGGAAACGACCAGCTCATCTGGGTTGCGGTTGTTTTTCTGCTTCAGCAGGTAGGTAACGGCATTGTACTAGGCGGTGCAGGCTCCAACTACATTTATTTTGAATTTGGTTACGAAGGCGGCCTTTATTCAACCTTTACCACTATCGGTATGATGGCAACAGGCTTCCTTATGATTTTCTATCCCATGCTTGCACGCAAATTACACAGAAAGAAGCTTGTTAAATACATGGGCATTATCGCAACATTGGGTTACATTATCCAGCTTGCAGGCGGTTTATTACTTCCCACAAACACTGCTAAATTCTGGATTATCACAATCGGCTACATGTTTGCTAACCTCGGCCAGTACGGCTTATACCTTGTAATGATGCTTTCAATTATCAACACTGTTGAATACAACGAATTAAAGAATGGTACCCGTGACGAAGCAATCATCACTTCCATGAGACCCTTCCTTACAAAGCTTGCAAGCTCCATTACCGTAATCATTACCTACATCACCTATATGATTACAAGGGTAACAGATTACACCAACAGGATTTCAGACTACGAATCCCTTGCAAACCAGGGCGAAATCGATGCTTATGCAAAGAGTGAAGGCATTGCAGAGATTGTAGCAAGCGTTGCAAACGGCCAGAAGATCGGCTTACTCATTTCCATGACAGTTTTACCCTGCATCCTTATGATTCTTGCCTGCGTATTATACAAAAGGAAATACATTCTCGACGAAGAGAAGTACGATGAAATCTGCAAGGAACTTCAGACAAAAAAAGCAAAGGCTTAATTTAAAGGCCCGGAGAATGCTCCGGGCCTTTAATAATTTTATCTGTATACTGAGTAGGAGGTGACATTTAGAATGGTTTCGCCGTCAATCTGGAGAGCACAGGGTCTGTCGAAGGAGACGGTGATTTCGTGGCCTGTCATCTGGGCTACCATTCCGGTGTGCTTAATGTGCTCACCCTTGAAGATTGAAGGGAACACCATTAAGGTTCTAATTTTTCCTTTGCAATACATTACCATGGTGGTGAGGCTCTTGTCGGAATTTAAGCGGTTCTGCATGGGTGCTGCGTTCATGCCGCCGCCATAGAAGCGTCCGTTCATGGTGGGAGCAAGCCAGGCCTTTTTGAAGACTCTTTCTTTTCCGTCTGTTTTAACCGTTGCGGTTACAGGCTTGAAATGAAATAAAAGACCTTTGATGGCAATGCTGGTGTAGTTAATGGGTTTATCAGAGGTAGCACGGATGTTATCGCCTACTTCACAGCAATAGCCGTCGATACCGTAGCCGATGCCGTTTATGAAGCGATATCTGGTGCCGTTTACCAATACAATGGGCAAATCCCTGATATAGGGATTTAAAACCACATATTTTTCATTTTCTTTTGCCACATCCTTAAAGAAATCGTTGCCGCTGCCAGCAGGGAAGTAAAGAATTTCTTTATTCAATTCAACCCCCTCAAAGGCATTCACAAATTTATTGATGGTGCCGTCGCCACCTGCAAGTACCGGTGTCACATCCTCAGGTATTGTCTTAAAAAATTCAGGGAAGGACTCAATTTCCAATACGCTCTTATATTCAAATTCACCGTTTTCAACGGCTCCTTCAAATTTCCTGGAATCAGCTTCACCTGCTTTATTGTTTGATAAGGGATTAAACAGGATTAAATATTTTGCCATACACATACCTCCAAAATGCAAGATTATAGAAAGCGTATTTGCTTCATATTATTTATATAGTTTATTATAAGTTTTTAGCTTCTTGTTTTCTTTACACAAATTCGGATAAATGCACAAAATTTGTTGAGATGATTGGCTTTTTGCGATACGATAGACTTAGAAATTCGAATAATTAAGTTAATTAACAGATATGTTAATAGGTGCAGGAATATTTACAATAAACATAATGAAGCATAAAAAATGAACGAGGAGAGAAGGATATGCTGGCTAAATTAGACATGAGACTGGGTGCGAAGGAAGATGAGATATCTTATCAAATGTCGTCTACATTTCATGGTGTATTAATGGAAATGATGACCGAGGATTATGCCTGGAAGCTGCATGAATCTAAGAGACATCCCTATACGCAGCATATCGAAAAACAAGGCACAGAGTGGCATTGGATAATTACAGCCTTGGATAAGGACATAGCCCATTACATGTTGCAGGACGTATTAATGCCAATTAGCTGTATTACAATCAAAAAACACCAACTGAATATAAAAATTATTGAAAAAACATATCAGGAAGTGTCAGAGCGTGAATTATCTCACGCATTTTATCAGGAACAAGCTAGTAGGTATATTACGATTCAGTTTGTTACGCCTACAGCTTTTAAACAAAACGGCAGATATATCAATTACCCGGATGTTCGTTTGATTTATTCCAATATCATGAAAGGTTATGATGAAACACATACGGATGATAAGATATATGATGTGGATACACTAAATCAGCTTGTGGAGAATACTATTTTAAGCAGGTATGAGCTACGGAGTACAACCTTTAGCTTGGAAGGCGTACGGCTGTCATCTTTTTTGGGAAAAATCACGCTAAAGATGACAGGAACGCAAACTATTGCAAATTTCGCAAACATGTTGTTTCACTTTGGCAGTTATGCCGGAATTGGGATTAAAACAGCATTAGGAATGGGCGCAATCAAAATAATTGAGGAAAGGACAGGAAAAAATGCAGGACAAGCAAATTAAACTTGTAATAGGTAGTCTGTTGCATGATATCGGCAAGGTTGTGTATCGGGCAGGAGATGGCAGGCAACATAGTGCTTGCGGATATGATTTTCTAAGGCAGACACGAAAAGATTTTGATTCTGATATACTAGATTGCGTGAGGTATCATCATGTAGCTAATCTAAAAGGAGCACAGATTAGCCAGGATGCTTTGGCATATGTGACTTATTTTTCCGACAATGTCGCAGCTGCAATGGATCGAAGGGAAGGAATGGACATAGAGGATGGGTTTGAACGTACCATTCCGTTAGATAGTGTTTTTAATATTTTAAATGGTAATCATGGAAATGCACACTACAGGCAGCAGATGATGAATCCTAAGGAGGGAATTAACTACCCGACTACGGAAGCAAGCGTCATGGATGAGAGCTTTTATAATCAGGTGGTTGATCGAATTAAGGATAATCTCCAAGGAATTGAAATCTCGGAAGAATATATTAATTCCCTGCTTTCAGTATTAGAGGCTACTTTAAGCTATATACCATCCTCTACTAGCAAGAGGGAATTGGCCGATATCTCGCTATATGACCACGTCAGGATGACAGCCGCAGTGGCTGAATGTTGTTTACAATATATGGAAGAACATGGAATATTCAATTATTATGAGTTTCTGTATAAGGATAGTGATAAATCTTTGTGGACTAAGCCTATGTTCCTGCTTTATTCTATGGATATATCAGGGGTACAGAATTTTATTTATACAATAAACACTGCAGGAGCACTAAGGGGCCTTAGGGCAAGAAGCTTTTATCTAGAACTTCTAATGGAGCACATTGTGGATGAGTTGTTGGAAAGGCTTGAACTATCCCGGTCCTGTCTTATTTACACCGGAGGCGGTCATTGCTATATGCTTTTGCCTAATACTGGCAGAGTAAAAGAAATACTAGACGCACAGTGTCATAGTGTCAATGCTTGGTTTATGGAAAAATTTGATACTGCACTTTACATTGCGGGCGGTTATATTGAATGCAATGCCAACAATCTGAAAAATGAACCTCAGGGGAGCTACAGTGATTTGTTTCACACAGTATCTAGAAATATATCATCAAAGAAAAGTCACCGCTATTCTGCAAATGAGTTGAATGCATTGAATCGTCGTCACAGAGAGGGCAAGAGGGAGTGCATCGTGTGCCGCAGGACTGCAAAGCTGAACGGTGAAGAAAGGTGTCCAATTTGTGCCGCATTGGAAAAGCTGTCAGGAGCAATTTTATATCAGAATTATTTTGTTACCATGTTGGAGGGTAATGGTAGTGAAGATTGTATACCATTGCCGTGTGGTAAGTGCTTAAGAGCCGGAAATGAACAACTGTTGCGGAATCTTATGGATAATGACAATTATGTACGTAGCTATACTGTTAACGAATCCTATACCGGAAGACATGTAACAACGAAGCTTTGGGTAGGAAGGTATACCACAGGAGATACTTTTGAAGAGTTAGCAAAAAAATCCGTCGGGATAGAGAGACTAGCTGTTCTCAGAGCTGATGTGGACAATTTGGGTAATACCTTCGTGAATGGATTTAAGGATACCGGAGATGGAAGGTATGAAACATTATCAAGAACGGCAACATTATCTAGACAACTTTCCTTATTCTTTAAGTTACATCTCAATTGGATACTAGAAAATGGTGAATCAAGAATTTTTTCACTGGGTGGAAAGCGTCAGGTATGCATTGTATATTCCGGCGGAGATGACCTCTTTTTTGTAGGTGCTTGGAATGAAATAATTGACAGCTTTATCGATGTTAAAAAGGCTCTTGAACTATTTACGCAAGGAACACTGACAATATCAGGTGGTATAGGAATATATGATTCTTCTTTTCCCATCAATCGCATGGCTTTGGAAGTTGCAAATCTAGAAGATTTTTCAAAGGAATTTGATGGAAAGAATGCAATTACGTTGTTTGACGAATCAGGTCGCTACGGATGGAAAACCTTCTTAGACCAAGTGGTTGAAGAAAAGTATCTGTGCATCTATGAATATATGACTTCAACAAATAATAAGGGAAAAGCATTTTTATATAATTTGCTGGAACTTCTTCGGAATAATGGAGAGCCGTTTAACAGAGCCAGGTTTGTATATTATCTGTCTCGTATGGAACCGGATGCAGATGATAAAGGTAATTTGGATGAAATGAGTAATTACCATGAGTTTTCAGCCAAGATGTATAAGTGGTCTCTGTCAGAGGAAGAGAGAAGACAAACGGTAACAGCCATATATTTGTATGTATACATTAAGAGAGAAAAGGAAGGAGAAAAACAGGATGCAGATTGACGAAAACAATTATGTAGATAAGGCCGAAAGGGCTATCAAGGAACTAAAGCAAAAGAAAGATACAAGAGGAAAAGAGATTCCTATTGTGACAACATCAAAAATCCGAAACCTTCTTGCTATGGTATCCGATATCTATAATGATGTCGTAAACAATAAGGATGAAAAGTTAAGCAATGATATTGTAGGTAGAATTGGATACATGAAGCTTCGCTTTTACTATGAGGCCGGAAGAGAACATAGTGTCAAGGGTCTTTTGGAGCAGGCTAAGGTATTCGACATCATTAATGAAATTGGAGACAGTCGTAGTAATTATATTTTATTTAGCCGATACATGGAGGCACTTGTAGCCTTTCGTAAATATTATGGTGGTAAGGACGAGTAAACAGTAACAAGTGAACACAATAGGAGGAATAACATGTTTGCAAAGGTGGAAATTACAGGGATTCTCGAGGTGATAACGGGACTTCATATAGGAGGAAACGGAGCATTTGCTGCTATAGGAGCAGTGGATTCTCCGGTAATACGGGATGTAAGAAGTGATGATCCTATCATTCCAGGCAGCTCATTGAAAGGGAAAATGCGCACACTTCTTGCCAAAATGTACAATGAAGATGAGGGGAAGGTTTCTACAAAACCTGATGATGACGCAGCTTGCTTGACGGATCTTTTTGGATCCTCAAAAAAGGGCAACGTTCACGTTGGAAGAGTACTTTTCTCAGATATGTTCCTGCAAAATAAGGATGATTTGAGAAAGCAGAATATTTACCGGGCTACAGAAGTAAAATTTGAAAATGCCATCAATCGAAGTACAGCGGTAGCAAATCCAAGACAACTTGAAAGAGTAATCAGAGGTGCAGAATTTGGTCTGGAGTTGGTCTATGAGTACAGGGATGACGAGACGATGATGCGTGATATTAGGATTCTGAAAGAAGGCTTCCAACTTCTTCAGTTTGATTATTTAGGAGGTAGTGGATCCAGAGGGTACGGGAAAGTGGCTTTTCACGATCTTAATGTGGATGTTGTTGTTGGTGAAGTAAAGGATGAGATTATTAATCAGTGTCAGGAAATGTTGAACGAAATATAAGGGGTTTGAGTATGGATTATAGATTGTACAAGCTTTCCTTTACAACTCCGGTTCACTTTGGAACAGGAGTTTTGAATGAAAGTGCTATAGGCTTCTGTGCAGACACACTTTTTTCTGCATTGTTCATAGAAGCACTTAAACTTAGTCTTGCAGAGCAATTATACAGTGCTGTGAACATGGGAAAGCTACGGTTTTCGGATGCCTTTCCGTATATTGAAAAACAGTATTTCCTTCCGAAACCAATGACATATATTGAACCGAAAAATCGCGGAAATTCTGTAATCAAAAAACAGTATAAGAAGCTGAAATATATCCCTGTCACGGAGTTCACAAACTTTTTGACCGGAGATATGGATCCGGAAATATGTAGTCTGCAAGGACTAGGAAGGGAATGCAGTCAGGTTATGGCTGCTGTACGTCGCGAGGAAGAAGATGCGCTGCCATACAGGGTTGGAAATTATCTGTTTAATGAAAATAGCGGATTATATGTGATTGCTGCCATGGAGAATAATGAGACGAAAGTACTGTTAGAGGAACTATTTGATAGTCTGTCATATTCAGGAATTGGTGGAAAAAGAGGAAGTGGGAAGGGCAGATTTGTTCTTAAACAGGGAATGCTAAATGAAAGCTTTCAGACCATGTTAGGAAAAAAAAGTGACAGATATATGCTGATTGCCTCTGCTTTGCCAAAAGAAGATGAGATGGAAGCAGCATTGGAGGGCGCTTCCTATCAGGTTCTGAAGAGATCGGGTTTTGTTTGTTCTGCAAGTTTTGCTGAGGAAGAAACAAAAAAGAGAGATTTATATACGTTACAGGCAGGATCATGTTTTACTAAGGCTTTTGACGGAGATGTTTATGATGTAAGTGAAGGCGGAAATCATCCCGTTTACCGATATGCAAAAGGTATGTTTTTGGGGGTATAAGTATGCAGGATTATTTGAAGCATTACAATTTGAGAATTACTGCTCTTTCTCCGATTCATGTAGGAAGTGGTTGTAAGCTTGGAAAAAAAGAATATATACAGTTAGGAACACAAAAGCCGGTTATCGTCCCTGATATCAATAAAATGTTCCAGGACCTGCATTCCATGCATCGCGATCGGGCTTATGCTGAATTTATGCTGAATGGGAAAACAGGTTTAGGCCAGTGGATTTTGGAACAACGTATTCCGGAAAAAAGTATAGATAATTGGAAGCGTTATAGCATGGAGCCAGGGGATGCCTTTGTAAGACAAAACAACAGCAGGAATGCTGCGACGCCAAAGGAAATCATGACATTTACGAAAGATGTGTATGAAAAACCTTATGTGCCTGGCAGCACGATAAAGGGTATGTTCAGAAATGCGGTTCTGTGCTATCGGGTTTATCAAAATCCATCCAAATTTCAAAGAAAAATGAATGATTTAGTTGAAGCATCCAGGTGTGAAGCAAAAAAAGATATTTATTTGGCAAAAGAGACTAAGGCAATTGAAACCGCTGTATTTAATACTCTTGGTCGGGATAAAGAAAACACTTCTAATGCCGTGAATTCAGTTATGTCAGGGCTTGTTGTCAGCGACAGTAGACCTATAGAAGAAAAACAGCTTATGCTTGCACAGAAAATTGATTATACATTAAATGGAGAGGAAAAGTCTCTTCCAATCTTGCGTGAGGCCTTAAAACCAGGTACACAGATTGACTTTGAACTTACTATTGATACAAGAAGCTGCGATATTACCATCGAAGAGCTTATAGCTGCGCTTGATTACTTTAATCAGGTATCTAACCAATACTTTTATAGTAAGTTTAAGAGAGGCAATCGCAATGCCGGAACGGTTTGGCTTGGAGGTGGAACGGGATTTCTGTCAAAGACCATGTTGTATCCATTATATGGAGATCGGGCTGTACGTATAACGGATAGTGTATTCAGGGTAACGATAAAAAACTATATTATTCATAAACATAATAGAGATGTAGGAAATGGTGTAGCTCCACATGTGTGTAAATGTACTAGATATAAGGGAAAGCTATATGATATGGGCATGGGTAAAATTGAAGTTCTAAATTAATTTTGCGCCGATGCCTGATTTTATTGGCGTTTGCGGTACAATTGTTGAAATTATTCATGTAAAAATCTCAAGTTTATCTTTTGCGCCGCAAAACGCTATTCTAAGCCTTGCTGCAAGCGAGCTTCAAAGGACAGGATAGAAATTCATATCTCCCCGAGCGGGGACGGAAACAGTGTTTAATCATTTCTTCGTGGCTTATTTTTATAGAAATTCATATCTCCCCGAGCGGGGACGGAAACTCTATTTGTTCCACATATCTTTGCGGAACGTTATAGAAATTCATATCTCCCCGAGCGGGGACGGAAACCTCAAACCGAAATGATTCGATTGATGAACGATTCGGGATAGAAATTCATATC
>CAVIIX010000019.1:0-36575 GCA_963643225.1 Lachnospiraceae bacterium
TGGAAAGCGTTTTCCAAAATTTTATTGACTTTTTCAAAAGGATGTTTTATTATAATTACGGAAAACGGTTTCTTAGGAGGTTTTAATGGTAAGCATTAAGGACGTAGCCAAAGAGGCGGGCGTTGCTATCTCCACGGTTTCCAAGGTATTAAACAATTATCCTAATGTAAGTCCTGAGACAAAGGAAAAGGTAAATACGGCGATTGAAAAGCTTGGTTTTGTGCCAAACGCGGTTGCCCAGGCACTTTCATCGAAGTCTTTAAGACGCGTGGCAATTCTGATGAATCAGACTGTTAATGTGTCGATTGATGAGGTGGACATGCAGTATCTTTCAGGTGCCATACCGAAGGCCAGGGCGCTTGGAATGGATGTTATCACAATTTTCTTTTCCATGATTCAGGATAAGGATGCCTCGGAAATTGCCACATATCTAAAGAGCCAGAATGTGGAAGGCCTGATTATTTTCGGCCTTTCAAAGCTTGATGAAACTCTTTTGGAGCTTGTGGAACGCAGGGAATTCAAGGTGGTGTTAATAGATGCACCGCTTGTGAATACAAGCACTTCCTGTGTGTGGGTTGACCAGTATAAGGCTCAGCTTGATGTAGCGGCGGAATTATTCAAAATGAATAAACCTAAAACTGTTCTGTATCTGTCGGGTAAAGAGGAAAGCTTTGTAACCGAATACAGGCTGAATGCAGTTAAGGACCTTTGTAAGAAACGTAAGCTTAAGCTTCAAATCGAGAATGCGGATTTTAGCGAGAAGAAAGCCCGTGAAATTGTTTTAAAGCTTGGCGAAAAAAACGACTGTGTGGTGTGTGCTTCCGACCTTTGTGCCATTGGTGCAATGAGGGCATTGACGGATCTTGATATTTTCAGACCGGTATGCGGCTTTGACGGAATATCCCTTATGGGCTATGCAGGCCACCAGATGACAACGGTTAAGCAGGATTTTGTACGGATTGCCGCAACGGCAATGGAGGAGTGCCAGAAAATGCTTAACGGAGACGAGGGAAGAGAGGTAATACTTCCCCATGAAATTGTAAGAATAGAGTACCTTGATGTAATAAGTTAACTCTATCGATTTACAGGAGGATTTTAAATGAGTTTAAGAGCAGAAATGCAGCAGGAAGTTATGCTTATGAACATGGAATCAGAACTTGAAGACCGTGCCAAAAAGGCATACGGGAAAACCCTAAAGGAATGTGATAATAAAGAGCTTTATTATATTTTGCTTGCCATGACAAAGGAAATGACTGAATTATCAGAGCCTATTTCAGGTGATAAGAAGATTTATTATATTTCAGCAGAATTCTTAATCGGTAAGCTTTTATCCAACAACCTAATAAATTTAGGACTCTATGACAAGGTATCTGAAATACTTGATAAGAACGGAAAAACCTTATCTGAAATCGAAGAATTTGAGCCAGAACCTTCACTTGGCAACGGTGGTCTTGGAAGACTTGCAGCATGCTTCCTTGATTCAATTGCAACCTTAGGATACCAGGGAGACGGTATCGGCCTTAACTACCACTACGGTTTATTCAGGCAGGTATTTAAGTCAAAGCTTCAGAAGGCTGAGCCTAACGGCTGGATTGAGGATAAGTCATGGCTTGAAGACACAGGTGTTTCTTTCCCTGTACACTTTGGCAGCATGACCGTTACCTCAAGGCTTTACGACATAGATGTTGTAGGCTACAGAAACGGCACCAACAAGCTTCATTTATTTGACCTTGAAACCGTTGATGAATCAATCGTAACCGAGGGTATTGATTTTGATAAGGAGGATATTAAGAAGAATTTAACACTTTTCTTATATCCTGATGATTCCGATGAAGCAGGTAACTTACTTAGAATTTACCAGCAGTACTTTATGGTATCAAATGCCGCACAGCTTATCTTAAAGGAGTTAAAAGAAAAGCAGTACGACTTAAGAAGAATGTATGATTACTGTGTAATCCAGATTAACGATACACATCCTACAATGATTATTCCGGAGCTTATCAGAATTTTGGTTGATGATAAGGCATTTACAATGGATGAGGCTATTGAGGTAGTATCAAAGACCTGTGCTTACACCAATCATACAATCCTTGCAGAAGCACTTGAAAAGTGGCCCTTAGCTTACCTTGAAAAGGTAGTGCCTCAGCTGGTGCCCATTATCAAGGAGCTTGATAAGAAGGTTAGAGCTAAATACAAGGATGAAAAGGTTCAGATTATAGACAAGGATAACAGAGTTCACATGGCTCACATCGACATCCACTACGGCTTCT
The DNA here is from genome assembly GCA_963643225.1 of Lachnospiraceae bacterium. Taxonomy (GTDB): domain Bacteria; phylum Bacillota; class Clostridia; order Lachnospirales; family Lachnospiraceae; genus UBA1258. Next base: position 2,271 of record CAVIIX010000019.1, read on the forward strand.
CTGTAAACGGTGTTGCTGCAATCCATACTGAAATCTTAAAGAAAACAGAATTAAATCACTTCTACAAGCTTTATCCTGAGAAGTTTAATAATAAGACAAACGGCATTACCTTCAGAAGATGGCTCCTTTCCTGTAATCATGACCTTGCAGACTACATTACGGAATTAATCGGAAGCGGCTACAAGAAGGATGCTACCCAGCTTGAAAGGCTTCTTCAGTACATAGATGACGAAATGGTGCTTGACAGAATTGCTGAAATCAAGCAGGACAAGAAGAAGGAGCTCTGCGCTTACATTAAGGAAAAAGAAGGTGTTACCTTAAATCCTCATTCAATCTTTGACATTCAGTCAAAGAGAATGCATGAATATAAGCGTCAGCAGATGAATGCTTTATACATCATTCACAAATATCTTGAAATCAAGAAGGGAAAGAAGCCTGCCACACCCATGACCTTTATTTTCGGGGCCAAGGCAGCTCCTGCATACGTTATTGCCCAGGATATCATTCACCTTCTTTTATGCTTACAGGAAATTATCAACAACGATCCGGACGTAAGTCCCTACATGACAGTTTTATTTGTAGAAAACTACAATGTAAGCTATGCCGAAAAGATTATTCCCGCATGTGATATCTCAGAGCAGATTTCACTTGCTTCAAAAGAAGCTTCCGGCACAGGCAACATGAAATTTATGCTTAACGGTGCTGTTACAATCGGTACCTCAGACGGTGCAAACGTTGAAATCAACGACCTTGTGGGCGACGACAACATTTACATCTTTGGTGAAAAGTCAGAAACCGTTATAAACCACTATGCAAAGGCCGACTACGTATCCAAAGACTATTACACCAATTCCAAGGTTATTAAGGAAGCAGTTGACTTCATCATCGGCGACAAGTGCATGAAGGCTGGTCACAAGGAAAATTTAGAGCGTCTCTACAACGAGCTTCTTAATAAGGACTGGTTTATGACCTTGCTGGACCTTGAAGCATACATTGCCAAGAAGGATGAAGCCTTCAGGGACTACGAAAACCGTACAAAGTGGAAAAAGATGATGCTTACAAATATTGCAAAAGCAGGATTTTTCTCTTCTGACCGTACAATTGAAGAGTATAATAGAGATATCTGGAAATTGAAGACAATGGATTAATAATCACCTTAGGCCGGTTTTGGCTTGATTTAGGTGTTTACCGGGGGAAACTTATGCGTAAATGTGGCATTTTATTACCGATTTTTTCACTTCCTTCCCGATACGGCATCGGCTCGTTTAGCAAGGAAGCATATCAGTTTATCGATTTTTTGAAGGCTGCAGGTCAGTCCTACTGGCAGATTCTGCCTTTAGGCCCTACAGGGTATGGCGACTCGCCCTACCAGTCCTTTTCAACCTTTGCAGGCAACCCTTATTTCATCGACGTGGATGAATTTGTGGAAAGGGGATGGATTACAGCCGCTGACTGTAAGAAATTTTCCTGCGAAAGAAAAGACGGTATAGATTACGAGGGCTTATATTACAAGCGTACTGCCTTATTAAGAAAGGCCTTTGAAAGCAGTAGCATTACAGCAGATAAGGACTTTATAAAATTCTGTAAAGACAATGCCTTCTGGCTTGATGACTACGGTCTTTACATGGCTGTTAAAAATTCTCTTGGCGGCATTCCCTGGATTGAATGGGAGGAAGACTTAAGAATAAGAGAAACAAAGGCAATTGAAAAGGCTAAAAAGGAATTTGCGGCTGAAATAGAGTTCTATCGTTTCCAGCAATATTTCTTTAAAAAGCAATGGCTTGAAATTAAAAAATATGCCAATGCTGGCGGCGTTGAAATCGTGGGCGACATTCCGATTTACGTAGCCTTCGATTCATCCGATGCCTGGGCAAATCCTGAGCTTTTTGATTTAAATAAGGAAAACATTCCAAATGCTGTAGCAGGCTGCCCTCCAGATCCTTTTGCATTGACAGGTCAGCTCTGGGGCAATCCTTTATATAAGTGGGATTACCACAAAAAAACGGGCTATGAATGGTGGATTAAGAGAATTTCCTTCTGCTTTGATTTATATGATGTAGTAAGAATTGATCACTTCAGAGGCTTTGATGAATTCTACGCAATCCCCTACGGCGATCCTACGGCAGAATTTGGTAAGTGGAAAAAGGGTCCAGGCTACGGACTTTTTAAGGCTATAAATGATACCCTTGGAAAACGCTCCATTATAGCAGAAGACCTTGGCTTTTTAACGGATTCCGTAAGAGACCTTGTTAAAAAAACAGGCTATCCCGGCATGAAGATATTACAGTTTGCTTTTGGGGGAGACCCAAAGAGCGAATATTTACCTCACATGCTTTCCAATAACTCAATTATCTACACCGGCACCCACGATAACGAGACCACCAGAGGCTGGTACAACCGTGTGCTTAAGGAGGATAAGAAGAGTGCTAAGTACATTCAGGAATATACAGAAGTTACAGAGGAGTCAGAAATGGCCATGACTTTAATTAAAATGGCTTACGGTTCAGTCTGTGACACCGCTATTATTCCCATGCAGGACTTCCTTAATTTAGACAACGAAGGAAGAATAAACACTCCCTCTACCCTTGGCGGTAACTGGGGCTGGCGCATGAAGAAGGGGGATGCCTCCAAGGCTTTGGCAAAAGAAATATTAAACCTTACTAGGATTTATAACAGATAAAGCTCTTGTACCTAGCGCAATCACCTTCAAAAGCATTGCTACAATCCGATTAAAAAAGACCTTGGTATTTAACACCAAAGTCTTTTTTTATCTGCATAATTTCTTATCTGCATAATTTTTTATCTGAATAATTTTTTACTCATATATGAATTGTGATATTCCGTCTTTTCGGTTACGTCTTCCATAAACCATTCAGGGGGAATAAAAGCCTTTGCTTCTTCAACCGATTCAAATTCGACCTCTGCCATTATAAGTGGCGCGAAGGGTTCTTTAAATTCATCAAGCTCGATTATGTACTTTTTGTAAGGAATAATGTAGCGAGTTTTTGAAATAATGTTTCCGTCAGCCTTTTTTATTAAATGTTCATAGGCCTCTTTATTTAAGGGAAGATTGTATTCCTCTCTTGCCATTAACCCTTTACCCTTATAGGTTAAGTAATATAAATCGTCTTCCTTTCGTACACGCACCACTGGGTCTGTGCTTAAATAGCCCTGCTCAAGCTCCTTAAAAGGATAGGTTTTATAAGGAAAAGCCTTATTATCTATTAAAAATTTTCTTTCAATTTCCATGGTTAATCCCCTTAAAATAATCTTAATTAAGTATATCACATGTGGAAAGTTTCGTCTAAATTTTGTATAATCAGTTTATGAGCGAATTTAAATTAGGTTATATTTTCACAGACCACTGTGTTTTACAGCGTAATAAAGACATAGCTGTTTTCGGAACCGGTACCGATGGGGTTAAAATAACCGTTTCTTTGGCAGGAAAATCGGTAAGTGGCATTATTGAAAACGGTAAATTTTTAGTTTATTTACCTAAGATGGAAGCTTCAAGGGGCCTTACCTTAACCGTTTCTTCAGCAAAAGAAAAGGTAGAGCTTAAGGATATTTCAATCGGAGAGGTGTGGCTTGCAGGGGGCCAGTCAAATATGGAATACGAGCTTCAAAACGAAGCGGAGGGACAAAGGCATCTTAAGGAGGATGCTCCCAATGTGCGATTTTTCTATACCCCCAAGGACGCTTATGAAGGGGATGAACGCACTAAGCATTTTGAGGAAGCCAGGTGGCAGCTATTTAGTGAAGAAACCGCTAAATGCTGGTCTGCCGTAGGCTATTATTTTGCAAAGGAATTATCTGAAAGGCTTAACGTAACGGTTGGGGTCGTAGGGTGTAATTACGGCGGCACCTCTGCATCTGCCTGGGTGGCGAGGGAGGATTTACAAAAGGGCTCTTTAGCTGTAAGAGACTACATAGAAGCCTATGAAGAGCGAAACAAAGATAAAACCTTATCCGAACAGAAAAAGGAATACGAGGATTATCTAAAATACAGGGCCGACTGGGAGCCTAAATGCAATAAATTATACGAAGAAAATCCTGATATAGAATGGGACGAAGTACTTAATTTAATCGGTGACAGCCTGTATCCGGGGCCTTTAAATGCCTATAATCCCATGCGTCCCTGCGGGCTTTATAAAATGATGCTTTCTGAAGTCATAAAATATTCCTATGCAGGAGTGATTTTTTATCAGGGGGAAAGCGACGACCATAAGCCTCATGCCTATTATAATTTGTTCGAAACCTTAATTGACAGATGGCGAAAGGACAACGGAGATTTGAACCTTCCTTTTATCGGGGTTTTGCTTCCAATGCACCGCTATAAGCAGGATCCTGATTTTAAGAACTGGCCGGTTATCAGAAATAACCAAAGACGCGTCGTTAAAAATAAAAAGGGAACGGCGCTTGCGGTAGCTATTGATTTAGGCGAATTTAATGACATTCATCCCAAGCACAAAAAGGCTTTATCCCACAGACTTTTCTTACAGGCTGCCTGCTATGTATATAAGCTTATTTCTGAGTATGAAGCGAATGGCCCGAGAATAAGCTACGTTGAATTTAAAGAAAATGAAGCAATTGCAACCTTTGATTTTTCTGCCGGTGGATTTGAGGTTAAAGGCGGCAAAATAAAAGGCTTTGAAGTGGCAGAAAATAAATTTTCTTATGAAGATAAGGATTTTGTGCCTGCTAAGGCTACGATTTTAAATGACAAACAGATAAGGGTGGAGGCTGAAGGGATTAAGCATCCCGGAGCCTTAAGATATCTTTATACAAACTGGGGCGAGGTTACACTTTACGGGAAAAACGGACTTCCCGTAGAACCATTTTAAGGAGGTATTTATGCGAATCGGAGTATTTTTTGGGGAAAGATTCGAGGAGGTGGAAGCCTTAACCGTTGTGGACCTTTTAAGAAGAGCGGGCCATGAGGTTGAGACAATTTCCGTAGGTCATACGCATCATGTGGGCGGAGCACATTCAATCATTATTAAAACGGATTTTGTGGTAGATGAAATCTGGTTTAAAAACCTTGATATGCTGGTGCTGCCGGGGGGGGTTGGACATAAGAATCTTGAAAAATGTTCACTTTTAATGAAATACGTAAAGAAATTTAACGAGGAAGGCAAATTCCTTGCGGCAATCTGTGCTTCTCCTTCAATTTTGGGAAGAGCGGGAGTTTTGGAAGGTAAAACCGTTACCTGCTTTCCAGGCTTTCAGGAGGAATGCAAGGGTGCAACGGTTACAGGTTCTGAAGCCGAGTGGTCTAAAAACGTTATAACGGGACGAAGCGCAGGCTCCGCAGTGCCTTTTTCGTTAAAGATAATTGAAGCAATTGACGGAAAAGAAAAAGCCTTGAGCATGGCTAAAGAAATATGCTATGACCATTTTCAATAAAAAGGGGTAATCGGAATGGAAATAAGGGAGAAACTTGAATCAATCGGTCAGTCACAGCTTTTACGTTTTGAAAACGAGCTTTCTTTTGCGGAAAAAGAAAAATTATATAGGCAGCTTGAGGCAATTGATTTTTCAATGCTTGACACTATAAAGCAGCTTAACAAGCCGGCAGAAAGAGGCGTTATCACACCTCTTGCGGCTCTTGATTTAGATGCCATCAATTTAAAAAAGGCAGAATACAAGGCGGAAGGCCTTAAGCTTTTAAAGAATGGTCACGTGGGGGCAGTGCTTTTGGCAGGGGGCATGGGCACGCGCCTTGGCTCAAACGACCCTAAGGGCATGTTCAATATCGGCATTAATAGGGAGCTTTATATTTTTGAATGCCTTATTAATAACCTCATGGAGGTAGTGAAGGAATGCGGAGAATATATTCACTTATTCGTAATGACGAGTGATTTAAATTATGATTCCACCGTTAATTTCTTTAAGGAAAAGGATAATTTTGGCTATCCTGCAGACTGCATTACGTTTTTTAAACAGGAAATGGCGCCCTGCTGTTCCTATGAGGGCAAGGTTTTTCTTGAAAAGAAGGATAAAGTGTCCGTATCTCCTAACGGTAACGGCGGCTGGTTTTTATCGATGGAAAAATCCGGTGCTTTAAAAACTGCCAAAGAAAAGGGCATTAAGTGGCTTAACATTTTTTCTGTAGACAACGTGCTTCAGAAAATATGCGACCCGGTGTTTATCGGCGCCACGGTTTTAGAAGGCTCGTCAATTGGCAGTAAGGTTGTAAGAAAGGCTTCTCCTGATGAAAAGGTAGGAGTTATGTGCCTTGAAGACGGCCGTCCTTCCATTGTTGAATATTACGAACTGACAGATGAAATGCGCAATGAAACGGATGAAAGAGGAGAAAGAGTCTATAATTTCGGGGTTATCTTAAATTATTTATTTAAGGTGTCGGAATTAGAAGAGATAGTAAAGACCTCGCTTCCTTATCATGTTGTACAGAAGAAAATTCCTTATATAAATGAAGCTGGAGAATTTATAGAGCCTACAGAGCCTAACGGCTGTAAATTTGAGCAGCTGGTGCTTGATATGGTGCATTTAAGCAAGTCCTGTCTTCCCTTTGAGGTGGTAAGAGAAAAGGAATTTGCTCCGGTTAAAAATAAGACCGGTGTTGATTCCGTGGATACCGCAAGGAAGCTTTTGATTAAAAACGGAGTAAATATTTAATGGCGAGAAAAAATTCTCATAACACAAAGGGGAAAATAGTAACGGCAGCCTGGCAGCTTTTTTACGAGCAGGGCTATGATGAGACAACGGTTGAAGACATAGTGGAAAAGTCTGAGACATCAAAGGGCTCCTTTTATCATTATTTCGAAGGGAAGGATGATTTATTGGGAAGCCTGTCTTATTTGTTCGATGAAAAATATAAGGAGCTTTCGGAAACCTTAGACCAGTCAATGGACTCCTTTGAGCAGCTTCTTTATTTAAATCGTGAGCTGTTTTCAATGATTGAAAATTCAATTTCTGTTGAACTTATGGCACGCCTTTATTCAACCCAGGTTATTACCCACGGTGAACGTCATTTGTTGGACCATGACCGTTATTATTACAAGCTTTTAAGACAGATTATTAATTTAGGCAAGATAAAAGGAGAGCTTTCTGAAAGCCTAACCGTTAATGAAGCGGTTAAAATGTACGCCCTTTGCGAAAGAGCCTTAATTTATGACTGGTGCATCTGTAACGGCGAATATTCACTCCATGAATATTCACAAAAAACACTTCCCATGATGCTGTGCAGGCTGAAAAAATGATGTTTCTTTTGCAGAGTACAGAAATCGTCTAGTATAAAAATCTTGTAAATGCAAGGAAAATTCATATTTTAAACTAAAATCGTACAGAACGGATACTATAATCCGTTCTGTATTTTGTTTATTATTGAAATGTGTTAAAGTGGCTTTTGTTGTGAATGAAGTTAAAAAGCCGTTTCAGACGGCAGATTGGAGAATTACATGAGTTCCGCAAGTATTATTATTTTTGTGACCATTTTGGTTTATCTTGCAGCCATGCTTGCAATGGGCTATTGGTGCAGTAAGAGAAACAACGATGCAGACGATTTTTATTTAGGCGGCCGTAAATTAGGTCCCCTGGTAACAGCCATGAGTGCCGAGGCATCAGACATGAGCTCTTACCTTTTACTGGGTGTGCCGGGCCTTGCATATTTGTCCGGCCTTTCAGAAGCAGTCTGGACGGTTATCGGTTTAGGTGTAGGTACCTATTTAAACTGGCTCCTTGTTTCAAAGAGAATCAGAAGATATTCAATTAAACTTGATGCTATCACGATTCCTGAATTTTTCTCTTTAAGATACAGAGACGAAAAGAGAATTTTACAGTTTGTAGCAGCACTTGTTATTATCATTTTCTTTGTACCCTATACTGCATCAGGCTTTTCTGCCTGCGGTAAGCTTTTTGGTACACTCTTTGGTATGGACTACCACATCACCATGATTGCAAGTGCAGCTGTTATTATCGCTTATACAATGTTAGGCGGTTTCCTTGCAGCTTCCACCACAGACCTTGTACAGTCAATCATTATGACCGCTGCAATTGTTGCTGTTTTAGTGTTTGGTGTAAACGTTGCCGGCGGTATGACTGCCGTTATGGACAACGCAAAGTCGCTTCCGGGTTTCTTAAGCCTGGTACAGTCCTTTGTACCCGAAACAAACACAGCTAAAAGCTTTGGCTTTTTAAGTATTGTTTCAACCCTTGCATGGGGTCTTGGATATTTCGGTATGCCTCATATCTTACTTAGATTTATGGCAGCCAGAAAAGAAGAGGAATTAACCCTTTCAAGAAGAATCGCTACAGGCTGGGTATTCATTTCAATGTTTGTGGCAGTGGGTATCGGTGTTGTAGGCTTAGGCGCTTCAAAGGCAGGTGCCATTGAACACTTAACAGGTGCTGACACAGAAACAGTTTTAATTAAATTATCCTATTTACTTTCTGAAAACGGCGCATTTACAGCAGTCATCGCAGGCATAATCCTTGCCGGCGTGCTTGCAGCTACCATGTCTACAGCAGATTCTCAATTACTTGCTGCAGCATCAAGCGTATCTCAGGATATTTTAACAGGCGTATTTAAGGTAAATATTTCAGATAAAAAGAAAATTCTGTTTGCCCGCCTTACACTTGCCCTAATCGGAGTATTCGGCATTGTATTTGCATGGAACCCTGACAGCTCCATCTTCCGTGTTGTTTCCTTTGCCTGGGCAGGCTTTGGCGCTGCATTCGGTCCGGTCGTATTACTTGCACTTTTCTGGAAAAAATCCAATTTAAAGGGTGCTATCGCAGGAATGATTTCCGGTGGCGCAATGGTATTTATCTGGAAATTCGGTATTGCAAAGCTAGGCGGTGCCTTCGCAATTTATGAATTATTACCAGCCTTCGTCATTTCGATTTTAATTAACGTCATTGTTTCTCTTAGCACATCTGCCCCCTGTGCTGAAATCCAGAAGGAATTCGACGAAGTCAAAAACAACATCTAATGAGGCTTAAGCTGTTTTTATTCAAGGTTTAGTCAAACTGTATGGAGATTCTCGTGCCTGCACGTATGAATCTCCATATTATTTTGGACAAAAATTGTGGAGCTTGTGTGAATAATAATCTGATATTAAGCTCCATTTTTGTTGTAATTTGCTTGCATATGGAAATCAGGTTGTGTATAATAGGCAAAGTGATAAAAAATTAACAATTAGAAAAATTAATGGAACGCGCAAAAATATAACACTATGGGAGGACATATGCTTTCTGAAGCTAAAACAAAGCAACTTGATGAAATTCTTTCAAAACATGACTATGATGAGCATCAGGTAATTGCCATTATGCAGGATATTCAGAAGGAATATCACTATCTGCCTAAGGAAACGCTTACCTATGTTTCAAAGGCTCTGAAAATAAGCGAAGCCAAAATCTACGGCGTTGCCACATTCTATGAAAATTTCTCACTTGAACCAAAGGGAAAATATGTGATAAAGGTGTGCGACGGAACTGCCTGCCATGTGCGTAATTCAGTTTCGATTCTGGATGCCTTTAAGGCAGAATTAAAGCTTGAAGCCGGCCAAAAAACAACTGCTGACGGAATCTTTACTTTAGAAACGGTATCCTGCCTTGGGGCCTGCGGCCTTGCTCCCGTATGTACAGTTAATGATGTGGTATATCCTGCCATGACTTCCGATAAGGTAAAGGCTATTATTACACAGATAAAGGAAAAGGAGGCAAATTAATCTATGGAACTTATTAAATCAAGAGAAGATTTAGACAGCCTCCGGGTTAAATTCAAGAAATCCTTAGACTCCCAGTCAAAGAAAATTTTAATCTGCGCCGGTACAGGCTGTGTAGCGGGCGGTTCTTTAAAAATTTACGAGCGCATGCAGGAGCTGCTAAAAGAAAAGAACATTCCCTGCTCTGTTATGCTTGAGGAGGAGCCTCACGATACAGTCGGCTTGAAGAAATCAGGCTGTCACGGCTTCTGTGAAAAGGGACCGTTACTTAGAATCGAGCCCTATGGCTGGCTTTATTTAAAGGTAAGGGTAGAAGACTGTGAAGAAATAATCGAAAAAACAATTATTAAGGGTGAATGCGTAGACAGACTTGTATATAAGGATAACGAAGGCATTCCCTACAGACAGCAGTCTGAAATACCTTTTTATAAAAAACAGACACGTCTTGCCTTAGAGCATTGCGGTCAGATTAATGCAGAATCAATCGTTGAATACATTGCTGTAGGCGGCTATCAGGCAGTTGCAAAGGCTTTGTTTGACATGACTGCGGAAGACATTATTGATGAAGTTACAAAGGCGACACTGAGAGGACGCGGAGGTGGCGGCTTCCCTACTGGTAAAAAGTGGGCTCAGGTACTTTCGCAGGATACAGAGGTAAAATATATCGTATGTAACGGTGACGAGGGTGACCCAGGGGCATTTATGGACCGTTCCATGATGGAAGGCGACCCTCATAGAGTTATCGAGGGCATGCTAATTGCAGGTATTGCAACAAAGGCTCATTACGGCTATATTTACGTACGTGCCGAATATCCTCTTGCTGTAGAGAGACTTTCAATTGCCATTGAGAAGGCAAAAAAACGAGGTCTTTTGGGCGACAATATTATGGGCTCCGGTTTTTCTTTTGACTTAAAAATATGCCAGGGTGCAGGAGCATTCGTGTGCGGTGAAGGCTCAGCCTTAACGGCTTCTATTGAAGGCCACAGGGGTATGCCAAGAGTTAAGCCTCCCCGTACAACAGAAAAGGGCTTATTTGAAAAACCTACGGTTTTAAATAACGTAGAAACCTATTGCAACGTTCCTTCCATTATTTTAAATGGTGCTGACTGGTACTGCCAGTACGGTCCGGAAGGAAGCCACGGCACAAAGGCTTTTGCATTAACAGGTAATGTAAACAATACAGGTCTTATCGAGGTTCCAATGGGCACAAAGCTTAAGGATGTTGTTTTTGACATCGGCGGCGGTGTAAAGGACGGTGAATTCAAGGCGGTTCAGATAGGCGGTCCCTCAGGCGGATGCTTATGCCTTAATTCTGATGAAGACCATTTAAATATTCCCTTGGATTTTGACTCCCTTAAAAAGGTAGGAGCCATGATCGGCTCCGGCGGTCTTGTTGTTATGAACGACAAGTCCTGTATGGTAGAAGTGGCAAGATTCTTTATGAACTTTACCCAGAATGAATCCTGTGGTAAGTGCGTTCCCTGTCGTGAAGGCACAAAGCGTATGCTTGAGCTTTTAAACGATATCGTAGAGGGAAGAGGCACAATGGAGCACTTAGAGCTTTTGGAAGAGCTTGCAGAGACAGTTTCGGCAACTGCCCTTTGCGGTCTTGGAAAGAGTGCTGCTTCACCGGTTATTTCCACCATGAAATATTTCAGGGACGAATATATCGCCCACGTTGTAGATAAGAAATGTCCCGCAGGTCAGTGTAAGGCACTTGCTTCCTATCACATTGATAAAGAAAAGTGTAAGGGCTGTACAAAGTGTGCACGTCAATGCCCTGCAGGAGCCATTACAGGAACAGTCAAGGAGCCTCATGTAATCGATACCACCAAATGTATCAAGTGTGGCGCCTGCATGGACGGATGTGCCTTTAAGGCCATCTACAGAGCTTAAGGAGGAGGGTACCATGGAAAAATATATGATTATTGATGGCATGCGTGTGCCCTTTACCGATGAAAAGAACATTTTACAGGTAATCCATAAGGCCGGCATCCACGTTCCTACATTTTGCTATTATTCAGACATGTCCATTTTCGGCGCCTGCCGTATGTGTATGATAGAGGACAACAGAGGCGGAATCGTTGCTTCCTGTTCAACTCCACCCAAGGACAAAATGGAGATAAAGACAAACACTCCAAGACTTCACGAATACAGAAAGATGATTCTTGAGCTGTTACTTGCCTCCCATTGCAGAGACTGTACCGTCTGCGAAAAGAACGGTCGCTGTCGTCTGCAGATGCTTGCCTCCCGTTACGGATTAACGGAAGTAAGATTCAAAAATACATCTTCAGAAAAGCCTATAGATGATTCTTCGGAATCAATTGTAAGAGATCCCGGTAAGTGTATTCTCTGCGGTGACTGTGTGCGTATGTGTAACGAAGTACAGAACGTAGGCGCCATAGATTTTGCTTTCAGAGGCTCAAAAATGCAGGTAATGCCTGCAATGGGCAAAAAGCTTTCAGAAACCGACTGCGTAAACTGCGGTCAGTGTGCCGCTGTATGTCCTACAGCTGCGATTAAGGTAAAGAATACATTAAGAGGCGTCTGGAAGGCATTATACGATCCAAAGGCAAGAGTTGTAGTACAGGTAGCTCCTGCAGTAAGAGTTGCCCTGGGAGAAGAATTCGGCCTTGAACCCGGCAAAAACACAATGGGCAGAATTTACGCTGCACTTCGTATGCTGGGCTTTGATGTAGTATTTGATACATCAGTAGGTGCAGACCTTACCATTATCGAGGAAGCTATAGAACTTGTTAAAAAGCTTGAAGCAGGCGATGACAAATATCCCTTATTTACCTCCTGCTGTCCTGCATGGGTAAGATACGTTGAAACAAAACACAGAGAATTACTTCCCTATGTTTCTTCCTGTAAGTCGCCTATGGAAATGTTTGGTACCGTTATAAAGGAATACTATAAAGAGGCAGATAAAGAAGAAGGACTCCACACGGTATCCGTTGCCGTTATGCCCTGTGCTGCTAAAAAATATGAGATTACAAGGGAAGAATTTAAACGTAACGGTGTTTTAGATGTAGATTATGTAATCACCACCAGTGAGCTTGCCAGAATGATTAAGGAAATCGGTATCCAGTTTACTCAAATAGAACCACAGGGTCCTGATATGCCCTTCTCAATTTCTTCAGGCGCAGGTACCATTTTCGGAACCTCCGGCGGTGTAATGGAAGCAGCCATCAGAAGAGTTGCAAAGGCTAAAAACAATGAAGAATTAAAGGCTATTGAATACCTTGGTTTACGTGGCTTTGAAGGCGTTAAGACCGGCAGCGTTCCTTACGGCGATAAGGAATTAAACATTGCGGTTGTGTCAGGCCTTGGCAACGCAGAAAAGCTTATCCGGGGTATTGAAGCAGGCCAGCTGCATTTTGATTTTGTAGAAGTAATGGCTTGTCCTTTAGGCTGTGTGGCAGGCGCAGGTCAGCCCTTTGTATACAGAGAAGGAAAAGAAAAGAGAGCCATGGGGCTTTACCGTTCAGACCGTTCTTCTGTTATCAAGTGCTCTGCCGATAATCCGGTTGTGGAAGCTTTATACCATGGCGGCGTACTTGAGGGAAGAGAACACGAACTTTTACACATTAATAAGAAATAATGAAATTTTTGTACCACGGAAGCACTTTTCGTGGTACCTTTTATATGAGCAAGCAGCGAAGCGGATTGCGAATATCATTGACATGAGCAAGTAGTGAAGCAAATTGCAAATATCATTTACATAAATCAGGCGAAAGCCAATAAAAAGGAGAATATTATGGATAAAAGGGAAATTGCATTAAAGAGTCACAGGGACTGGGCCGGTAAAATTGAAGTTATCAGCCGCTGCCCCGTTACCAATAAAGAAGAGCTTTCTGTAGCTTATACACCAGGCGTTGCGGAGCCTTGTCTTGAGATTCACAAGGACGTTGATTTATCCTATATCTACACCCGCAGGAGCAACCTTGTTGCGGTTATAACTGACGGTACCGCGGTCTTAGGTCTTGGTGATATCGGCCCTGAAGCCGGCATGCCTGTTATGGAGGGAAAATGTGCTTTATTTAAATCCTTTGGAAACGTAGATGCCTTTCCTCTTTGCATCCGTTCAAAAGATGTAGATGAAATCGTCAATACGGTTAAGCTTTTGGCAGGCTCCTTTGGAGGCGTCAACCTTGAGGACATTTCGGCACCCAGATGCTTTGAAATCGAAAGAAAGCTTAAGGAGGTATGCGATATTCCGATTTTTCATGATGATCAGCACGGCACCGCAGTTGTAGTGCTTGCAGCCATGATAAATGCCTTAAAGCTTGTAAATAAAGACATTAAGGATATAAAGGTTGTTACCTCCGGCGCAGGCGCCGCAGGCATTGCAATCATTAAGCTTTTAGTAAGCATGGGTCTTAAAAATGTAATTATGTGTGACCGCACAGGGGCCATTTACGAAGGAAGAGAAGGCCTTAATTCAGAAAAAATCGAGATGGCTAAGATTACAAATAAAAATAAAGAGAAGGGAAGCCTTAAGGATGTAATTAAGAACGCAGACGTATTTATCGGTGTTTCAGCTCCCGGTACGGTTACTGAAGAAATGGTTAAAACCATGGCTTCTAACCCTATTTTATTCCCTATGGCTAATCCGATTCCCGAAATCGACCCTGAGCTTGCCAGAAAAGCAGGCGCAGCAGTAGTAGGAACAGGACGCTCCGATTATCCTAACCAGATAAACAATGTCCTTGCTTTCCCGGGTATTTTCAGAGGTGCTCTTGACGTACGTGCCCGTGACATTAACGATGAAATGAAGGTTGCTGCTGCCTATGCAATTGCTGGTCTTGTTTCGGACGCAAAGCTTAATGCAGAATATATCATTCCAAACGCTTTTGATCCACGCGTTGGTAAAGCAGTAGCCGAGGCAGTTAAGAAAGCCGCAATTGAAACAGGAGTAAACAGAATATAAAAGGAAAGACCGGCTTATGGATAACGAAAAACTTTTAAAAAAATTTACGGACTGGAAATTTGGTTTATTTTTCCATTTTGGAATAAGGACTTATTATAGAAACCACAAGGACTGGGACAGGGTGGATATGGATGCAGCTGCCTTTAACCCTGTTGCCCTAGATTGTAATCAATGGATTAAGGTAGCAAAGGAAGCCGGGGCAAAATACACGGTTTTAACCACAAGACATCACGACGGCTTCTGCTTATGGCCCACAAAATATACAAGCTACAATATTAAGAATACGCCCTTTAAAGACGGAAAAGGGGATATTGTAAAGGAATATGTGGAGGCTGCAAGAAAAGAAAACCTCGGAGTCGGACTTTATTATTCATTAGCCCAGTGGAATCCAAAGGGCATAAGTGCCCCGGATTTTGAAAATGAAAAGGAATACGATGAATTCATGAAGGGGCAGTTAAGAGAGCTTTTGTCTTCCTACGGTAAAATTGATTATCTTTGGTTTGACGGTTGCGGAGCTGCAGGGCACAATTTCGATATCGAAGGCATAAAGAAGGTGATTTATTCTCTTCAGCCGGATATTCTTCTTTTTGCAGAGAATAACTGGGAACCGACGGTCCACTGGATAGGCAATGAAGACGGATATGCTCCTGAAAATAAAGATAATTACGGCACGGAATGTGACTGTATGCTGAGAGATACGTGGTTTTGGGACGATAACCCTGAAACCGTCAAGTCAAAAGAAAAATTATGTGAAATGTATAATGCAACCGTTGGTCGTGGCAGCAACATGCTTTTAAACGTGGGACCTGACATGAACGGTTTAATAGATGAATATGATATCAGGGCTTTAAAGGAATTTAAAGGCTGCCTTAGATAACCTTTTGCAGTAATAACTGACTGTTAACTTCCCTGTGATAACTTCTAAGCATCACAAAAGGAGGACTATAATATGCTAAATGACCTTCCACAGGATATAGATGTTTTGGAAGAACTGAATATAAGTTGTCTTGACCCAATGTTAAAGGACTATGCCTTCAGCTCCTTCTTTCTTGCAAGACTTCTTGATAAGACTATGAAGGAAAATAATTCGCTGAAGCGTGAAAATGCCAAATTAAGGCTTCAGATAGAGGAGTTTTCAAGGGTTAAAAAGTGCTTTGAGGAGCTTAAGACAACGCTTGATGAAATGGGAGATATTTCAAATATCGAGGATGCCGATGTTGGTCTTGAAAATTTGGAGGATAAAGAGCACGACGAAATGAAGCCTCTTGGCTTTATTGGAAAGAATCGCGAAAATTTAGAGGCGCTTCTTGAAGGCGAAAGGTTTTCTTTAGCAGAAGAAAATTTACCTAAAGAAAATTTGCCTAAAGAAAATTCACCTAAAGAAGATTTATCTAAAGAAGCTTTATCTAAAGAAGCTTTATCTAAAGAAGCCTTATCTATAGAAACAGTAAGCTCTGAGCCGGATGCTGACACTGCAAAAATTTCAGATGCATCAGAACCTGAAGAGACGGCAGCGCCTGTTATAGAAGAAGATCTTGATGAAGATATCAGCAGGCTTTTAGAAGCTTTACCTGAAGCTATAACGGAAGCGGCAGATGCGATTTTGGAGGAAGTACCGACAAAAGAGCCTATAGCTGAGGAAGCTTTAACAGAGGAGCCTTTAACAGAGGAAGCTTTAACAGATGAGGCCTTAACAGAGAAGGCTTTAACAGAGGAGGCTTTAATAGAGGAAACTCTTACAGAGGAAACTCATTTAGAAGAGCCTGTGATTGAGGAGCCTGTAATTAAAGAACCTGTTACAGAGGCTGAACCTGTTACAGAGGCTGAACCTGTGACAGAGGAGGCAGCACCTATAGTAGAAGAACCTGCTTTTAAGCCTGTGGCAGAAGAACCTGCTAAAGCTTTCGCACCTACAGTTGAAATTCCTGCAGATCCAAATGCAAAATTGACACCGGAGCAGATAGCAGCGCTGTTTGCAGGAGTATAAATATAAATAAAATCAGTTAAATTGCGTATAAAAGCTCAAGAAAACCCACTGCCTTTAGGCAGTGGGTTTTACAATACATTCCATTTTTATTCTTTTCCGTTCCAGCAATAGGTACATAATTTGCACTTGTCAATGCCTACTGCCTCCAGCATGTCATCCAAACGGTTAAAAGCAAGAGATGTAAAATTAAGTTCTTTTCTTATTTCTTCAACCATTGCTTTATATTTGTCGGAATCCGGATTGACGTATTCGTCCAGAATCTCCCGAGACACGTTATCAGTACCCTCTAACCGTGCAATAACCCTGCGGGTAATTAAATCCATTTCAGATGAGGAGCGTGAAAAGTTCAAATATTTACAGCCGTATAAAAGAGGCGGACAGGCTGGACGGATGTGCACTTCCTTTGCACCGCTTTGATATAAAAATTCCGTGGTTTCCCTTAGCTGGGTGCCTCTTACAATTGAATCATCTATTAATAAAAGCTTTTTGTCGCGGATTAAATCTTCAACTGCCAAAAGCTTCATCCTGGCAATCAAATTACGCTGACTCTGAATCGTGGGCATAAAGGAGCGGGGCCAGGTGGGAGTGTATTTTATAAAGGGACGTGAAAAGGGAATTTTTGATTCGTTGGCATAGCCGATTGCATGGGCAAGACCTGAATCAGGCACACCGGCCACCACGTCAGGAGTGACGGTGTCTCGTTTTGCCATTTTTTCACCGCATATATAACGCATTTTCTCTACACTCATGCCTTCATAGGAGCTTGAAGGGTAACCGTAATATATCCAAAGAAAGGTACAGATTTTTAAATTGTCGTTATTTGGCTCAAGTAATGTTACGCAGGAATCGGGAGTGATGACGCATATTTCGCCGGGTCCTAATTCCTTAAAATCCGAATAGCCTAAATTCTTGTAGGCAAAATTTTCAAAGGAAGCACAGAAAGCAGAAGCCTTTTTGCCGATTACAACCGGTGTGCGTCCGTATTTGTCTCTTGCACAGTAAATTCCCTTGGAGGTTAACAAAAGTAAGGACAGAGAACCGTCTATCTTTTCAAGAGCATAGTGAATACCCTCGACTAGGTTTTCTTTTGCATTAATAAGTGCTGCCACAAGCTCGGTTGCATTTATGTCACCGCCGCTCATCTCAAGAAAATGAGAGTGTCCGGTTGAAAAAACCTCCTCGGCAAGCGCTTCTGTATTGTTGATTTTGGAAACTGTGGTGAGAGTGTAGGTACCGTGGTGAGACCGCACGATTAAGGGCTGAGGCTCGTAGTCTGAAATGCATCCGATGCCGGATGTGCCATGCATAGCCAGGACCTCTTTGTCAAATTTTGTACGAAAAGGCGAGTTTTCAATACTGTGGATAGCTCTGTTAAAGCCCTCCTGCTCGCTGTAAACACACATGCCGCCGCGGCGTGTGCCAAGATGGGAATGATAATCAATACCGAAAAACAAATCAAAAACGCAGTCTTCCTTAGACACTACTCCGAAAAATCCGCCCATTGCTAAATTCTCCTATATTATGTTTGTTTTTGCCCCAATACCTTTTCAACTTATCATAAAAAAATTTCAGAGTAAACAAATTTTGAGTCAATTTTAATCGATTTGTTAAGTTTTATGAAAAATTTTAATTCATAATGTTTTTTACTGTGAGATATGCTAAACTTGTTCTTATGAAGAAAAGAACACTTACACTTATTACGTTTTTATCAATTGCTTTTACTTTTGCTGCCTGCAAAAAGCCTGAAACCGTCTATTATGACGCGGCGTTTTCCTATCTTGAAAACGATCAGCCAAATGAAGCGGTTCATAATTTCAAGCTTTCAATCGAAACCGAAGCAGAGACAAAGGAAGCTCTTAGAGGCCTTGGAATTGCCTATATTTCAAACGGTCAGTATGAAGAAGCAATCGATACCCTGATACAGGCATTAAATAAATCTAACGGCCGCATTCGGGAAATTGACTACGACATTAACGATTATTTAGGCTATGCCTACGAAAAGAACGGTGATTATGAGAAGGCGGTAGACATTTATTCGGCACTTATCACACTTCATCCAAAAGACACTAAAATCTATTACCGCAGGGCTTTGTGCTATTTAATGCTTGGTGAAAAAACCCTTGCAGAAGAAGATTTTTCATATGTCACAAGCAGGGATTCTGACAACTACGACCTTTATATTCAGATTTTCTTTTCGATTAGGAATGCCGGCTTTGAAACCGACGCAAATTCCTATTTAAAGGCAGTTTTGGAAGATGGTAATAGAAAAATTTCTGACTACGACCGTGGTCGCATGTACTATTATTTAGGCGACTATTCAAACGCAAGAGTCTATCTTGAAAAGGCCAAGGATATGTCGGATCCGGACACGATTTTGATGCTTGGAAAGACCTACGAGGCCATAAATGACTACAGCTACGCTGCCTCCTTATATGCAAGCTATCTTGATACAAAGGGTAATAACGCTGCAGTTTACAATCAGTTAGGCGTATGCCGATGGAGGCTTGAGGATTATGAGGGCGCTCTTGTATCCTTTTCCTTTGGCTTGAAATTAAACGATCCGGAATGGAACCAGGAGCTTTTATTTAACGAAGCGGTTACCTACGAATACATGCTTGACTTTGCTACGGCAAAAGAAAAATTTAATGAATACACAGTCCTTTATCCAAAGGATGAAAAGGCAAAGCATGAGCTTGAATTTTTAGAGACCAGATAATCAAACCTGCTGTTACATATTTTAGCACAATGCCTCTTAGAAAATACTCTTTTGGTAAAAGCTAAAAAGCCTTGAATTTAAGCCAAAGCTCAAAATTTGTATAAAATTTTCAGACAACAAAAACACAAGATATTGGGGTTACATAACATAATTACTTCGATATTTTGTGTTTTTTTGATTGACTTTTAATATCCTGTTTGGTACACTCTTTTTACGGGTTATAAAAGGTATTATCAATGGAGGGAGCGTACCACAAATGTATCAGGTAATTAAAAGAGACGGAGAAAAAACAGATTTTACTTTAACAAAGATAAGCGATGCCATCATGAAGGCTTTTGTTGCCACTGAAATGGAATATTCCAATGATATCATCGATCTTCTTGCTTTAAAGGTAACCTCTGATTTTCAGTCTAAGATTAAGGATGGCGCTATAAGCGTTGAGGATATTCAGGACAGCGTAGAGAAGGTACTGGAACAGACCGGTTATACCGATGTTGCAAAGGCATATATTCTTTATCGTAAGCAGCGTGAAAAAATGCGCGTTATGAAATCTACCATCCTAGACTATAAGGATGTAGTAAACAGCTACGTAAAGGTAGAAGACTGGAGAGTTAAGGAAAATTCTACCGTTACATATTCGGTGGGCGGCCTTATTTTATCAAACTCAGGTGCTGTCACTGCCAATTACTGGCTTTCTGAAATCTACGATGAAGAAATCGCAGAAGCACACAGAAACGCAGATATTCATATTCATGACTTATCCATGCTTACAGGCTACTGTGCTGGATGGTCCTTAAAGCAGCTTATTACCGAAGGCTTAGGCGGTATTACAGGTAAGATTACCTCTGCTCCCGCAAGACATTTATCTGTTTTGTGCAATCAGATGGTTAACTTCCTTGGCATTATGCAGAATGAATGGGCAGGCGCTCAGGCTTTCTCGTCCTTTGATACCTACCTTGCACCCTTCGTTAAGATAGACAATCTTTCTTACCATGAAGTAAAGAAGTGTATTGAAGCCTTTATTTACGGCGTTAATACTCCTTCAAGATGGGGCACACAGGCACCCTTCTCAAATATTACTTTAGACTGGACGGTTCCAAATGACCTGGCTGAGCTTCCTGCAATTGTAGGCGGTCAGCCTCAGAGCTTTAAATACAAGGACTGTAAGAAGGAAATGGACATGGTTAACAAGGCATTTATCGAGACCATGATTGAAGGCGATGCTAACGGCAGAGGCTTTCAGTATCCTATTCCCACATATTCAATTACCAAGGATTTTGACTGGTCTGAAACCGAGAATAATAAATTATTATTCGAAATGACCGCAAAATATGGCACGCCTTATTTCTCTAACTATATCAATTCCGATATGGAGCCTTCAGACGTACGTTCAATGTGCTGTCGTTTAAGACTTGACTTAAGAGAATTAAGAAAGAAAACCGGTGGCTTCTTTGGTTCGGGCGAATCAACAGGCTCCGTAGGTGTTGTTACCATTAATATGCCCCGTATCGCATATCTTTCTTCCAATAAGGATGACTTTTATCGCCGTCTGAACAGATTAATGGATATTTCTGCACGCTCCTTAAAGATTAAGAGAGGCGTTATTTCAAGGCTTCTTGAAGAGGGCTTATATCCCTATACAAAGAGATATCTTGGATCCTTTGACAATCATTTCTCAACCATTGGTCTTATCGGTATGAACGAGGTTGGTCTTAACGCTAACTGGTTAAGAGCAGACATGACAGATCCTAAGACTCAGGAATTCACAAAGGAAGTACTTAACCACATGCGTAACCGTTTATCAGATTACCAGGAACAGTACGGAGACCTCTATAACCTTGAGGCTACTCCAGCTGAAAGTACTACCTACAGGCTTGCTAAAAACGACAAGAAGAAGTGGCCTGCAATTAAGACAGCCGGAAAGCCCGGTGATACACCTTACTACACAAATTCCTCCCACTTACCGGTTGACTTTACTTCAGACATCTTTGATGCCCTTGACATTCAGGATGAATTACAGACTCTTTACACATCTGGTACTGTTTTCCACGCATTCTTAGGTGAAAAGCTTCCTGACTGGAAGGCAGCTGCTAATCTTGTCCGTACAATTGCTGAAAATTACAAATTGCCTTATTACACAATGTCACCTACCTACTCTATCTGTAAGAATCACGGATATCTGGCAGGTGAAAAGAAGGTTTGTCCTTTCTGCGGCGAGGTAACTGAAGTATACAGCCGTATCACGGGCTATTATCGTCCCGTTCAGAATTGGAACGACGGTAAGAGTCAGGAATACGTAAACCGTATCACTTACGACATAGCCAATTCTTCCTTAAAGAGACCGGTTGCCAGGATGGTGACAATTTCAAAGGAAGCAGAAGAGGTAAGGGTGGAGGAGCCCATTAACGTTAAATACCTTTTCACGACCAAGACCTGCCCTAACTGTAAGCTTGCAAAAGAAATGTTAAAGGGCGAAGACTACATTTTAGTAGATGCCGAGGAAAATCAGGAGCTTGTGGAAAGATACCGCATTATGCAGGCACCTACGCTGGTAGTAGTAGACGGTGGAGAATTTAAAAAATACGTAAACGCTTCAAATATTAAAAAATATGTTGAAACAAAAACTACAGTTACAGTATAAATAAAATAATAAGAAGAGAGGGTTGTACAATAACAATCCTCTTTTTTTAAGAGAACCAGGCTGAGGATATTCGCAATCCGCTTAGCTGCCTGCTTTTATAAAATAACACTTCAGGGAGAAAAACATGATAAACAGACTGATATCAAAAATCAAAGAAACAAACGCGCCGATTGTGGTGGGCTTAGATCCGACTCTAAAGCTGTGTCCTGAATTTCTTAAGGAGAAAAATTTTAAGGAATACGGAGCTAATCTAAAAGGTGCTTCAAGGGCAATGCTTGAATACAATAAAGGAATAATCGATGCAGTCTGTGATCTTGTGCCCTGTGTAAAGCCACAGATTGCAATGTATGAAACCTTCGGCACAGAGGGTGTCATTGCCTTTAAGGAAACGATTGATTATGCAAAGAGCAAGGGCTTAATTGTACTTGGAGACATTAAGCGAGGCGACATAGGCTCCACAAGCGAAGCTTATGCACTGGGCCATTTATCGGGAGTAGAAATAGAAGGCGTTAAATATGAAGGCTTTTCTGAGGATTTTGCAACGGTTAATCCATACCTTGGAATTGATGGCATCAAGCCCTTTATCGATGTGTGCGCAAAAGAAAGGAAAGGTATATTCGTACTTGTAAAGACTTCAAATCCTTCTTCCAAAGAATTCCAGGACAGATTGATTGACGGAAAGCCTCTTTATGAGCATGTAGCGAGAAAGGTTGATGAATGGGGAGCTTCTTTAATGGGAGATACTTACAGCTATGTAGGTGCGGTTGTTGGAGCTACATACCCAGAAATAGGAGAAGCCTTAAGAAAGGTAATTCCAAAGGCATATATTCTGGTTCCTGGGTACGGCGCTCAGGGCGGCACAGCCGACGGACTTCGACCTTTCTTTAATGAAGACGGTCTTGGGGCAATCGTCAATTCATCCCGTGGCATTATTGCAGCCTATAAGTCAGAAAAATATCAAAAGTACGGGGAAGCAGGCTATCAGGAGGCTGCAAGACGTGCTGTTATAGATATGAAGGAAGACATAAACAGAATTTTTTAGGAGAATAAAAATGGAAGCATACAAACAGGAATTTATAGAATTCATGGTAAAGTCTGAGGTGTTAAAATTCGGAGACTTTACCCTTAAAAGCGGAAGAAAATCCCCCTTTTTTATGAACGCAGGCGCCTATGAAACAGGCAGCGAGCTTTATGCCTTAGGCATATATTATGCAAAGGCAATTCATGATAATTTCGGAGATGATTTTGATGTGGTATTCGGTCCTGCCTATAAAGGAATTCCTTTATCGGTTGTAACCGCAATTGCTTATTCAAAGCTTTATAATAAGGAGGTTAAATATTGTTCTAACAGAAAAGAAGAAAAAGACCACGGCGCCGATGCGGGCGGATTGTTAGGACATAAATTACAGGATGGAGAAAGAGTGGTAATCGTTGAGGATGTCACCACATCAGGTAAGTCAATTGAAGAAACCTTCCCAATTATCACAAAGGCTGCGGATATTAAAATTAAAGGCTTAATGGTTTCTTTAGACAGAGAAGAAAAGGGAAAGGGTGATAAAAAGGCCCTTGATGAAATCAGGGATTTATACGGCTTTGAAACCGCTGCAATTGTAAAAATGAGTGAAGTAAAGGAATTTTTACATAACAGGGAAATCTTTGGAAAAGTTATAATCAACGATGAAACAGCAAAGGCCATTGACGACTATTACAAGGAATATGGGGCAAAATAAAAATTTTTTTGTCAAAATATTCATTGTGAGGGGCTAAATTTACAGATAAAATAAAATTGTCATGAAGAAACGTAAGGGTAAATACATATATTCAAACAAAGAGCATACAAAGAAGGGAATTTTCTCGACAATTCTTGCGGGACTTTCCTTTATTTTCCTTGTGCTTTTGATTGTGTCAAGCTTTTTTAAGAAGGGCGATATCTCCATGTCCTACGGAGCCACGGCTTTTCTTTGCACCATATTTTCGGCTGTTGGCATAATTTTAGGCTACATGGGAAAGAACGAGCCTGAAAAATTCTACCTGTTTTCTTATATAGGTATAGGCTTAAACGTGCTTGATTTAATGCTGGCAAGTATGATCCTTTACGCCGGAATATAAATATAAATCCTATGGAGGAAGCATTTATGCCTACAGTATCCATCGTTATGGGCAGTGACTCGGATATGCCCGTTATGAGTAAGGCCGCAGACATTCTTGAAAAATTCGGCATTGATTATGAAATGAACATCATTTCAGCTCACAGAGAACCAGATACCTTCTTTGAATATGCAAAGACTGCAGAAGAAAGAGGTATTAAAATCATTATTGCAGGCGCCGGCATGGCAGCTCACCTGCCCGGTATGTGTGCAGCTATTTTTTCCATGCCTGTTATAGGCATTCCTATGCACACCACGTCTCTTGGTGGCAGAGATTCCCTTTATTCAATAGTACAGATGCCCTCAGGTATTCCCGTTGCTACCGTTGCAATTAACGGAGGGGTAAACGCAGGGCTTTTGGCAGTTAAAATGCTTTCAATAAGCGATGAAGGCTTAAGAGAAAAAATGAAGGCCTATTGCGTTGAATTAAAGGAACAGGTAGAAGAAAAAGATAAAAAATTAAAAGAAGTCGGCTATAAAAACTATTCAAAATAAGGAGATCATCATGGGACTTGATTACAAATCTTCCGGCGTTGATATTGAAGCCGGCTACAAATCGGTTGAGCTTATGAAGGAAGCGGTTAAAAGCACCTTCCGCCCGGAGGTACTTGGGGGAATTGGAGGCTTTTCAGGTGCCTTTTCTTTAGACAGCATTAAAAATATGGAGGAGCCGGTTCTACTCTCAGGCACAGACGGCTGCGGCACAAAGGTTAAGCTTGCGTTTTTACTTGATAAGCATGACACCATCGGTATTGATGCTGTGGCAATGTGCGTAAACGACGTAGCCTGCGCAGGGGGCGAGCCCTTATTCTTCCTTGATTACATCGCCTGCGGCAAAAACTATCCGGAAAAGATTGCTACGATTGTAGGAGGTGTGGCTGAAGGCTGCAGACAGTCAGGCTGTGCACTTGTGGGCGGAGAAACTGCAGAGCATCCAGGTCTTATGCCGGAGGATGAATACGACCTTGCAGGCTTTTCCGTAGGTGTTGTGGATAAAAAGGATTTAATTACAGGTGAAAGCATTCTCCCCGGGGACGTGCTTATCGGCCTTGCTTCAACAGGGGTTCATTCAAACGGCTTTTCTTTAGTAAGAAAAGTATTTGATATGACAAAAGAAAATTTAAATACCTATTACGAAGAACTTGGAAAGACCTTAGGCGAAGCTTTAATCGAGCCTACAAGAATTTACGTAAAGGCTTTAAAGAGCGTAAAGGATGCAGGCGTTAAAGTCAAGGGCTGCAGCCACATTACAGGCGGCGGCTTTTATGAAAATATACCGAGAATGCTTCCTGAAGGCATTATAGCTTCCGTTGATAAGGGCAGCTATGAGGTACCTAAGATTTTTAAGCTTTTACAAAAGACCGGAGACATTTCTGATGAAATGATGTACAACACCTTCAACATGGGTATCGGTATGGTATTGTGTGTGGCAAAAGAGGATGTTGACCTTGTAATCGAAGCAGTAAAGGCAGCCGGTGACACTCCTTATATAATCGGAAGGACCATATCCGGCGAAAAGGGAGTAATTTTAAATGATTAATATATGCGTATGCGTATCAGGCGGCGGCACTAATTTAGAGGCAATTTTAAAGGCAATTGAAGCAGGCACGATAAAAAATGCTTACGTTTCAAGGGTAATAAGTAACAATGCAAATGCTTATGCCTTAACAAGGGCTGAAAATCACGGCATTAAGGGAGTGTGCATATCACCAAAGGATTTTTCAGACCGAGCTTTGTTTAATGAGGCTTTATTAAATACCCTGAAAGAAGAGAATCCTGATTTAATCGTGCTTGCGGGTTTTTTAGTAAACGTACCTGAAATTGTAATAAGAGAATTTAAAAACCGTATTATAAACATTCATCCTTCCTTAATCCCTTCTTTCTGCGGAAAAGGCTATTACGGTCTTAGAGTACATGAGGGCGTGTTAAACAGAGGCGTAAAGGTAACAGGTGCCACGGTGCATTTTGTGGATGAAGGAATAGATACAGGTAAAATTTTAGCTCAGAAAGCGGTAGAAGTAATGGATGGAGACACTCCCAAAAAGCTTCAGAAGCGTGTAATGGAACAGGCTGAATGGGTAATTTTACCTAAAGTAATATCAGAAATAGCAGAGGGAAAAATAAAAATAGGAGAATAGGCATGAGGGTTTTGGTAGTAGGAAGCGGCGGAAGAGAACACGCTATAGTTACGAGTGTTGCAAAATCAAAAAGAGTAGATAAAATATACTGTGCTCCTGGAAATGCAGGCATTTCAGCGCTTGCCGAATGCGTTGACATTAAGGTAATGGAATTTGAAAGGATAGCCGATTTTGCAAAAGAAAAGAAAATAGACCTTGTAATTGTGGGCCCTGACGATCCGTTGGTGGGCGGTCTTGTGGACGTGCTTGAAAAAAGAGGCATTCGTGCCTTCGGTCCAAGGAAAAATGCTGCAATTTTGGAAGGCTCCAAGGCATTTTCAAAGGACTTAATGAAAAAATACAATATTCCTACTGCTGCTTATGAAAATTTTGATTCGGCAGAGGAAGCTTTGGAGTATTTAAAAACCGCAAAAATGCCGATAGTATTAAAGGCAGACGGACTGGCTCTGGGTAAGGGCGTTTTAATCTGCAATACACTTGAAGAAGCAAATGCAGGCGTTAAAGAAATAATGTTAGATAAAAAATTCGGAACTGCAGGCAATAAGCTTGTAATTGAAGAATTTATGACAGGCCGTGAGGTTTCTGTTTTAGCCTTTGTAGACGGTAATACAATTAAGACTATGTCCTCCGCCCAGGACCATAAGCGTGCAAGGGATAACGACGAAGGCTTGAACACAGGCGGCATGGGTAATTTTTCGCCAAGCCCCTTCTATACTAAAGAGGTAGAGGACTTCTGCAACAAATATATTTATCAGAGGACCGTTGATGCCATGAAGGCTGAAAAAAGAGAATTTAAGGGAGTGATTTTCTTTGGCCTGATGCTTACTGAAAATGGTCCAAAGGTGCTTGAATTTAATGCCAGATTCGGAGATCCAGAGGCTCAGGTAGTGCTTACCAGAATGGAAAGTGATATAATTGATGTAATGGAAGCCTGCATCGACGGGTCCTTAGATAAAATCGATTTAAAATTTTCAAATAATGCCGCTGTATGCGTGATTTTAGCAAGCGAGGGCTACCCGGAACATTACGAAAAGGGCTTTGAAATTACGGGTTTAGAAAAATTTAAGGATAAAAATGATTTTTATTGCTTCCATGCTGGTACAAAATTTGATAAAGATGGTAAAATAGTAACTAACGGTGGCAGAGTTCTGGGAATAACCGCTGTGGGGGCGGATTTACAGGATGCAAGAAGGAAAGCCTATGAGGCAACGAGCTGGGTTTCTTTTGCCAACAAATACATGCGTACCGACATCGGCAAGGCAATAGATGAGGTAAAAATTTGTGGAGAAAATGAATGCTCTTGAAGAGCTTTTAAATGAAGATTACGAAAAGCCCACGCGCTGCTCAAAATGCGGCAAAATGCTTAAATATGTGGGTATCGGTGAATATAAATGTGAGGAATGTGGCTTTACGGAATATGATGATTACGGTCTTGTAAGAGCCTATCTTGAAAAATATCCGGGGGCTAATGAGCTTCAGATTGAGCGTGCCACGGGTGTATCAAGAAAAGTAATCAACATGCTGGTGCGTCAGGGTAAATTTGACGTAAAAAAAGGAGCTTCATTGCCCTTGGGAGGTAATAATGATTAAAAAGAATGGTATTGGTATAGCGGTGATGACCTTTGCTTTTGCAGGTCTTTTATCCCTTACAATGTCGATTGCAGGATATGCGCTCGGTAAGGCAACGGTTGTGGTAAACAGCGGTTATGTGCGTGCCAACGCCAGCACTTCAGGTGCAGTTGTGGGCGGAGTATCAAAGAACGATGTTCTCGATATTATTTCATCAGAAACCGATGCTTCAGGCTATGTATGGTATAAGGTTAAATTAAGCAGTTCCACCACAGGCTATATAAGATCCGACCTTGTGACAACAGAGGGCACAGGCGATTCAACGCAAGCCTCAAATTCAACCGCATCAGCTGCTTTAGATACCTCTCAGGCTACTTTGGAGCAGACCATTCCAACAGAGACAGAGCCTGTTTCCGGAAGTGTAACGGGAGACGTAAGAGTAAGAGAAGGTGCTTCCACCAGCCATAAGATAGTGACAACTGCCAAGGCTAAAACCGCAGTTACGGTTACAGGCTATGCGACTGCAAGCGACGGTAAGGTGTGGTATGAAATTACCTATACTTCTTCAGATACAGAAATTAACGGTTACATCCGTTCTGATTATATTACCTTAGAGGGTGAATTAATCGACAAGGCAGAGGTTATAGAAGAGCCGGAACCAGAGCCAGAACCCGAACCAGAGCCAGAGCCAGAACCCGTTTATAAGGATTATGAAGCAGCTTATTCAGAAAGCGATGACTGCTGGTATTTATACAATTATATTGACGGCAACAAACAGGAAATCGTAAAGCTTATCAATGCCAAAACCGAGCTTGATGAAGCAATTGAGGCTCATGAAAAGGCGATTAAGAAAAAGAATCTTGCTATCGGTATTCTGACAGCCATTATAATAATTTTACTCGGAGCAGGTGTTTACGCATTCCTTGCAGTTAGAAAAATGTATTTTGGCTCTAGTGAAGAAACGGAGACTCCGGCACACGGATATTCAAAATATTCAAATGCCGATAAGAGTTATTCAAAGGCTTCACAGACTGTCACAAGAAATCCTTCAACTGTAAGAGTACAGACGCTTAGTTCTGAAAGGACTACCTATAATCCAAACACCGGGGCCAATGCAGGAGCTACAATTACACCTAAGCCTGCTGTTAAGAAGTCTCCTTTAGAGGGCGCTGTAAGACTTTCGGATGGCAGAATTCAGATGCCTGACGGCTCCATAAGAAGGACTATGGTGGGAGTTAAGCTTCCTGACGGAAGCATTAAATTAGAGGACGGTTCCATTAGAAAGCCTGACGGCACAATGATAAAGCCTGCAAATACAGAAACCGCACAGGATTCACAGCCTTTAGAAGCATCTGTCAGAACGGGCACTTCAAGGGTAGAAACAAGAGAAGTACCCTATCACCGCACAAGCGAAGCTAACAGCGATGACGACATGGAATACGGATTCCTTAACTTAGATGACAGTATGAATGAATAAAACTTTATCCCACGGTAACACCGTGGGATTTAGTGGTTAACAAGGAGGTTTTTATGTCACTTCCATATACAGACAGTGCAAAAAAAGCACTTGAGATTGCTAAAAACGAATCGAGAAAATTAAAGCATTATTATATTGGCAGCGAGCACCTTCTTTTAGGCCTTTTAAAGGAGCCTGAAGGAGTGGCAGGTACCGTTTTAAGAGGATTACAGCTTGATATTGATGCTATATATGATTTGATTTCCGAATTAACACTTCCGGGAGAGAGCGGTACTCTGTTACTTGAACGCTCCGGCTTTACCCCAAGGACTAATCGCATTTTAGAGGATGCTGAAAGTCTTGCCGTAAAATACCATTCAGGTACAATCGGTACCGAGCATATTTTGCTTGCTGTTTTAAGAGAAGGCACAAACTGTGGCGTACAGGTGCTTTTGGCACTTCGCAAAAATCCAGCTGAAATATATGCTGAAACCTTAATGGCAATGGGGGAGGACCCTGCTTTAACAAAAGAAGATTTAAAGAAAGCCTCGTCTAAAAAGAAAAAGGACAGCATGCTTGAAAATTTCTCTAAAGATTTAACGGCCTTGGCAAGAGATAAAAAGCTAGACCCGGTTATAGGAAGAGAAGAAGAAATTACAAGAGTAATCCAGATCCTTTCAAGACGTACCAAGAATAATCCCTGTCTTGTGGGTGAGCCAGGTGTAGGCAAGACTGCAATTGTAGAAGCCCTTGCCTTAAGAATTGTAGAGGGAAGCGTTCCAGAAACCGTTAAAAACAAAAGAGTTTTAACACTTGATTTATCTGGAATGATAGCAGGCACAAAATACCGTGGCGAATTTGAGGAGCGTATGAAGCGCTTAATTTCCGAAGTGACAGAATGTGAGGATATCATTTTATTTTTAGATGAAATACATACCTTAATCGGAGCAGGCGGTTCAGAAGGCTCTATTGATGCAGCCAACATTTTAAAGCCTTCATTATCAAGAGGAGAAATCCAGTTAATAGGGGCTACCACTATTTCCGAATACAGAAAATATATTGAAAAGGACGCAGCCTTAGAACGCCGTTTCCAGCCGGTTGATGTGGCAGAGCCTACAGAAGAAGAGGCCATAAGGATTTTAAACGGTATAGCTGTTAAGTATGAAGAGCATCACCATGTAAAATACACGCCTGAAGCTCTTGATTCAGCCGTGCGTTTATCTTCACGCTATATAAACGACCGTCACCTTCCCGACAAGGCGATTGATCTGATTGACGAGGCAGGGGCTTTGGTGCGGCTTAAAAATTTAAAGCATTCAACTAAAATCGATGAAATAAAGGAAGAAATTTCAAAAATCGATTTACAGATTGCCCGTTCCATTAAAATAGAAGCCTTTACCCAGGCAATAGAGCTTAAAAACAAACAGAAGGAGCTTCAGAAAAAGCTTTTAAAGCTTGAAAGGAAGGAGCTTTCAGATAAAGAAAACCAGATTGCCAAGGTAAACGAAAACCATATAGCAGACGTAGTGGCTGTATGGACAAAGGTGCCTGTTAAGAAGCTTACGGAAAAGGAAAGCGAGAGATTACTTAAGCTTGAAGCTATTTTGCATAAGCGGGTAATCGGTCAGGAGGATGCCGTCTCAAAGATTTCAAGGGCTATGAGAAGACAGAGAGTAGGCTTACAGGATCCTGACAGACCTATTGGTTCGTTTTTATTCTTAGGCCCTACAGGTGTAGGTAAAACCGAGCTCTCAAAGGCTTTGGCTGAAGCCATGTTTGGAGACGAAAATGCTTTAATAAGAGTAGATATGTCTGAATACATGGAAAGCCATTCGGTTTCTAAAATGATTGGTTCACCTCCCGGATACGTAGGCTTTGAGGAGGGAGGACAGTTATGTGAAAAGGTAAGGAGAAACCCTTATTCGGTTGTACTCTTTGATGAAGTTGAAAAGGCCCATCCTGATGTATTTAATGTTTTATTGCAGGTGCTTGATGACGGACATATAACGGATTCAAAGGGCAGAAGGGTTAACTTTAAAAATACTATTATCATTATGACTTCAAATGCAGGTGCATCAAGAATTGTGGAGCCTAAAAACTTAGGCTTTTCCACAAAGACCGATGAAAAGAAGGATTACGAATCCATGAGATCAAATGTAATGGATGAAGTAAAGAAGCTCTTTAAACCTGAATTTATCAATAGAATTGATGATATAATCGTATTCCGTGCCCTTAATAATAAGGATATGAAGGAAATCTGCACTTTGGTTTTAAAAAAACTTATCGACAGATGCAAGGAGCAGATGGATATACGCCTTACGGTATCTAACACAATGAAGGATTATATTATCGAAAAGCATACGGATTTAAAGATGGGCGCCCGTCCCATTAAGAGGGCAATACAATCCGAAATCGAGGATAAGCTTTCGGAAGAAATTTTGTTAAAGCACATTGTACCAGGTGACGTTTTGACCGTTACAAGAAGGAACAACGAAACCGTATTTGAAAAGAAGAAAGAGGCTTAATATGGCTAAAAAAGCCACGGTTTTTTATTGCCAGTCCTGTGGCTATGAATCCTCAAAATGGATGGGACAGTGCCCAGGCTGTAAAGAATGGAATACCTTTGTGGAAGAACCTTTAAGGAGTAGCTATCGGGGAAAGACGGGAGCTTCTTTGGCAGAAGCAGCTGCACCTGTATTGTTAAAGAACATTACAGGCTCTGAAGAAGAAAGGATTAAATCAGGCATTAACGAGCTTGACAGAGTTTTGGGCGGAGGAATCGTAAAGGGCTCGCTTGTGTTAATTGGAGGTGATCCTGGAATCGGCAAATCTACGCTTTTATTGCAGGTCACAAGAAACCTTACGAAAACCACCCATAAAGTATTGTACGTATCTGGAGAAGAATCCTTAAGACAGATAAAGATGCGTGCAGACAGGCTTGGCAATGACTTTGACAATTTATCGATTCTTTGCGAGACCAATTTAGATATTATTTCAGAAATAATAAAAAGAGAAAAGCCTGAGTCCGTTGTGATAGATTCGATTCAGACTATGTACAGTGAAGCTGTTTCCTCGGCGCCTGGGTCTGTATCACAGGTACGTGAAGCTACGTCTCTTTTAATGGCGCTTGCTAAATCTTATGAAATAAACATATTTATAGTGGGTCATGTGACAAAGGAAGGGGCTGTTGCAGGACCGAGAGTGCTTGAACACATGGTGGATACGGTGCTTTATTTTGAAGGCGACAGGCACGCTTCCTACAGAATTTTAAGAGGAGTAAAAAACAGATTCGGTTCCACCAATGAAATAGGCGTTTTTGAAATGCGGGAGGAAGGACTTGTGGAAGTACCAAATCCTTCGGAATTCATGCTTTCTGGAAGAGCGGAAAATGCTTCAGGCTCTGTCATCACATGTTCTTTAGAAGGCACACGTCCTGTAATGGTTGAAATACAGGCTCTTGTATGCCATTCTAATTTCGGCATTCCAAGACGTCAGACTACCGGCATGGACTTTAACAGAGTTAATTTATTAATGGCAGTTATTGAAAAGCGCGGCGGTCTTTTGATAGGAGATCAGGATGCCTACGTAAACATTGCGGGAGGCATTAAAATAAACGAGCCGTCTTTAGATTTGGCTACGGTTATGGCAATTATTTCAAGCTACAGAAATAAAGCAGTTGATTCTAAAACGGTAATATTCGGGGAAGTGGGCTTAAGCGGTGAAGTGAGAGCCGTAAGTCAGGCTGAAGCAAGAATTTATGAAGCAAAAAAGCTTGGCTTTACTACGGTAATTTTACCTAAATCAAATATAAATGCAGCAGTTAAAAACATAAAGGGTATTGAAATCTTAGGAATTTCCGACATAAGGGAAGCCATGCAGATACCAATGGGCTAAAGGGGAAGTAAATGGCTACAATAAAAGACATTGCCAACAGACTTGGCGTTTCAGTAAGTACAGTTTCAAAGGGATTAAACGGAGCAAGCGACATAAGCGAGGAATTAAGACAGCTAGTGCTTGATACCGCTGTTGAAATGGGCTATAAAACAAAGCGCATGCGCAAGGAAGAATTAAAGAAGCTTGTAATCCTTGTTGAAAACATGGACTATCTTAAGGAGGAAGATTTTGGATATGATTTAGTCTTAGGCTTTCAGCAGATGGCCTACAGAGATAAGTGGGATGTAGATGTAGTGGCTATTAATCCAAGAGTCCAGGCAGGTGACAAATACGATACCTACATGCTTAAAAAAGGATATTCCGGAGCCTTTATCATGGGTCTTGCCCTCCAGGATGAATGGATGGAGCAGATAGCAAACACTACGATTCCTACAGCCTTACTTGATAACCATGTTAAATTAAATCCAAACGTAGGATACGTAGGCACTGATTCCTATGAGGGCTTCAGTCTTGCGGTTAAAAGGCTTAAGGACTTAGGCCATAGGAAAATTGCCTTTTTAAATGGCTCCCCAAATTCAATGATTTCAAACCAGCGAGACGATGCCTATAAAACAGCATTACTTGAAAACGGTCTTGAATATGACGAAGAGCTTTTAGCACACGGCTATTATGTAGCGGAAAGTGCTCCCTACCACGTTCCTGGAATGCTTAAAGCCGGTGCAACGGCGATTTTATGCGGTAATGATTTAATTGCGAGCGGTGTAATTGAGGAATGCAACAAGCGCTCCTTTAAGGTGCCTGAAGACATAAGCGTAGTGGGCTTTGACGATATTTTGCTGGCAAAAGAAACAAGACCTCCGCTTACAACTATTCGTCAGGAAAGGTTAGAGCTTGGGAAATGCGCTTTTTTTACACTTGATTCCTTAATGAATAAAATTTCTGTCAGTAAGACAATGTTGAGACCGAAATTCATCGAAAGAAAAAGTATTTCAAAAGTTAAAAAATAACCTTGCACATACAAATTCCTTATGCTATAATTCAACAGTCGGCTTTAGAAGGCCGCTTGATAGGGGCATAGTTCAAAGGTAGAACAGTGGTCTCCAAAACCATCGATGTGGGTTCGATTCCTACTGCC
>CAVIIX010000020.1:0-32626 GCA_963643225.1 Lachnospiraceae bacterium
CCATTGGGAAATCGATACAGTTGTCGGCCATAAAGCAGGGAAGGAATCAGTGGTTAAAAGATAAAATTGTACTTGTGGTTCTTATCTTTTGTATATTTTATATCAGCCTCTGCAGACCTTATTATGCTGTATTATATCTTATTCCATTTTGGAAGTTGATAAAAAAGAAAAATATAGCCGGTTGCATTGCAATTCCAGTTACTGCGGTTTTAGGTCTTGCAGTTTTCTTTTTTAACAATAAATTCTTTTGTTCAACATATTACAGCAATATGTTAAATTTTTACATGTCAGGTTCGAACAATTCCAAAAGCATCTTTTCTGCATTGTTTTCGAAATTAGTCACCGCTCTGGAAACGATTATTTACAGCAGCTATTCCGCCCTACGCTATAAAGATCCTTCGGGTTGGTATTATATCCTTTTCTTTATATGTATGGCAATTATGTTTATCCATTGTGTGATTAGACTAATTTCCCATAAACCGATGTGTTTTCTATTTGTTTCGTCCTTAATAGGAAATACTCTGATTATGTTGAGTATTTTCTGTATTTATCAAGTTTCCGTCAGTGCAAGACATTTTCTGGCATTAAGCATCGGCATGATCTTTGTTATTTTATATGAATGGTCCTATTTGTGGAGTATGCCAATTACTACGCTCAGCATTATCTGTATACTGCTTATTGGTGATGCAGACCCTGTTCCTTACATTTCTTCTGACTACGAATCATATTTTCAGGCCCTTCGTCATTCCCTGTCAGAAGTTATAACTGTTTCTGATAAGCTTTCCTGGGATAACGTGGTTGCCATGTCCGTGCGAGATATTAACTATGTCGATCAATCAAAGCCTGCCGGTACTTATTATGGTCTTCTCTATGCAACTCCTGCTGGGGTTGGTATTAGTTTGGACTTGATGGATTATTATGATGACCCCCAAAATTTGAAGGCAGGTTACATCCTGTGTGATCCCAATGGTACCGTCAAAAAGCTGTTGGAATCCTATGGCAGGAAATGTATTTATGAAGATGAAACATGTATGATTTACGCTACAGGTACGTAGCATAAATCATACAATAGATTTCGGTTGCACAGATTTAATTATTCCACGGAAGGATATCTTCCTCTGCTCCCACTCACGCATTCTAACTCTTCCAGTTTCTTTACATCCATCGGGCATAATTACATATCCTATCTCTTTTTGTACAAAAGCGGTTCAGGATTTGCTCCTTTCGCTTCATATGTGCAGACCATTGTCAATGATATTCGCAATCAGCTTCGCTATGGCTCTACTAAAAGCGGCACTACGTGCCTTACGAGGTACTGGGCTTGTAACCCAGCACCTCGTTCAAGAGCACCCACCGCCTAAAGGCAGTGGGTTTTCTTGAGCTTTTATAAAATCTATATTTGTCAAAATACCAAAACATCTGTCACCGCCAAACTCAGATTTCAATTGATTGCCAAGATATGTTGTCTGGTAATCCAAGAATTTTACACTTGCATCGCTTGGTAATTGATAAGCTGAATTAACGTAGCCTTCAACCAAAGCATTCAACTTTTCAACCTTTGGCATTCTATCGATGTGAAGTTCATTGATTTCCTTTATTACCACAAATTGCGTCAAATCGCAAAAAGAGGTAATAAAAATTTGACTTTATTTTATGTGCGAGGTATTCTATTACCAGAAAAAGCGTATTGTCGCAAAAAGAGGTAGTAAGAATGTTGATAAAAAGGGATGACTATTTAAATAAATTGATTGAACGACAGAATAATGGAATGATAAAGGTTATTACCGGAATTAGACGCTGTGGAAAATCTTTCTTATTATTCAAACTATATAAGGAACACCTTCTTAAAAGTGGTGTTGATGCTAATCACATAATCGAGATTGCACTTGATGGTATTGATGTTGACGAATTGCGAAATCCCAAGGCATGTTATAGTTACATCAAGGAACGCATCCATGATAGTGAGAAATACTATGTTCTTCTGGATGAAGTTCAATTTATGGACAGGTTTGAGGAGGTATTAAATAGCCTTCTGAGAATAGAGAATGTTGATGTATATGTTACAGGAAGTAATTCTAAATTTTTGTCGAGTGACATTATTACGGAATTTAGAGGCAGAGGAGATGAAATACACATATATCCACTCACTTTTGCTGAATTTTTTAGTGCTTTTGGTGGTGAATATGATGATGCTTGGGATGAATATTTAAATTATGGCGGATTGCCTGCTCTTATTGATATGAACAATGCCAAACAAAAGATGGACTATCTTAAAGGTATTTTTGACAATGTTTACATGAAGGACGTCATCGAACGTAATAAGATAAAGAACAAAGATGAGATAAATACACTTGTAGATATTCTGGCATCATCAATTGGAGCGCCTACCAATCCTACAAAGATAGCTAATACTTTTGCTACTGAAAGGCATAGCAGCTACACGCATAAAACGATATCGAGCCACATAGATTTTCTGGAAGAAGCATATCTAATTTCAAAAGCAAACAGGTATGATGTCAAGGGAAGGAAATACATTGCTGCAAATCTCAAATATTATTTTAGCGATGTTGGACTTAGAAATGCTAGATTGAATTTCAGACAGCAGGAACCAACGCATCTTATGGAAAATGTTGTTTACAACGAACTTTTAGCAAGAGGATACTCTGTGGATGTTGGTATTGTTGAAGTAAATCAGAAAAACAGTGAAGGCAAAAATGTGAGAAAACAGTTGGAGGTAGACTTTGTGACCAACATGGGAAATCAGCGTTACTATATTCAGGTTGCATATGATCTTTCCACGGAAGAAAAACAACAGCAGGAATATAATTCTTTTAGAAATATTCCGGATTCCTTCAAGAAAATTGTACTTGTAAACGGAGCGTCAAAACCATGGAGAAATGATGAAGGGTACGTAATCATGGGAATGAAGTATTTTCTTTTAAAGAATGATAGTTTGGATTTTTAAATTAGGATATGTCGAAAGAAGATTTAAAATTTAACGACGTACAAGGATTATATGAGGAGTAGGAATCATCATAAAAATGTATAGACAGTCACCTGTAAAAAGGTGGCTGCTTTTTTTGCCCAGAAGTCTATAGAGTGCTTGGGAGATATGTATGAAGATTACAATCTAGTAATGGCAACAAGCTACGGCTTGCCCCTGGGAGGAGGGTGTAAAATCAAGTGTGTAAGTTCTTCCAAAACCTTTTACTTATGACAACATTATGATTATGATTTATGAAAGGATTAATTATGGAAGGAAACATACGATTGACGTGCCGTACTGTGCAGCCAAGTGTTATGGCAGCCCTTTGCTTGTTTGGATGTGTGTGGTCTGCTAATGTCTTGATTACTTCGTATTTCTTCTGTTCGTCCATTGATAAATTTACCTTTCTGATAATAGTTACCTCCATTCTGTTATGGAAGTATTATACCTCATTGGGA
Organism: Lachnospiraceae bacterium; assembly: GCA_963643225.1. Classification (GTDB taxonomy): domain Bacteria; phylum Bacillota; class Clostridia; order Lachnospirales; family Lachnospiraceae; genus UBA1258. The sequence continues at coordinate 3,445 of CAVIIX010000020.1, forward strand.
CATTTTCCATTGTGGTATATTAGAACATTATCAAAAATGGTTCATACACATGCCTCAGCTAGCGGAGTATTTGTTGCAAACAAGATAATAGAATGATAAAATAATAAGGGAGCTTTGATGTGCAAAGATTCGAAAAAATTGCGTATGCTAACGTGGGTTCGAATCCAGCACTAGGGACTCATGAGTGAGTCTTGACATTTAAGCTTCCTTATTTTGTATTAGGATTTTTTAAGCCAAGCCGGAGGGAAACTTATGTCATTTAATTCGGTCATATTTATTTGTATGTTTCTCCCATTGGTCATAACAGGGTGGTTTCTGCTTCAAAGGCTGAGTTCCCCTGTATTTGCAAAAATATTTCTTGTTTTGATGTCTCTTTGGTACTACGGATATGCAAATATCAGATTTGTTCCGATACTTTTGATAAGTGCTTTTTTTAATTATCTGATTGCAATTTTGCTAAATAAAACCGGTAAAGGTTGTTTGCGAAAGGTGCTTCTGATTGTCGGCATTATATTTAACGTCGTTGTCCTATTTTATTTTAAGTATCTTAATTTCTTCATAGATAATATCAATTTCTTATTCCGTACGGGCATTTTTCTTGCAAAGATTGCACTTTGGCTTGGAATCAGCTTTTATACCTTCACTCTTCTTTCTTTCATAATTGACTGCTACAGGGATAGAAGCATCAAATATTCATTCCTTGATTTTATGGTATTTTTGTGTTTCTTTCCAAGGCTTTGTGAAGGACCGATTGCCAGACATGATGAGTTTATTCCGCAACTTCTTGAAAGAAAAAACCGTTACATAAAGTCCGATTATTTATATGAAGGGGTACCGCTTTTTATATTGGGACTTGCAAAGAAAGTACTTCTTGCGGACAACCTTTCCGTGCTTGTGAATATTGAATATGAAAATATCCAGGCCTTGGATACTCCATCGTCCCTTTGGATAATTGTGTTTTATATGCTTGAGCTGTATTTTGATTTTAGCGGATATACAGACATGGCAATTGCGACATCAAAAATGCTTGGATTTAAGATTCCGGATAATTTTGATTATCCCTTTGAAGCAGTCAGCATAAAGGATTTTTGGCGCAGATGGCATATTACTTTATCTAAATTTCTGGCCGAATACATTTATTATCCCTTGGGCGGCAACAGAAAAGGAAAAGCAAGGCAATGCGTAAATATCCTGATTGTTTTCCTGATAAGCGGTATATGGCATGGGGCGAACTGGACTTTCATAGTTTGGGGGCTTTTGATGGGGATTTTTCAGGTCTTTGAAACTATTTTTCCGAAAGCAACGTTTAAAAATATCGTGTTGAACCGTATAAAAACTTTTTTGCTCGTTACACTTACATTTTCGATATTCAGAAGTGATTCGCTAAGCGAAGCACTTAATCTTATGAAGCGCATCTTTACAACCGGAGGCAAGGGCTTCTTTGTTGCAATGTGCAATCAGTTTAATATTTCCGAAAATTTTGCGCTTCTTAAGCTTTTGAATATGCTTGCACCGAATCTAGTAAACTCATTTTATGTCTTGTGTGTACTGATACTTACTGTTGTTTCGTTTGCATTTGCGATATTTGAAAGAAGGATTAAAAAGAACCTGACTGTAATTACTGTTCCGCGTTGTATAGTGTTGGCTGTTCTGTTTATTTGGTCATTTATTTCTTTATCAAACGTTACAACGTTTTTGTATTTTAATTTTTGAGGAATTATATGAGTAAAAAGAAGGCTATTGGAATTTTACTTACTTTTATTTTGCTGGGGCTTTTGCTTGCCGGGGGAATTGTATGGTTTTTCGACCCGTTTTATCTGTATCATGATTCATTTATCGGTGAGGCCTCTCTCTATGACAGTGACAATCAGGTGGCGGGAACCGTGAGAAATTTTGAATACGATTCCATTCTTGTCGGCTCTTCGACAGCGGAGAATTTCAATACGGACTATTTGAATCTTGTCTATGATTGTGTGACACTTAAGGTTATTAAAAGGTCGGGCTCTGTCTGGAATCTGATGTATTATGTCAGAGAAGCGGAGAAGACACATGATTTAAAAAATGTTTTCTACTGTTTGGACCTTTTTTCACTCTGTCAGGAAACAGAAGTGACTCTGTTCGAGGATGGTATGGATTATATATATACGGGCACACCGTTTGACGATATTCATTATTTATTTAACAAGGATGTGCTCTTTAAGGAAATACCGAAGTCAGTAGGCGGTATATATAAGGGTGAAAATACAAAAGGGAATGCTTACTGCTGGGCTTATGAAAAGACTTTTTCAAAAGAAGCCGCAATAGCCTATTATCAAAGACCGGAGGGAGATTTTTATTGTGTGCCGCAGGCTGAACCCTCCGATGAATATAAGGCTTTGATCACTGAAAATATCAGCCTTATCACGGACTTTATTGACAGAAATCCCGAAACGCATTTTATTTTTATTTTTCCTCCATACTCTATGCTATGGTGGGATTCGGCATATATAAACGGGGAAGAAGAAAAAAATATGTATTTGCTTGAAACCGTTTTACCAGCACTTATTTCGCGTGACAATACCGAGGTTTTCTTTTTCCAGGATGAGGAGAGCGTGGTCTGCAATCTGAATAACTATATGGATTTGGTCCACTATTCCGCGGATATAAGCGAGTGGATATTAAATGAACTGCCGAATGAAACTCATAAGGTAAATCATGACAACTGTATAAAAGTGACAGAGTCAATGCGCAAGCTGTCGGAGAAGATTCATGCGGAATTAATTTATGAATATTATTAATTTCCGAGCCATTTATTAAACCTTTGGTTAAATTGCTCATAAAAGCTGGCATTTAAGTCATAGGATTGCAAAAAGAAAATGTTAAGGAGGTTCATGTTTGCCTCTTTAAGCGCACCAGGCTCATCATTAAAATCATTTGAAACGGTCTTTATTACAAAGTGCCAGTTTCTGATAAAAGCTTCGTACTTTTGGGGTTCATTAACAGAAAGCCAGTCACTTACTCTGACTGGCTTTTTACTTTCGTAAGGACATTCATGTACCTGAATGAAGTATTTAAAGCTTCCGTCATCTTCGTAAATGCGTCCCAAAGGAAAGAGCCTGCTCGCAGCATAGGGGGTTGACATGTCCAAGATTTGGGTACCATGTCACCATGTCATTTCATATTAGAATTAAGAGCCCCGGTATCTGCCGGGGCTTTATTAATGAGGAGGTGCGTAAGCGTATCTTCACAAGCGTCTAGATTGTAAGTAAATCAACCTTTATAATGCCCCTTATGTCGAAAGAAGATTTAAGATCTAACGGCATACAAGGATTATATGAGGAGTAGGATTCATCATAAAAATGCATAGGTAGTCATCTGTAAAAAACAATCAAAAGATGGCTGCCCTGCTTACAAGTCTGGCTAAGGGGATGAAGGCGGAATAGGAAAATGGAATATTGGAATAGAAGGGCCTGCTGGCATTTGAGAGCTCTGGTGCTGGCGGGTCTTTTTGGAAGAACCTATAGCTTAAGTGCTAGACTAATTGATAAAATTCATATTGCAGTTCGATGGCTTGTCGGAATGTTAGGATTATGCAATTGAATTTGCGATAACTTTTAGAAAAGGATTTTGTTTAATATTGAAAGTTATGTAGATCAGTACGTCCTTATTGGTGGAGCTTATGCATGAAAAAGTAACAAATCCTTAAAAATCCTCATGGTGAAATCGCAGATTTCTCTGGAATCCACCTTATGAATTTAATAATAGATAATCATATTATATGCCGTGGCATTGCTTGGAAGCTACTTTGGATTGTGGTTGTTGATTTCCAACGGGGTACGATACGAGACAGACTTTACAAGACAGCAAGAGACCTCGATTCAGGCGGGGAGCGTTGAAAGATACCGGGATTAAGCTAGGTATCTTTTTTTTTGTCGAATTTTTCGGGCATCATCCAACCGTTGAATTCAAGTATTGTTTGTTTTTCATTCTTTTTATCTGTTTGCTGCATTAAAATTCTGTATTCCCTTGGGGTAGTCTGCATAATTTGGGTAAAGCAGCGGTTGTAGCTTGATATAGATCTAAAGCCCACACTTTCCGAAATAGTCAAAATGGAATCCTCAGTACTTCTTAATAAGGAACAGGATTTCATTATGCGCACGTTATTAACGTATTCTAAGGGACTGGTGCCCATAATTGAATGAAAAATTCTTCTAAAATGTGTAGGACTTAATCTGCATATATCTGCAAGGTATTCCATCGAAAAATTTTCCATATAATTTTCATCTATATAATCAAGCACAGGCTGCAGTACCATACTGTTTTCATGGGTGTTTTCAAGCTTTTCGGGATTTTCTATATGTTCTTTTTTAGATTCAGTTTCAATTCTCCATAATTCCAAATACAGCGATAACAAAAGACCTCGAGAGATAAGCTGATAACCTGGTTTTTTCTCTTCCAGTTCATCTATTATTGCCGTCATGAAAAAATAAAGCTTAGGGTATTTTTCTTTTGACAAAACGGGCATGAAATTATCGTCTGGCCCCATTGTCAGTTCAAAATTTTTGATTGAAGAAGGGATGATTCCTTTAAATAAAACGATAGGGTCTATATAAAGAAAAGACCATTTGCTTTCGGCGCCTTTGTCTGAATAGGTGGTGTGTGGAACATTTTTGGGAATGCAGGTAACATCACCTTCCGTAAAGTGATAGGGATTTTTATAAATTTCAATGGTGCCACCGTAAGAGTGACAGATTCCTATTTCAAGACAGTTATGAAAGTGGAGTCGTCCGGAAGGAATATCTGAGATTTTCCAATGCTCTCCAGACAGCAGCAAAACCGGGAAGTCTAAGGGTAAAAAGTAGCTTCTGTATTCAGTTATACTTTGTTTTTGTTTAGCCATATTTTTTCAAATTCGACCTTAACTTTATTAATGGATTATAAACAATATTAGCAAAAACAATCAAAAAGCACAATGGCGGGTTAGTTTTAGAAAAAAAAATAACAATAATTACTAACGTTTTATTAGAATATAACAAATCAAGCCGCCCTATTTTGTCAAATTTACATAGAAAGAAAAAATAAATGGTCGTTTTTGCACAGTTTTAAAAATATAATGATTAGATTTGCGTAGTTTAATGAAGCATAATAAATTACACAGAGGGGCAGAGAAGATTGCTTCAACGGAGGAAACGGCAAATGTCTAATTTCAGAGCAGTAAGAAATGAAAATAAGACAAAGGTAAGAACAACCACGACATGGAAAAAGGCAATAAAGAGGGACTGGCAGCTATATTTAATGCTTTTAATTCCTATAGCACTTGTTGTTATTTTTAACTATGCGGCTTATCCAGGATTGCGAATGGCTTTTATGGATTATAAACCTGCGAAAGGCTTTGACGGAAGCAAATGGGTAGGATGGGACACCTTTAAAAAGATTTTTGCAGATAATGACTTTAAGATCGCATTGAGAAATTCTATAGTATTTAACCTTCTTGATTTACTTGTTGGGTTCCCGATGCCTATCATTTTAGCTTTAATGCTTAATGAATTAAGACTCATAAAATTTAAAAAGGTAACACAGACAATACTTTATCTTCCTCATTTTTTATCCTGGGCAATCATCGGTTCCGTAGCTTACACAATGTTTCGACCTTCATCAGGTCTTGTAAATATAGCAATGATGAAGTGGGGTTGGATTGAAGAAGGTATTCCCTTCTTGACTGAAAAATTCCATTGGGCAGCAACCTATCTGCTTATCGGTGTATGGCAGGGAATGGGCTGGGGCACAATTTTGTATCTTGCAGCTATTACAAGTATTAATGGTGAACTTTACGAAGCAGCAATTATAGACGGTGCCAACAAATGGCAGAAAATGTGGAATGTCACTTTGCCCGGCATCAGAAGTACAATTGTAACCTTATTAATAATGAGTCTTGGCCGAGTAATGGGTAGTAATCTTGAAAGACTTACAGCCTTTGATAACACTCAGGTAAGAGATTTTGAATATCAGCTGGCGGTTTACATCTATCAAAAAGGTTTAGGCAGCGGTAAATTTTCACAGGGTACTGCAGTTGGTCTTTTCCAATCACTTGTTGGATTAATGCTTGTATTATTATCAGACAGAATCGCCAAGGCGCTTGGCGAAGATGGCTTACTGTAGGAGGTGAAGAGATGAGTAAGAAAAACGAAGAAGTAATCTCCGATGGAAGCCGCGCCATATCAAAGCTTCATTTAAGCGACATAATAATTTCTGCAGTTTTGGTTATTTTATGTTTAACCTGTGTAATCCCTTTCTGGCATGTGCTGGTTAAATCAATATCCGGAAATGCAGAAGTAATGGCAAAAGAAGTTTTTCTTTGGCCTAAAGGTTTAAACTTTGATGCCTATACAAAGGTATTTAAGGATGGCGCAATGGTTCATTCCATGTGGTACAGTGCACTTCTTACCATAATATTTACGGTTATGGGTATGATAGCCTGCACCTGTGCAGCTTACCCTCTTTCAAAGAAAAGATTAAAGGGAAGAAAGTTTTTTACTTTTGTATTGATGGTGCCTATGTATTTTAGCGCAGGTATGATTCCCGCATATATCCTTATGAGTAATTTAAATTTACTTGATTCCATGTGGGTTCTTATATTACCGCTTATATATTCACCCTACAATATGCTGGTTATGAAGACTTATTTACAGAGTTCGATTCCGGATTCTTTGGAAGAATCTGCTTTCCTTGATGGAGCAAGCAACTTCCAGATACTTGGAAAGATTATTATTCCTTTAAGTAAGCCGATTATTGCAACGCTTTCACTCTTCTATGCGGTAGGACGCTGGAATGCATATGCAGATAACATGTACTACATAAAGAGTGATGCAAAAAGAATTATTCAGTACAAGCTTTACCTGCTTGTACAGGGCGCTGAAGCTTCAATTTCAGTTTCCCTTGGTGATACAGGTGGTGTTTCAAACACCACAACGCCTGAAGTGTTACAGTCAGCATGCATAATGTTTGTAACAATTCCTATCATTATAATATATCCTTTCTTACAGAAATATTTTGTAAAGGGCGCAATGATAGGTGCGGTAAAGGGTTAATCAGTTAGTTGTACCGGAAAACCGGTTTAAAAAACTATATATTTTAAGGAGGAAAAATTATGAAGAAGAACTATCTTCAGAAAGTACTTGCATTAGTACTTGCAGGCTCTATGGTAGCAGGCTTTGCAGCATGTGGTTCAGAAGAAACATCTGCACCTGCAACAAGCACAGCTTCTACAGAAAAAACAGAAAATGCAGCAGCTTCAACAACTGATACAGCTACAGAAGCAGTTGCAGGTATTGAAGGCTGGACAGCCTTTGATGAAAACGTAACAATTACAATTCCCGTATATCAGCGTGCTACACCTAACGGATGTGCATATGCAGATGACAACTACTGGACAAAATGGGTACAGGAAAACTTTGGTGATAAATACAATATCACAGTTGATTATGTAGCATTTGCACGTGGCCAGGAAAATGAATTATATGCATTGGCAGCAGCTGATACAAAGAATCCTTTCCCTACACTTTGTTTTGAATACGACTATCCAGATTTGACTCTCTACAATTCAGAGGGTTATCTTCAGGAGTATGATATCGACTGGTTCAAGCAGATTGCTCCTACCTACTGGCAGGCAATGGTTGACAACGGTCTTGACAGCTACACAGAAATCGATGGTGACAATGTATTACTTATCGGTACAAGACCTTACGGCAACACAAACTATCAGTTTGTAACATTTTATCGGGCTGACTGGGTTAAGGCAGCAGGCTATGACGAATATCCCAACGATCCTGCAGAGGAAGAAGCTATGTTACTTAAGATTAAGGAACTTGGACTTTGCGGTGAATATCCTCTTGGCGGTACAAAGGTTGAAGGTAACGGCGTAGACCAGAACTATTCTTACAGAACCTATCCTCAGGACGAACTTCTTGCAGCTACAACAGGTGACTATAACATTCCTGCACTTTCAACAGAAGCTCAGAAGGGTTATTTAAAGAGACAGAACCATCTTTACAATTTAGGCCTTATCGACAAGGAATACAATGTAAGAACTTCTGACCTTGGTGTAGCTGATTTTGTAAGCGGCAAGACAATTTCTTATTCAGCATATTCTACCAATAACATGGATGTATTAAATGCATTCTATGAAGCTAATCCGGATGCAGAGCTTGCAATCAGAGTTAATCCCGGTCCTACCACTTTCTCTGATGGTTCCAACACAGCATTCCGTCCAAACGGTATCTGGGGTCAGTACATCGGCTTTGGTTACAGAGCTACTGAAGATGAAATGAAGGCAGCAGCTATGTACCTTGAATGGTTATCACAGGAAGACGTATTATTTACACTTCAGTATGGTATAGAAGGAGTTAACTTCAATTATGTTGATGGCGAGCCTGTAATTGTTGCAGATCAGTCAGGTCTTGCAGAACAACAGTCCCACAACAACAACGTTGATATGTGGTGTCTTGTAACAGCCAACATGGTAACAGGCGATATTGACAAGGACCTTGCAAAGATCACTCCTATTGGCTACAAGGATTCCGATGCTTTTGCAACACAGATTAAGGCTAACTATGAAGGTCAGGTTGCATGTTACAACGCAGGTATGTGCGCAATCGATGCAAGATTTACAGTTTCAATTGCTGCATCCGACGAATATAAGGATACGCTTCTTACCAACTACGCTACATACAGAGATGCTATCGTAATGGGTTCAGAAGAAGATTTCGAAGCTAACTATGATAAATACAGCAAGCTTTACTTAGAGCAGGGCTATCAGGCTATTATCGATGAGAAGACTGAAGCTTTCAACGACGGTAATGTAGGTTGATTATTCGGCAAAAAAAAATTAAATAATTCAAATCGGCCCTTTAGCTAAGGCTAAAGGGCTGTATTTGAAAAATAAAGACAGAATTTTCCTATATTTTCATTATAATGAGTATATAGGAAAGTTTTATCTGAAGCTAAATTAAGGAGAATCTTATGTTAAAGCTTGAATTTGACAAAAAAGAAATTGAAGAAGTAATCGACAAAATAGTTAAAAAGACAATGAATATGGATTTAACCTGGGACTGGCCCTGCGGTGTAGCATATTACGGCATTACCTGTGCATATGAACAGACTAAAAATCCGGAATATCTAAATTTATTAAAAGAAAGAATTGATGAATTAATCGATTTAGGTCTTCCGAAAGCATGGACTGTAAATGCCTGTGCTATGGGTCATTGCCTTATTACATTATATAAAGAAACAAAGGATAAAAAATATTACGATATTCTAATGTCTAAAATTGATTATATTCAAAATCATGCTTTACGTTTTGGTGATAAGGTATTACAGCATACGGTTTCTGCCAATAACGATTTTCCGGAACAGGCCTGGGCCGATACACTTTTCATGGCCGCCTTCCTGTTATTAAGAGTCGGTGTAATGGAAAAAGATGAAAAGATGATAGAGGATGCCCTTAATCAGTGGTATTGGCACATTAAATATCTTCAGAATCCTTCGACCGGCATTTTTTATCATGGCTATACAAATGTTGAATATAACGACGGAGTTGATTCCTATCCTGCCAAGAGTCACATGTCAGGAATTTATTGGGGAAGAGCAAATGCATGGTGTGCATATACAATGGCTCAGGTAGGAGGAATTTTACCAAAGGCTTATTTATATCCTAAATATATTGATGTGGCAGGTTCATTAAATGAACAGCTTGCAGCATTAAAAACGCTTCAGACAGAGAATGGTCTTTGGAGAACGGTTCTTGATGATGAAAGTACATATGAAGAAATTTCTGCTTCTGCAGGAATTGCAGCTGCAATGCTTGACAGAGGAAATCCTCTTCATTCCAAATACATTAATAAATCAATTAAAGGAATTTTAGAAAACGTTAGTCCTGAAGGAAAGGTAATGAATGTTTCCGGAGGTACTGCGGTTATGAGAGACGTGGAAGGCTATAAGGGAATTCCAAAGGATTATATTCAGGGATGGGGACAGGGACTGGTACTTGCATTTTTATCAGATCTTATTCATTCCGATGAAATAGCTAAGGACGGTGCACTTTAATGTATCAAAAAGGTTTCTTTTTTAAAGAAAACCGCAACAAAGTGAAAAAGTCATTTACATTTGTGGATGACTATGAACTTTTTTCAGGAAAACGTGGATATGGTTTCATCACAAAGGATTTGATGGAAGATGAAATGCTTTTGACAATACCGGCTTTAAACAGCGGTTTCAGACCGGTAGATTATACAGAGCCACGACCGATTCCAACAATGTTCAAGGTAAAGGTCGATCATCAGGGTAACTATCAGGTTGAGATTGAAGCAGAAAACGATGGCTCTGAAGCACAGATTTTCCTTGAGAGAAGAAGACTTTATTATGTGGGAAATTTTACGGGCGTAAAGAAATTTATATATACAGCCAATGTATGTGACATTATTCCTGAAGGAAAAGAAAGAATTTATTCAGACACTGATTTAGATGTTTCCTGGATAGGAGAAGGTCTTCGCATTTACAGCATTTCGGTAAAAGAAGTAACTGTTCCTACTATTTTTATTGCAGGTGATTCGACCGTTACCGACCAGCCTGCCGATTATCCTTATTCGCCCGGTACGTCATATTCAGGCTGGGGACAGATGCTTACAGCATTTTTGAATGAAAAGGTGGCTGTTTCCAATCACTCTCATTCAGGTTTAACAACCGATAGCTTCAGAAAAGAAGGACACTATTCAATTATTCTTCAATATATAAAGCCTGGTGATTTTTTCTTTATGCAGTTTGGTCACAACGATCAAAAACTTGAAGAATTAAAAGAAGATACAGGCTACAGGGACAACATCTTAAGATATGTCGATGAAATAAGAGCACAGGGTGCTTTTCCTGTTATTATCACTTCACTTGCACGAAACACCTGGAAAGATGGTGAGTACAAGGATTATCTTGAAAAATATGCTAAAGAATGCATCAAAATCGGTAAGGAATTAAATATACCGGTATTGGATTTACACGGTCTTAGTATGGAGGAACTAAAGAAAAACGGTTTGGAAGAAAACAAAAAATTTTTCTTTCCCGGTGACTTAACCCACACTAACGATTATGGTGCGTATCTGATGGCTTCTTTTGTTGCATCTGAAATTGAAAGAAAAAGTAAGGAAACAAAAATAGTAGCCTATAAGCAGTTAAAGGGATATTTACGTAAGGATATTTTTAACTGGGAAATAGAAAAAGAAAAATTAAAGCTACCGACGCTTAGAAACGGAAATGTAACAACTGAAGACGAGCCCTATGAATTAAAGCTGGATCGTCTTGAGGAGATTTTAAGGAGGATATAAAGGTGAGCAAACTTAAAGGCGGTTTCACGATGCCGGGAGAAGCCGGATATGAAAAATTAACGCTTGAGCTTGCAGAGAAATGGGGAGCAGATGTTATACGAGACAGTGACGGAACAGCGCTTTCTCCTGAAATTTTAAATTCAGGCTATGACATTTACTCAACTATTTGCATTATCCGGGACCATAACGAATGGGCAAAGGAAAATTTAGAAAAACTTCAGCAGACGTTCCTGATCACCTCGCCAGTTACTGCAACAGGCGCCTTTTTGGAAATTTCCTTAATGAAGGACTTTTTTAAGGAGCAGTTTAAGATTAACGAATCTAAAGAATCTTTAGAATATTGGGAAGTTTACGATAGAACCGAAAATAAAAAGCTTGATAATGCTTTATGGCATTATGATGCTGGTAAAGAAACAGTTATTGTTTCAGCTACACCCTTTCATAATTACACAGTAAGCTTTATCGCCTTCAGAATCTGGGAAGAAATTTCCATGTATAATCACACTACCAACAATTGGGACAAAGAGCATTTAATGCAGATTGACCCCATGTATGAAGGCACAAGAATTTATTTAAAAAAATGGATGAAAGAGTGGTGCGAAAAGCACCCCGCTACAAAAGTCGTGAGATTTACATCCCTTTTTTATAATTTTGTATGGATTTTTGGCAGCAGTAAAAGAATGTCAAATATCTTTTCTGACTGGGCTTCCTATGATTTTACCGTAAGTACGGAAGGCTTAAGGAAATTTGAAGAAAAATACGGTTACAAAATGACCGCCGAAGATTTTGTAAATGGTGGTAAATTTCATGTGACTCACATGCCTTCTACAAAAGAAAAGCGTGACTGGATGGAATTTATTAATGACTTCGTAATTTATTTTGCAAAGGAATTAATTGAAATCGTGCATTCCTATGGCAAGAAGGCCTATGTATTTTATGATGATTCCTGGGTGGGCTTAGAGCCTTATAATGAACGCTTTAAAGAATTTGGATTTGACGGTTTGATAAAGTGCGTATTTTCAGGCTTTGAAGTGCGACTTTGCGGAGGAGTTAATGTACCGACTCATGAAATCAGACTTCATCCCTATCTTTTCCCGGTAGGGCTTGGCGGACTTCCCACATTTAAAGAAGGTGGAAATCCTACGCTTGATGCCAAGAAATACTGGCTGCATGTAAGAAGAGCGTTGCTCAGAACTAAAATAGACAGAATTGGTTTGGGCGGTTACATACATTTAGTTGAAGACTTTCCTGATTTTGTTGACTATATAGAAAAAATATCCGATGAATTCAGAGTGATTTCTTCATTGCATGAGGAAGGAGCTCCGGCTACAATTCCTGTAAAAGTAAAGGTGTTAACTCATTGGGGCGCATTGCGTTCCTGGACTTTATCGGGACATTTTCATGAAACCTTTATGCATTCTTTAATTCATGTAAATGAGGCGCTTTCAGGTCTTCCGGTTGATGTATCCTATATATGCTTTGAAGATATTAAAAATGGTGCTTTAAAGGATACAGATCTTTTGATTAATGCAGGACGGGCAGGTTCAGCCTGGAGCGGAGGAGATTCCTGGAAGGATTCAGAGATAGTTACAAAAATTACTGAGTGGGTATATAATGGCGGTACCTTCCTTGGAATAAAAGAGCCTTCGGCTACAGACGGCTTTGATACCTATTTCAGGCTTGAAAATGTGCTGGGTGTAGATAAGGACTTAGGCGACAGAGTATGTCACGGAAAATACGGAATTCTTTCAGATAATGTATTTATCAGTCATGACGATACGGTTATAATTGAGACTGATGGTAAATATAAAGCGACGCGCCATCCCTTCGGTAAAGGTTTTGGTATTTACATGGAAGATTTTGAAGTAGATGATGCTTCCACAAGAATGCTTTTAGAGCTTATTTTAGAAATTTCTGCAAAAGAAAAATTTCTATACATTACCGACAATAAATATTGCGAGTGCGCATACTTTGAGGGAAGTAATACCTTAGTCGTTATCAACAATTCGGAAGAAGTTCAAAAAACAACCGTAGAAACTAAATTTGGTAGAAAGACTTACACCATTGAACCCTTCGATACTGTTATAGAATCACTTACAGGAGAATAATTATGATAAAAGGTTTTAAAATGAAGTTATATCCTGGAATGGAAGCAGAATATGAAAAACGACACAACGAATTGTGGCCCAAAATGCAGGATATGATTCATGAGCATGGTGGTAAAAATTATACGATATTTCTTGATAAAGAAACTTTAACTTTATTTGGTTATATAGAAATAGAGGACGAAGAGCTTTGGGCTAAAGGTGCCGATACAGTAATTAATAGAAAATGGTGGGACTTCATGGCTCCAATAATGGAGACAAATCCCGACAACAGTCCTGTATCAATTGACCTAAAAACGGTATTTCATTTAGACTAGTCAATGACATTCGCAACCATGTTTCCAACGTTTATTGATGTTATAAGGTTTGGATGAGTAACAATTATAAGTAGCACTTCATAAATTGAGTTTTATATCCTCATCGAATTCTATATACTAAATATTCTCCACATGACGGAGATGGTACCGTGTCGCATACTTCCGGTTTCATATCATATTTATGCTTGAAAAACGCAAGCTCGATATTTAGTTTCCTTATGAGACCATCATCGAAAGCAGTGATAAAGTAAAGCGGTTTATCTACATTCACATATTCTTTTGAATACAAATATACACTTGGTGAAGAAGAATACCATGACCCGCTCAGTATGTAATTTGACTTAGGAGGTACATAGAAAATGCTCCTTCTGAAGTACCCATATACAGAGATAGAAACAATGTAGCATACACTCCGTAATGACTAATTATATTTCTTACTAACGCATTTTATAAACATATATTCCAAAATAACTTTCTTCCGTCTCAAAGTATCCCAGACTTTCAAGCCCGTACTGCTCGCAATCCGTTATTTCTCCTGCAGTAAAAAGATATTTTACATTCATTGCCGTGAGCTTGTTAAAATTAAGATGTAAATCCGTTATCGGCTCGGCAGTACCCTTTTTATACATATAGTTGATGCCGTAGTCATGATAGAAGATGTAGCACCTCGAACCCCAGGCGTCGAAGTAGGTACGGTTAAATTCGTTTAGCAAAAGCTCACCCGCAACTATTTTTCTGAATTCATGCTTGTATGAAAGCGGATAATTATTTGAGTATCCGTCAATTGTGTAAAAACCGTTCACCAATGACCCAACAGGGCTTATGCCGATATGGGCGATGCGATAGGTACTTTTATCAAGTCCGATAGCCTCATTAATTTTTCCATAAAGCTCTTCGTCATACAAACTTCTCATAGTCACATAACCTGTGACACTGGAACCGTTATTGACCTGATTGATATTCTGATAAAAGATTCCGTCGGGATTCTTTATCAGTATAAAGAACGCTGCAGCTGACACGATTCCGCTGATTAAATAGCCTAAAACATCAAAGCTTTCTATAATAATAGCTATTGAGATTCCCGCCAGCATATACCAAAGCCCCGGCACAAAATAGTAAAAACGAGTAAAGTTAAAAGATTTAAGCATTCCATCAAATGAGTGCTGCAAGCTGTAGGCAAATCCTGTTGAGAAAAAAGCATTCAAAGCAGTCAGAGAAAGAATCATTATAAAGGTAATGAAAAACGCTTTATAAAACCGTTTTCGTACAGGCTTTTTGACGGCAAGTAAGATTATAGCAATCGCCGCAGGAATGTAAATCCAGAGATGATAGGTCGGTGCTTCATTAAAATAGGTATTCGATAAGAGAGCCGTCTTAAATAGCGTCCAAAATCCTGTATCGGGAGTTCCCATATTAAACTCGGTTCTGTGGCTTATTGTTTCAGAACCCATTAATAGCTCAGATAGCAAGTCAAAATTGCTGACTGCATATGTAATTACCAACGCTGCAAGTCCTGCAACATTTTGATATATAATCCGTCTTTCCTTGAAGGTGTCAGCAAATATATATACAAGAAATAACAATCCTGCTACCCATCCGGACAACACCGCATTTGCCGTTAGGGAAAAATAAACAATCATAAGCATCGGCCAAATAAGCTTTATTCCCTTTTTGCTTTTAAGGGTAAGTACCGCATATATCAGAAGCGGAATACCTGCAGCTGCATTTCCATAAATCGGCATAAATGGTATAAGTGAAAATAGACAGGCAGACACAAAAGCCGGAATATTTCCATCTGTTATATGTCTTACGCAGAGGTATGTGCCATAAAATGCTGTGAAAGCGACAATAAAATATTGAATCAAAAAAGCAGTATACACATCAAAAAACACATAAAGAGGAAGAAACAAATAGGCCGAAGGCTTGAGCCCTTCCTTCGGAAGCCCGCACATCATTTGTTCAAAGATGTCACTTCCTAAATATTTCGCGTTGAAATAGTAATTAAGTATCGTCTCATCAAGCTGGTCATGAACTTGGAACACTGCGCTCCCTGCACCGTCTCTGATATACAGACATACCAAAGGAGCAAAAAGAATACAAAGATACGCAATTCCGAGAATCCAAATAGGATATGAATTTAGCTTTCTTAAAAGTTTATTCATAAAGTTCTGCCTTATTACCTGTATACTTTTTTGTCCATACAGGAAATTGTGTTGCAATTCCATATATGGCAAAAAGGCACTTCGTGCCAATGATGCGCACTCGCGCGAAAGGAATATGTTACTTTAGCGACCGCACTCGGCGCGTTAGTTTCGCAAGTAAAACTACGGATAAGTATTATAACGCAATTTGCGCACCAATGCAATCGAATACTATCATGAGTCTGGCTTGAAACTAAAGACTCTTTCTATCTAGCAAAGGGGACCTATAGTACGTTCAAGCCAGTTTTTACATAGTGAAATCCATTGTGCGGCACCTGCATCAAGTTCTTTTCTTGAATTTGATAAGGTCATTTCCGTAGCCATTGCAAGGCCATGACCGCCGGTAGGGAAAATGTGTAATTCAAAAGGTATGTTTTCTTTTTTCAAAGCGTCTGCCAATAAAAGTGAATTTTCGACAGGTACCGATCCGTCTGCAAATGTATGCCATATAAAGGCAGCAGGCGTGTGGGAATCTACACGATTTTCAATCGAAGTAAGTTTAAGTAATTCTTTATTATCTTTTTCTTTTCCTAGTAAATTATCAAAGGAACCTCTGTGAGCAAATTTCCCGGATGTAATAACAGGATAAGCTAAAATCATGCCTGCAGGCTTTAAATAATTTTCTTTTACCTTTAATACATCAATTACTTCCTTGTTAAAATAGCCTGTTGCAAACATTGCTGCTGCGTGAGCTCCTGCAGAAGCCCCGAAAATTATAATCCTATCAGGGTCTATACCGTATTCTCTGTGATTGTCCTTTAAAAATTTTACGCAAGCAGCTATTTCAAATAACTGTGTTGGGTACGTGGCAGGGGCACAGGAATAATTCATAACGGCTGCATGATAACCAAAGGAATTAAACTGAAAGGCAATGGATTCTGATTCTCTTGCAGAGCGGTAAGCATAAGCGCCGCCTGGACACACTAAAATTAAAGGGCGTTCTTTTACAAGGATTTCTGAAGCGATATCGTAAAAGTACGTTGTGACGGTTGCCTCACCTTCGTAACCGTCAAATTGAATTGAAAAAGTTTTGTTAATCATATTAAGCTCCATTCCGCCGCCTTTTGCCGGCGGCTTAAACAGTAATGAAGGTTTTACCTTCTTTTGCATTAAACCTCTAAAATTATTTTAGGAATAAAAATATATACATGGGTACCCATACCCTTTTTACTTTCAATACTTAAACCAAATTCAGGACCATAGCATAAACGGATACGTTCATGTATATTGTAAAGACCGATACTTGAAGTAAAGGTTTGTCCGGTAGTTGAAAGCTTTCTGTTTAATTCTTCAAGCTCTTTTGGTTCAAGCCCCTGGCCGTTATCAAATACATTTATTCTTAATTTGTCTTCATCCCAGGTAGATATTGTTATCTTTATCAGGCCGTTTTTCGTTATCTTTTCCAAACCGTGCAAAATTGAATTTTCTACCATTGGCTGTAATAAAAGAGGAAGTATTGAAACCGCTGAAGGGTCAAGTCCCTCTTCAATATGTATTTCGTAATTTACTCTGTCCTCAAAACGTAATTTCTGAATTGTTAAATAGGTAGTAACGTAATCAAGCTCATTTTGAAGAGAAGTGGAGGTGGTGGCTGAATTTTCAAGCACATATCGCATGGATTTTCCTAAAAGCTTAACTGCGTTTGCAACCTCTTTGTTGCCTGCGGTGATTGCCTTCATGCGGATTGTTTCGAGCGTGTTATAAAGAAAATGCGGATTTAACTGGCTTGAGAGCATTTTATATTCCATTTGCTGCTGCTCGTTTTTAAGCTCCTTTGCATCAAGCTCTGCCTGATAGAATCGCGCTTCTTTTTCTTTGATATTGGCAATTAAAATATCTAAGTCCTTGTAAACATCTGCAAGTTCATCGTGTCCTGAAAGAGTAAGAGAAATGGTGTAGTCCTCCTGACTTGCTTTATGCATTCTGTTTCTTAGGATTTCCACTCTTTTAGAAAAGTGCTTTATGTAAAAATAAAGAATGGTGGCAGGCAGGATAATAGCAGTGATAATAATAATCAGATAAAGAAAAACAGTGCTCTTAATATTGTTATAGGCCTCCAGACTGTATACGCATAAATAAACAGTTGAGTCTGACTGGTATAAAGAAAAGGAAATAACGGAAGCCAAATATTTTTCTCTGTTTATTGAAAAAATGCCAATGGACTCAAAGGAAGGATCCTTATAGTCAATATAATAAGGAGGTTTTTCTCCGTATAAATCTCTTTCATCGGAAAAGAAAACAGTTCCTTTGTCTAAGGACATTACGGTGTGGTATTCATTGGTTGAAATACGCGCTCTTAAATAGTTATCGGAAAGCTTAATTACCAAAACGGCGGTGGTGTCTGAATATAAAAGAGGAATTTTCCTTACAACCGACAGATAAGAATAGGTATTGCCAAAATTATCTTCGTTAGTAAGAATAGTCCAGAAAGCAGAAGACTGTGAAAGTGCACGTTCATACCAGTCGGTAGCCTTTATTTCTTCGGTTGAAGCGTAAAAATAATTGGTATCTACGGCATTTTTCTGGTCTGTATATATGGTAATGCTTTCTATCTGAGTACTTCTTTCCAAGGTTTTCTTTATAAAAGAGCAGTCTAAAGAAGCCTCGATAAAGTCATTGGCACATTCAAAATCTGACTTTAAAAGTGCAACTACATTTTCATCAGAGCATATGTCCTCTGAAACATTTAAAGCCTGATTTGTAATTTCAAAAATAAGGGAGCGTGCTCTTTGAGAGTCGGAATTAAGCAAATTCTGATTGTACTGTCTGAGCATGGTGTAAGTACCTATTATCAGCATTAATCCGACGATTGAAATCGGAATAACCAAAGCTAACAGGTACACGATGGAAAACTGCTTTTGAATTTTGGAAGAAGCTAAATATTCTTTAATTCGTCCCATAATTATCCAATATCAATACCGCCGTGTTTCTTTCTGTATTCGGCGGGACTTAAGTTCTCGTATTTCTTAAATTTCTTGTGGAAATAATCCACGTTTTTGTAGCCGACTGCTTCGGATACTTCATAGACCTTCAATTTGTTTTCTTTTAACAATTCCTTAGACTTCTCTATACGTACATGGTCTACGTAGGAATTAAAGTTTTCGCCAACGTTTTTAGAAAAAATCTTTCCAAGATATGCACTGTTATAGCCAAAAAGAGGAGCTAAAGATTCAAGCTTAAGTGTCTTTGAATAGTTATGATTAATATAAAACAAAATATCATCAAAAACGCTGGTGCGGGAAGAGGAGCCGGTTGCATTCATAATCATTTCAAACTGCTCTCCAAAATACTGAATTATTTCATATAAATAATATTTGTTCCCGATAAGGGAAATAAGGTCTGAATTGGAAGGGAAAGGAATGGCACTTTCTGGGTATGACGCATTCATCTTTTCCTTTATCTGTAAGTACATATCTGCCAGAGAAAGTCTTATGGAATCAGGATCGTTACTTACATTAAATAAATAAGCTTCCAAAGAATAAAGGGTTTCAGCTACCTTATTACGGTTAAAGGACTGGATATAGTCATTTAAGGCTTTGGCAAATTCCTTTAATTTATCATCGGAAATGGGGCTACCTGCATATTCATATAAAGGAAGCTCATCAGGGCCTAAAGTATGTTGCCCCTGCAGACAGAAAAATCGTCTTTCTATTAAAGTTCTTACATCATTAAAGGATAAATACAAATCCCTGGGTGAATATACAATTCTTCCGTAAGCTAAGAAAATATTATCAAGGGGGCTTCCTGCCTGAGGAGGCACATCCTCATAGTGGCGCAGAAAATCGTTAAAACGGTCAATTGAAAACTGTCCCTTTAGAATAATAACGTCGCCAAAGTCATCTGATAAAATTTCAAAGGAGTTGTTGTCTTGATTGGTGACTCTTAATAAATCGGAAAATTTATATTCTACCTTGGAAATTTTTCTTTGGTAGTTTTCATATATAACCACTCTGTAGGCAGGTGCTGTTAACCCTAAATCTGTGCAAAGGGATGCATCCGGAGTTAATTCATTATGAAGAATATCGAGTAAAATTGTGTTTCTCGCTTTTTCCTTATAATTAGCAAGGGAAGTCTTTGAATGAGTTTCTGCATTTATTGCTTCTCTGATTTTAATAACGCCTGCTTCAAGCTCGTCTTCATCGATAGGCTTTGTAATGTAAGATTCCACTCCAAGTTTTATTGCTTCTTTTGCATACATAAAATCAGAAAAACCGCTTATAATAATGAAACGCCCGTTAAAGCCCTGCTTTTTGGCACGGCTTATTACATCTATTCCGAGTAATCCTGGCATTCTGATGTCCATAAGCACAAGCCCGGGATTTAACTTTAAAATCAAAGACAAAGCTTCGTCGCCTGTAGCCGCTTCTCCTACGATTTCGTAGCCAAGTGAGTTCCAGTCCAAAATATATTTAAGACCGTCTCTTATGTTTTTTTCATCGTCTGCAATTAAAACGGGAATCATTTTAACTCCTAATGTATGTTGTTAAATATATTAATCTGTGGCAGCAGTCTTTGCAGCTTCTTTTCTTGCTCGCGTCTGAGCCTTTGCATTCTTTAAATCTATCTCTAAGATTGTATCATAATCAAGGTATTTTAGGGTATCCTGCATTTGTGTTAAAAGAGAATCGAATTCTTCTTCCGAGTCTGCAAATATCATATTCCAGGAAAATTCAGATACAGCACTCCGGCACTGATTTCTAATGGCCGATTCATCTTGGGAAAGTGCAGCTGTTTCGTATCTGCAGCCCGGTGCCACTATCAGCATATTGTTTTTTTCTAAATATTCCATGGTGGTTAGGGCACCCATTTTCTTTTGCCAATCCAAATCAAGAGCGGTGGATCTGCTCTCTATATAAGAGGGCCAGGAAATATATGTGTAGGCATAGCCGTTATCTGCAATTTCGGTATTTACCACAGGCTTGTAATTTAATGTAGAAATTCCGTCGCTCCAGGAGCCTTCACCCCATTCATCAGGCATTGTGGCATCCATATTTAAAAAGCAGTCTTCACCAAAGGCAGTTAGTTTAGGCCCATTTTCTGTCATTTCCCAGGTCAGGCCTTCAGGACCTGCAGCACCATGTGCGCCCTGGGCTCCGTTATAATAAATTCCTTCGTCTGAATAGAGCCAGTCGATAAAATCGATAATTCTGTCGGCATATTTTGCATTTTTACCAACGCACATTACCGTGTTTGTGGTGCCGTAGACTGAACAGCCGTAAGAGAAAATTTCCATATCCTTAACCGGAGCCATCATAAAGCCAACGCCTTTTTCCATTCTTTCCTGGGTGTTATATAAAGACTGGGAAAGCCAGGGCCAGAAATAGAAGAGTACCTGACCGTCTCGTATTTTGCTTGAAACCGAATCAATATTCTGAATTCTTGATTCCGGGTCTACAAGACCCATTCTGTAGGCTTCGTTAAAAAATCTTAAAACTCTTACATAGATAGAGTCGCTATCTATAATGCTCTGATAGTCTGAGCCATCAGCTCTTGATAACACAAAGCCGTTTTCGTCGTAACCGTAAAAACAGCAGGGCTGCTTTACTGCGTTTACTAAATTTCCGTCCCAGTCTTTAAAGAAAGAAAAGCCGTAAACAGTGTTGCCCGATTCGGATATAGGGCAGAGTGTTTGCATATCCTTTAATATAGGAAGTAAATCTTCCAGTGTGTTAAGCTCCGGATATCCAAGTTCCTTATATAAATCCCATCTTATGTAGGGTCCGTAGGTGGGCTCTAAGGATTCACTTGGATTTGTAGGAGAGCCTGTTGAAATTTCTGAAGGAATTGCATAGACAGATGAGCCTTCAAAAGAAGCGTTTGCTGATTCAATTGCAGTACCGAAACGGTTCATTATAGCTTTCCCTTCAAGATAGGAGGACATATCTATAATGAGCCCGGAATTTACAAGGTTTGTAATGGTACTTGTATCACCGTTGCATATAATCAGATCTCCTAAATTGCCGGAAGCGCATCTTGTATCGAACATAGTGGAGCCACCGCCTGCAACGTTTGGCGCGATGATATTAAGCCTCATATTAAATTTATCTTCAACTACCTTTCCAAACCATCCATACTGAATACCCTGATAGTTTGCAAGAGAATCAAAGACATCTATTGTGATCAAATCCTTATATTTGCTTTTTGAATTTTGATTATCGGAGCATCCTGAAAAACAGGAAAGTAAAAGCACGGATACCAAAACAAGTGAAACTGCATTTTTAAAAGTGTTTCTTTTCATGTTACCCCCTGGCAACAATTTGTTGACAAAATGATGTACTAGTTTCTACAATTATAGCATAACGCACTGACAAAATGGAGAAGCATATGAATTATATTGTTTTCGATCTTGAATGGAATCAGTCAAGCACTTTACAGGGGACAAACGAAAAAGTCCCCTTTGAAATAATTGAAATCGGCGCTGTTAAATTAAATGAAGACAGAGTCATGATTGATGAATTCTCTGCTCTTATTAAACCACAGATTTATAAAACCATGCATTACATGACCGGCAAGCTTGTGCATATCAAAATGGCAGAGCTTAAGCACGAACAGCCCTTTGAAGAGGTAATGGAAAACTTCCTTGAATGGTGCGGTGAAGACTATGTATTCTGTACCTGGGGACCTCTTGATTTAACGGAGCTTCAGAGAAACATGGTATATTATGGCTTTAAGCCTTTTATGGATGGTCCTTTAAGCTTTTACGATGTTCAGAAGCTTTTTGCCTTAGAATATGATGAAGGTAAAGAAAGAAGAGCCCTTGAAAATGCAGTAGATTTTCTTTCTATAGAAAAGGATATACCTTTCCACAGAGCATTCAGCGATGCTTATTATACCGGCAAGGTTTTTGCATGCATTAAAAAGGAAGAAACGCTTAAGCACATATCCTTTGATAATTTCATGGCGCCTAAGGATAAGCAGTCAGAAATCCATATGTTCTTTGGAGATTACGATAAATATATTACAAGAACTTTTTCTTCAAAAGAAGCAATGCTTAACGATAAAGAGATAAAGAATGTTAACTGTTATCTCTGTGATGAAAACTCTAAAAAGATGACAAAGCTCTTTGCACCAACCGGCAAATATTTTGTTGGCTTATCCTATTGCGAGGAGCACGGTTACATTAAGACAAAAATCAGGGTAAGAAAAAATGACGAGGGCAGATTCTTTGCCGTTAAAACAAGAAAACGTGTTGATGAAGCGGAGGCTGAAGTCATTAAGGCAAGATTCGACAAATTAAAAGAGGATAAACACATAAAAAAACATAAAAAACAGTAAAAGTGTTTACAAACATATAATAGGGGACGTTTATAATTAAAATCGCTTGAAAAGGCTGAAAAATGTGATACAATACATTCTTGTTGGGGTTTAGCTTGGCGTAGAGGCATAAAACGCAGATGGAGCAAAAATGGAATCATATTTAGTATTTAAGGATTTGGCGATTATAGTTATATTTGCAAAGATATTCGGTATCCTTGCAAGAAAATTAAAAGCCCCTCAGGTTGTCGGCGAAATCATCGCCGGTTTATTAATCGGGCCAAGTGTTTTAGGGCTTGTCAATTTAAGTGACTTTCTAAGTCAGATGGCTGAAATCGGTGTAATCTTACTTATGTTTTCAGCCGGTCTTGAAACAAATCTCCATGATTTAATCAAAACAGGGTTTAAGGCTACCCTTATTGCGTGCGCAGGTGTTTTTGTGCCTTTGGTAGGCGGCACTGTTTTATATATGTGCTTTTATGGTTTCAGTGGAATCGGTACGACTAAATTTTATTCGGCACTTTTTATCGGTGTAATTTTAACTGCCACCAGTGTTAGTATTACCGTTCAGGCTTTAAGAGAAATTGGTAAGCTTAAAGGTTTAATAGGCACTACTATTTTAAGCGCAGCCATTATCGATGATGTTATCGGTATTATTGTTTTAACTGTTGTAGTCGGATTAAAGGATGCCTCCTCAAATGTAGGAACGGTTTGTTTAAAGACTCTTTTGTTCTTTGTGTTCTCTATTGTAATAGGCTTTATTATTTATAAAGTGTTTAAATGGGTGGATGCAAGATATCCGCACACAAGACGTATTCCAATCATGGGTCTTGCTTTGTGCCTTGCCATGAGCTACATTGCAGAAAAATATTTTGGCATTGCAGACATTACAGGCGCTTACGTTGCAGGCATTATTCTTTGCAACTTACGTGATTCGGAATACATTTCAGAAAAAATGGACATTAACTCCTACATGCTTTTTGGCCCAATTTTCTTTGCAAGTATAGGCTTAAAAACAGACATCAGTGAATTAAATGTTTCCATATTAATATTTGCAGCCTGCTTTGTGCTGGTAGGCATGGTTTGTAAGATTTTAGGCTGTGGCCTTGCAGCAAAGTTATGCAGATTTTCCTGGGCTGATTCTTTAAAAATCGGCGTAGGTATGATGACACGTGGTGAGGTGGCTCTTATCGTATCCCAGAAGGGATTAAGCGTAGGGTTATTAAGCCCTGTATATTTCACAGCAGTTATTTTATTGATTATTATTTCTTCCATACTGACACCTATTATTTTAAAGATGCTGTATGAAAAGATGCCCCCGAAAGAGAGCGTATGAGTATTTTAAGTGTTGAAAATCTGACCCATGGATTTGGTGACAGAGCTATTTTTGATAATGTGTCTTTTAGATTATTAAAGGGCGAGCACATTGGACTTATCGGCGCAAATGGCGAAGGTAAGTCCACATTTATGAATATAATTACAGGCAGGCTTCAGCCCGATGAAGGTAAAATCGAATGGGCTAAAAATGTAAGAGTGGGATACCTTGACCAGCATACGGCTTTGGAAAAGGGAATGACCATTGAAGACGTTTTAAAGTCAGCTTTTAATTTCCTTTATGACTGGGAAGCCCACATGAATGAAATCTGCGATAAGATGGGTGATGCATCAGAGGATGAACTGAATGCCTATATGGAAGAGCTTGGCACTATCCAGGAACTTTTAGATCAGCACGATTTTTATATGATAGACAGTAAGGTAGAAGAAGTAGCAAGAGCATTGGGCCTTTTGGATTTAGGCCTTGAAAAGGATGTTACCGAATTATCCGGAGGACAGCGCACAAAGGTACTTATGGCAAAGCTTTTACTTGAAAAGCCAGACATTCTTTTATTGGACGAGCCCACCAACTACCTTGATAAAGAACATATCGACTGGCTTAAGAGATATCTGGCAGAATATGATAATGCATTTATTTTAATATCACATGACATTCCCTTCCTTAATTCCGTGGTAAATCTTATTTATCATATGGACAATAAGGAATTAAACAGATACGTAGGTGACTATGATAAATTTATGGAAGTCTACGAAATGAAAAAGTCCCAGTTAGAGGCAGCCTATAATAAGCAGCAAAAGGAAATTGCCGATTTAAAGGACTTTGTAGCAAGAAACAAGGCCAGGGTTTCAACAAGAAACATGGCAATGTCCCGTCAAAAGAAGCTTGATAAGATGGATGTCATAAAGCTTCAGGCAGAAAAGCCGAAGCCTGAATTTAATTTTAAGGAAGCACGCACTCCCGGACGCTATATATTCGAAACTAAGGATCTGGTAATCGGATATGACGAGCCTTTGTCAAAGCCCTTAACTCTTTCAATGGAAAGAGGACAGAAGATTGTATTAACCGGTGCAAACGGTATCGGTAAGACTACTCTTTTAAAGAGTATCCTAGGCCTTATAAAGCCTATAAGCGGTGAAGTTACCCTTGGTGATTATTTAAGCATCGGTTATTTTGAACAGGAAATGGATCAGTCCGTCACCACCACCTGTATAGAAGAAATCTGGAATGAATTTCCCGGATTTTCTCAGTACGAGGTGCGCTCAGCCCTTGCAAAGTGCGGTCTCACAACCAAGCATATTGAGTCTCTGGTAAAAGTATTAAGCGGCGGCGAGCAGGCAAAGGTACGCCTTTGTAAGCTTATTAACAGAGAAAGTAATATTTTGGTTTTGGACGAGCCCACCAATCACCTTGATGTGGATGCAAAAGAAGAATTAAAAAGAGCCCTTAAGGCATATAAGGGCAGCATATTAATGGTGTGCCACGAGCCTGAATTTTATGAAGATCTTGCAACCGATGTGTGGGATGCAGGAAAGTGGACCACTAAATTATAAAAGCTTAAGAAAACCCACTGTCGCTTTTAGCAGAGCCGTAGCGAAGCGGATTGCGAATATCATATACAAATTATTTGAATTTGAATAAGGAAGGTTTTGGTTTTGAACGATAATCAGGATTTTACCACGGGTTCCATACCTAAAAAGATGATACGATTTATGCTTCCGATTTTCGGAGCATTGGTACTTCAGGCCATGTACTCGGCCGTTGACTTAATGATAGTAGGTAAGTTTGGCAGTACCGCCGGCATTTCAGGCGTTGCTACCGGCAGTAATGTTTTAAATCTATTTACTTTCTTTACCTGTAATCTGTCAGTAGGCGTAACGGTATTAATGGGCAGATATTTAGGCGAAGGAAAAGAAAACAGAATCGGCAGGCTTATCGGCGGTTCCGTTATATTCTTTGCAATTTTATCGATTGTATTTTCAGCAATAATGTTTACACTTGCCCGCCCCATTGCTGCTTTGATGCAGGCTCCCAAAGAGGCTATGGAATTAACCATTCAGTATATACGTATCTGCGCGGTAGGTTTTATATTTGTAGTATTTTATAATTTTATTAGTGCAATTATGCGAGGCCTTGGTAATTCAAAGCTTCCTTTAATCTTTGTTGGTATTGCCTGCGTTGTTAATATTTTCGGTGACTTATTATTAGTAGCCGTATTTGATATGAACGTTGCCGGTGCAGCAATTGCAACGGTTGCAGCTCAGGCTATCAGCGTAATTTTGTCTGTAATCATTATTTTTAAACAGAAGCTTCCCTTTAAAATTTCAAAAAAGGATTTCTGTTTTAACGAAGAAATTGGTTTATTTGTAAAAATAGGTATGCCCTTAGGATTTCAGGAAATTCTTACAAATGGAACCTTTCTTGCTCTTTGTGCCTTTGTAAATCATATGGGACTTGACTGTTCTTCCGGATACGGTGTAGCTCAGAAAATCCAGTCCTTTGTAATGCTTATTCCTTCATCAATCATGCAGTCGCTTGCATCCTTTGTGGCTCAAAATGTTGGTGCAGGTAAAGAAAGAAGAGGACGCTCTGCCTTCAGATTCTGCATTACGGTTGGTGCCTGTGTCGGTTTGTTTGTTGGTCTGTTTGTATTTTTCAGAGGTGACCTTGCTGCAAGGATTTTCTCTGACGATCCTTTGGTAATTAAAAGAGCCTGTGAATTCTTAAAGGGCTTTGCCTCAGAAGCAGTTGTTACCTGCATCATGTTTAGCTTCTACGGATATTTTAACGCTCATTCTAAGTCAGTATTTGTAATGTTAACCGGTATCCTGCAGTCAGTACTTGTAAGACTTCCAGTTTCCTATTTTATGAGCATAAAAGAAAACGCTACCCTGACCGGTGTAGGTCTGGCAGCGCCTCTTGCTACGATGTTTGGTATTACAATATCTTTAATTTATTATATTTATTTACGTAAAAAGAAAATCATAGTAATCGGTGAAGAATAATTATTTTGCAATAATTATTCCCGGATCCTGAATTGATGCTCCGGCTTCAATTGAACCGTTATAGTCTTCATTTGATAAATGAAGAGTATTTCCATCAACCGAAAACCTGCAGCACCACCCTTGGGATACTTCGATGTTTGAATCAAAGGAAATATCTGCTGTCCAGGAATCAACCTTATAGGAATTATTGTTTGTAATAGTTATCGAATACTGGGTGAAGGTTTTTCCGTCACTGTCCCAGGAATTTGAAGGCGTTAAAACAGCTGATACAATACCGCTTTGTGAAGAAACTGCTTCACTTGCGGTATTTTTTTGTGCGTTGTTATTTTCACTTTGTGTTTCTGTATTTTCTTTTGAAGTAACAGCAATAGCTTCATAGGTGGTTTTTCCTGTAAGCATTTCGTAAAGCCATTTTCCCGAATCACTTAAATCGGAATCCGTAAAGCCGTAGGCTTTATTACAGGAATCTTTAAATATGGAACTTGTCTCTGATTTGTTGGAAATATTCCAGGCACAGGAGCTTATATTATAAGAATTTAGAAGTTCCATCCATTTGCCTGCTTCCGATGCATTGATTGCACCTGAGCCAGAAGCATCACAGATACCGTATTCTGTTACAAATAACGGAAGACCCTTCTTTAGGGCGTTTTCCATGGTGCTTCTTAAAGAATCTCTGTGAGTGTCTGCATAAAAGTGAAGGGCGTACATTATATTGTCATATTCTGTAATGGGGTCGGCAGCAGCCTTGTCTACTTCCTGTGACCAGGTGGGAGTGCCCACGATAATTACAGCGTCTGGGTCATTGTTTCTGATTATCGGAATTATCTCAAGTGCATAAGACTTTATATCCTTCCAGGAAGTACCGCCGTTTGGTTCGTTACAGATTTCGTAAATCACATTTACATTTTCGGCATATTTTTTTGAAACGGTTTCAAAGAAATCCTTGGCGTCGCTTTTGTGAGTGTTGGGATTTCCATCAGATAAAATGTGCCAGTCGATGATAACGTACATATTCAATTCCGTACAGAAATTCACACCGTCATCAATGAGCTTTAAAAGATTGTTTTTATCGCCGCCGTTACAATATCCGCCGTTTTCATCTGTATACATGGCAAGACGCAAAATGTTACAGTTCCAGGATTCTTTAAATTCCGTAAAAAGATTCTTATTTATATAAGAAGGAAACCATGCAATACCATGGGTGCTTAAACCCTTTAACTGAATCTTTGTGCCATCCTCTGTTGCAAGGCTTACGCCGTCAACATGAAGGGGACTTAATTCACCCTGCATCGGGCTTTTTGCTTTTTTAATTTCCTGTCTGTTAGTTTCTTTGTTAATATCAGAAGCTTTATCTTTATTTACAGAAGTATTTTCTTTTGCGGCATCATCAGATGTAACGTTTTCTTTTGCTGAAATGTCTTCCTGTGTGGTAACAGGCTCTGTAGTGGCAGATAAAGTATTATCCTTACAGCCGCAGCCTAAAAGAGTGAAGAGTATTAAAGAAATCAATAAATGCTTTTTCATAAAAAATCCTTTCGTTTGTCATAGGCTCCTCCCACTTCCCTTGGGAGGTGGGAGGAGCCTTGTAAATTTGTAACCATTAACCTTGGCTTTCGATG
>CAVIIX010000021.1:0-32624 GCA_963643225.1 Lachnospiraceae bacterium
GCACCTCGTTCAAGAAAACCCACTGCCTAAAGGCAGTGGGTTTTCTTGAGCTTTTGTCAATGATATTCGCAATCCGCTTCGCTACTTGCTCATATAAAAGCGGCACTACGTGCCTTACGAGGTACTTAGCTTGTAACAAAGCACCTCGTTCAAGAAAACCCACTGCCTAAAGGCAGTGGGTTTTCTTGAGCTTTTGTCAATGATATTCGCAATCCGCTTCGCTACTTGCTCATATAAAAGCGGCACTACGTGCCTTACGAGGTACTTAGCTTGTAACAAAGCACCTCGT
Organism: Lachnospiraceae bacterium; assembly: GCA_963643225.1. Taxonomy (GTDB): domain Bacteria; phylum Bacillota; class Clostridia; order Lachnospirales; family Lachnospiraceae; genus UBA1258. Next base: position 290 of record CAVIIX010000021.1, read on the forward strand.
TCAAGAAAACCCACTGCCTAAAGGCAGTGGGTTTTCTTGAGCTTTTGTCAATGATATTCGCAATCCGCTTCGCTACTTGCTCATATAAAAGCGGCACTACGTGCCTTACGAGGTACTTAGCTTGTAACAAAGCACCTCGTTCAAGAAAACCCACTGCCTAAAGGCAGTGGGTTTTCTTGAGCTTTTATAAATTGCGTTGCAATTATGCCAATGATGCGTTTTAGAAATTCTTTACTTCTTCTGTTGTAACAAAGTTAAAGCCTTTTCCCTTAAGAGCCTCATGGCATTTTTCTTTGTCGGAAGGCTTGATTACTATGCAGGCATTTTCGTCTTTGGTGGAAAGTGCATACATATATTCAATGTTAATGCCTTCAGATGAGATTTCTGATAAAACCTTCTGAAGGGAGCCAACGGTGTGTGGAAGCTTGATAGCAAGCACATCCGTTAAGTGAGCTGAAAGTCCGGCTACCTTAAGTTTTTCTTTGGCAGCATCTGCGTCAGACACTATCATGCGCAGCATACCGTAATCGGAAGTATCTGCAAGGCTTAAAGACACGATATTGATATTTTCATTGGTCAGTACCTGAAGCGCTGATTCCAAACGTCCGGCACTGTTTTCAAGAAAAACAGAAACCTGTTTAATAAACATATGCAATCCTCCCCTGTTTATTCAAATACTCTCTTGTCTATTACGTGGACGCTCTTTCCGTCTACTCTTTCTAAGGTCTTAGGCTCTACAAGCTTTACCTTAACCGCAAGACCGATGGCAACTTTAATGGTGCCTTCAATCTTCTTTGTAAGCTTTTCAAGCTCTTTGATTTCGTCTGAGAAAAATCTCTCTTCCACTTCCACCTGTACTTCTATTGTGTCAAGATTATTTACTCTGTCCACAATAATCATATAATGAGGAAGAATGCCGTCCATTTCAAGTAAAGCCGACTCAATCTGCGAAGGGAATACGTTAACCCCTCTTAATATCAGCATGTCATCGGAACGGCCCTTAAATCTGGCAAGTCTTGCGGTAGTACGGCCGCATTCGCAGGGTGTTCTGTCGATGGAGGTTAAATCCTTTGTACGATATCTGATAAGAGGAATGCCCTCTTTTGTAAGCGTTGTAAATACAAGCTCGCCGAGTTCTCCGTCTGAAACGGGCTCTAAGGTTTTAGCTGAAATGATTTCAGGAAGGAAGTGATCCTCCTGAATGTGAAGACCTCTGTGGAATTCACAATCGCAGGCAACGCCCGGACCCATAATTTCCGAAAGCCCGTAAATATCGTGACAGTTTATGTGAAGCTTTGCTTCGATTTCACGACGCATGTTTTCGGTCCAGGGTTCAGCACCACAAATGGCGGTTTTTAATTTAATGTTATTGATTTCGCCTGTTTCGTTTAAGACTTCTGTTATGTGAAGCAAATAGGAAGGTGTACACATAATGCCTGTAGCGCCAAAGTCCTTCATCATGGTGATGAGCTTCTTTGTGTTGCCTGTAGACATAGGTACAACAGTTGCGCCGACGTTTTCAACGCCGTAATGCGCTCCAAGACCGCCGGTAAAGAGACCGTACCCGTAGGCCACCTGCACAATGTCGTTTTTGCCAAGGCCGCACTGAGTTAAAGCTCTTGATACACATTCAGCCCAGATTTCTATGTCATGGCGGGTATATCCCACAACCGTAGCCTTACCGGTGGTGCCGGAAGAGGCATGAATTCTTACGATTTCAGACTGAGGTGCTGCAAAAAGACCGAAGGGATAGGTATCTCTTAAGTCGTCCTTGGTGGTGTAGGGAAGCTTTGTTAAATCCTCAAGTCCCTTTATATCACCTGGTTCAAGACCTGCCTGCTGCATTTTTTTACGGTAATATTCAACGTTATGATAAACGTAATTTACCTGCTTTACGAGACGCTTTCCCTGAAGGGTTGCCATCTCGTCTCTTGACATGCATTCTTTTGCTTCATTCCAAATTTTATTCATTTTTAATTCTCGCTTTCTTTATGGTTGTTGCGGGACACGCATCCACCCAAGCAAGGAATCCCTGATTAAATCCCTGCCTGGGATCTAAAATTCGAATCCTTTAATGAAAGCTTCTTTGTTAATGTCAATTGTCTTGGCAGGAACGGTTTCTTCAATTACCTTAAGCCATTCTTCCTTCTTAAAGTCCATGTGCTTGGCAGCCATACCGAGTACGATAATGTTAAATACCTTTGAATTACCAAGCTTTAAGGCTTCTGACTGAGCATCAATTGAATAAACCTTATATTCCTTTGAAAGCTCTTCAATAATGTTTTCAGGATATTTTGCAGCTCCTGTTACAACGGGCATTGGATCGATTCTTTGATCGTTTACAATTAAAACTCCGTCCTTTTTAAGAAACTGCTTATAGCGCATTGCTTCAAGTCTTTCAAATGCAATAAGTACGTCTGCCTGGCCTTCTTCTACGATAGGCTCTGCTACGTTCTCACCATATCTTACGAAGGTAACTACCGAGCCGCCTCTCTGCGCCATGCCGTGTACCTCTGAAAGCTTAACGTCATAGCCTGCAGAAAGCATTATACCTCCTAAAATACGGCTTGTAAGCAAGGTTCCCTGACCGCCTACACCAACTATCATAATATTCTTTGTTTCCATAATGACCCTACCTTTCCACGCAGTCAATGGCGTCGAACTTACACATCTGCCTGCACAGACCGCAGCCGTTACACATTGTTGCATCAATTGAAATAGTGCCATCCTCGTTCTTTGTAAGAGCGGGACAACCGGGCTTTAAGCAGGCACCGCACTTCTTACACTTTTCAGGTAAGGGCTTACATACATTAGGAAATTTCTGACCCTTAAGTAATGCACATGGAGCCTTGCATATAATAACAGAAACCGCATCACGCTGTGTTTCTTCTTTAATAACTTTTTTAAGCTTATCCTGGTCGAAGGAAGAAACCTCTACTACATTATCGATACCCATAGCCTTGCAAAGGTTGTAAATATCGATAGCATAGGTGGGCTCACCCATTAAGGTCTTGCCTGTAGCGGCATGATCCTGATGACCTGTCATACCGGTAGTGGAATTATCCAAAATCATAACCGTACCGGTTGCTTTATTATAAACCATGTTCATAAGGGAGTTAACACCGGTATGTAAGAAGGTTGAATCGCCGATAACAGCAACCCAGTTCTTTACATATTCGCTTCCCTTAGCCTTCTCCATACCGTGAAGTGTGGAAATGGAAGAACCCATACAAACTGCTGTATCTACTACATTAAGAGGAGCAACAGCACCAAGTGTGTAGCATCCGATATCGCCTGCCGCATGAAGCTTTAAATTCTTTAAAGCTGTATATACACTTCTGTGAGGGCAGCCGGGGCAGAGAATCGGAGGACGTGCAGGCACATCAGAGGCCTTCACCTTTGACTCTTCATTAAATAAAACCTTTCTTAACATGTTGGCTGAATATTCTCCCTGTACGGTAAATACTTCCTTACCTATACATTCAATACCCATAGCCTTAACCTGTTCTTCGATAACAGGCTCAAGTTCTTCAAAAATATAAAGCTTATCTACCTTTGATGCAAATTCCTTAATTAAAGCCTTAGGAAGAGGGTTTAATAAACCAAGCTTTAATACAGAAGCCTTGGGACATACTTCCTTAACATACTGATATGCAATACCGGAAGTAATAAAGCCAAGCTTTGTATCACCCATTTCCATTCTGTTAATGGACATTAATGACGCATCCTTTTCCATTTCCTTAAGGCGCTTTTCTACATATATATGACGCTGCTTTGCCATACCTGGCATCATAACGTTTTTAGCTGCATTTCTTTCGTAGGGCTTATCTACAGGCTCTACTCTGTCTTCCAATGTGACAAGACCCTGGGAATGTCCCAAACGGGTAGTTGTGCGCATAATAATGGGAGTATCGTATTTTTCTGATAATTCAAAAGCAAGCTTGATATAGTCCTTAGCTTCCTGAGAATCGGAAGGCTCGATAACCGGCACCATTGCAGCTCTTGCAATCATTCTTGTATCCTGCTCGTTTTGCGAGGAATAAAGACCGGGATCGTCTGCCACAACAAGCACCATACCACCGTTAACTCCGATATAGGAAACGGTATATAATGGGTCACTTGCCACATTTAATCCAACATGCTTCATAGAACACATTGAACGTACGCCTGACATGGAGGCACCGATTGCCACTTCACAGGCAACCTTTTCATTAGGGCTCCATTCACAGTAAATTTCTTTGTAATTAACAAGGTTTTCACTGATTTCAGTACTGGGAGTACCGGGATATGCAGCCGAAACCTTTACACCTGCTTCATATGCACCGCGTGCGATTGCGGCATTACCAAGCATAATCTTCTTTTCCACTGTTATCTTACCTTTCTTAACACTTTAGTAGTTTAAACCATTGATTTAGAATTTTAGCATTAGGGCTATTCTATGTCAAGACCTACCTATAAAGATGTGGCTGTCACATTAAAAATGGATATGTGGAAATTAATATCTGGCCTCCAAAGTAAAATAACAGGGAAATTAAGGACCATGAAAAGGTACTGCCACAGGCTTTGTTTCTGGCAAGAAGCCAGTCAGATATTACTAAGAAACAGGCGCCGGTTCCTAACAGCACAAGGGCCGGACTACCCGTTAAAATTAACGGAACCGCTAATGCAAAGGAACCGCTTATGGCAAGATTGTAGGCTACAAGTAAGGTCCTGTATTTTTTAGAAAGTTTTGTCTTTGTAAGCAATGTTCCGGTTCCCACCATTACGGCATATACCGCCAAAGAAACATAGGAAATACTTCCGTTAAGCTCAAAAAGGGCAAATACGTAAATAATGTGACCAATAAAAAAAAGTGCACCGCCCCGTATGAATTTAATTTCAAGTATAATGTCGCCGAAGGCACAGAAGGTCATAGCCAGAACTAAAATCCAGTTTACATAGGTAACCGTTCCTTCAAGGGATTTTAAGGATGTGCCAAACAGCAAAATCAAATAGGGAAGTCCTATGCACACACCCTTCCACACAAGCTTTCTTGCCCTTGGAGTGTGGTCATATTTACATCTTGTGTATTTTGGTACAAAAAGCAAGATATCCGCAATATATATAATTGTAATAATCAAAGCATAAACATTTGACATTTGACGCCTACTCTTCTATTGAATTATCGTACATTTCAACTCTGTCTCTGCCTTTTCTTTTGGCTTCATATACAGCTCTGTCGGCATTTGAATAAAGCTTTGAGGCAGTATCCTCTGCCCCTGCCGCGTTCATGTAAATACCTATACTTACGGTTGAAAAAAGTCCCTTGTCGCTTTCGGGGTGAGGAAGCTGTTTAACGGATGCTCTTATTTCCTCTGCTACATAACGTGGCGAAATATCCGGATTTAAAATCCAGAATGCCATAAATTCTTCACCGCCGATACGTGAAATCGTAATATCGTATTTTTCATTTACAGTACAAAGGAGACTGCCAAGATTTTCCAAAAGCTTATCCCCTTCCGGATGACCATAGGTATCGTTAAAGCGTTTAAAATAGTCAAGATCCATAATCATGCAGACTATTTCCTTATTTAGAATGCTTGCTCTGGCCGCCATTACTTCAAGCTTGTCAAAAGCATTGCGACGATTTAAAAGACCGGTTAAGGGATCCGTACAGCTTGACAAATATAACTGTGAATTATTTCTTTCTATTAATTCAATGGATTCCTCGTGTTCGTATTTTGTGCGGGCCTTTTTCCAGGAAATTATTAAAGCCATAACCGAGGATGTTCCTATATTAAAGGCATCAAACATTAAAACCGAATGGTCTTTAAATATAAAGCCTGTTGTAAAGAAAATTATATTTCCCATTAATAAAAGGCATAAATTTTTTACGGGTGTTAAATCAAAAGAAACCTGAGTGATTAAAACAGCCCCTACCATTAAGGCTGCGTAATTGCTGGTGTAATAGGTGCCGATAAAGGTTACCATCAGATAAAAGATGATTTCAAATATAAAAATTATATTGTCTACAGTGCGTGACAATTTGTCTGAACCGTTCTTTTTTAAATCATTTGAAATATATGTTATTAAAAAGCACGCAGCAGAAGTAGACACCAGCACAATGTTTTTTACCAGATTATAATTAAAAAACATCAAAAGTGCAGAGGATACAAAGGTAAGCACTCCAAGTACAAGGCATTCCACATAGAGAATTCTCAAATTATCAAAAGCAACTCTGTCGGCAAAGGCTAAAAGTGTTTCTTTTGAGAGGCCCAAATACTTCCAGTTATTAAACTTTTTCTTCATAATTTAAAAAGCTCCGTCATTTTTTCCTTTTACTTCTTAATTATAATAATCTTTTAAAATTATATCAAGTGCTCTAAAAGCCCTTCGTTTCTGCAAAATTTTAAAATTTTAAAGCACGACAGTGTCACGCTTTAAAGAAAAAAACTGTCATAATGTAAAACTTTACCTTGACAAAGTGCTTTTTATAGTTTATAGTACGTGACTAAAGGTACTAAAAATTTAAATGCGAAGGTACTAAAAACATTTACCGGGGATAATCCCCAATATATTTTCGGAGGAAAAGTTATGAAGAAATTTACAAAAGTAACAGCTCTTGTACTGACTTTAGCAATGGCAGCCGGCACAATGGCAGGATGCGGAAGTCAGGCTTCAGATTCATCGGCATTTAAAATCGGCGGCATAGGCCCTATCACCGGCGGTGCTGCAGTATACGGCCAGGCAGTTATGAACGGTGCCCAGATTGCAGTTGACGAAATCAACGCAGCAGGCGGCATCAATGGTTGCCAGATTGAATTCAATTTTGCAGATGACGAGCACGACGCTGAAAAGGCAGTTAACGCTTACAACACATTACTTGACTGGAACATGCAGATTCTTATGGGTACAGTTACTTCCACTCCCTGTATCGCAGTTGTAGACAAGACACACACAGACAACATTTTCCAGATTACACCTTCAGGTACTGCTACAGAAGCTATTGCCTACGACAATGCCTTCAGAGTATGCTTCTCGGATCCTAACCAGGGTACAGCTTCTGCTCAGTACATCGGTTCACACAACCTTGCTACAAAGGTAGCTGTTATCTTCAACAGCTCTGATTCTTATTCTTCAGGTATTAAGGATAACTTCGTTGCTGAAAGTGCCAACCAGGGCTTTGAAGTAGTTGCAACAGAGGCCTTCACAGATGATACAGCTACAGACTTCACAACCCAGTTACAGGCAGCTGTAGACGCAAAGGCAGACCTTGTATTCCTTCCTATTTACTATCAGGCAGCTTCCTTAATTCTTACTCAGGCAGCACAGAAGGGTATCGAGGTTAACTTCTTTGGTTGTGACGGTCTTGACGGACTTTTAGGTCTTGACGGTTTCGATGATTCCCTTGCAGAAGGCGTTCTTCTTTTAACACCCTTCTCGGCAACCTCTACCGAAGAAAAGACAGCTTCTTTCGTAGCAAAGTATGTTGAAAAGTTTGGTGAAACCCCCAATCAGTTTGCTGCTGATGCTTACGATGCAATCTACATCATTAAGGCTGCTTGTGAAAAGGCTAATGTAACACCTTCAAATTCAGCTTCTGAAATTTGTGATGCCTTAAAGACTTCTATGACTCAGATTACTTATTCAGGTATTACCGGCACAGACATCACCTGGGGTGCTGATGGCGAGCCTAACAAAGCTCCTATCGTAGTAGAAATCAAGAACGGCCAGTACGAAATCTTACAGTAATCATTTGATTTTTGATTATCTTATCCCAAAATTGCGGGGAGTCTAAAGACTTCCCGCAATTTAATTTTAAACGGGCTTTCAGCAATTTAATTTTAAACTTTAAATTAATAAAGTTATGTGGTAAAATACATAAGTTAGTCTATACACTTAGTTTTCTAAAGAAGGATTTTAGTTATGAGTTTTTTATCCAACTTAATTAACGGCATAAGCTTAGGAAGCGTATATGCCATCATAGCTCTTGGATACACAATGGTATACGGTATTGCCAAGATGCTTAATTTCGCACATGGCGACGTTATTATGGTGGGCGCCTATGTTGCATTTATTTTCATTACTTCATTCGGTGTAAATCCGCTTATTGCCGTACTTGTGGCAATTGTGGTATGCACGCTTCTTGGTATTACAATCGAAAGAATCGCTTACAAGCCCTTAAGAAATGCCGGCTCTCCTCTGGCGGTGTTAATTACCGCAATCGGTGTCAGCTACCTTTTGCAGAATCTTGCTTTACTTATTTTCGGAGCAAGCCCTAAGGTATTTAAGTCTGTGGTTACTTTAGAGCCCGTCAAGCTTTTTAATAATCAGATTATTATTTCAGGAGAGACCATCGTCACCATTATATTATGTATTTTAATAATGGTCGCTCTTACGCTCTTTGTTAACAAAACAAAAGCAGGTCAGGCAATGCTTGCAGTATCCGAAGATAAGGGTGCAGCTCAGTTAATGGGCATCAACGTAAACGGCACCATTGCTTTAACCTTTGCAATCGGCTCCGGTCTTGCTGCTGTTGCAGGCGTGCTCTTATGCTCTGCTTACCCTTCCTTGAGCGCCTACACAGGTTCCATGCCCGGCATCAAGGCCTTCGTGGCTGCGGTGTTTGGAGGTATCGGCTCCATTCCCGGCGCTTTAATCGGAGGTATCCTGCTCGGTGTTATTGAAAACCTTGCAAAGGGCTATGTTTCCACACAGTTATCCGATGCAATCGTTTTTGCTGTATTGATTATCGTTCTTTCAGTTAAGCCTACTGGCCTACTTGGCAAGAAGATAATGGAAAAGGTATGAGGAGGTACGTCATGAATAATTTAAAGGATAAATTCAAAAATGATTCCGCCTTCAAAAATAACTTTATTACCTACGCAATCGTTATTTTAGGCTATGTACTCTGTCAGATAATGGCTTCTACGGGAATTATGTCTAATTCCACAAAGGGCCTTTTGGTACAGTTCTGTTATTACGTAATAATGTCCGTTTCTCTTAATTTAACCGTTGGTATTTTAGGCGAATTGAGTTTAGGGCATGCAGGCTTTATGTGTCTTGGTGCTTTTACAAGCGGCATTCTCTGTAAGACATTAGGCACTTCAATTGCCGTTAAGCCCTTACTTTTCTTTATCTGTGTAATAGCAGGTGCAATTGTTGCAGCACTTTTCGGTTTCTTAATCGGTATTCCGGTATTAAGACTTAAAGGTGACTACCTTGCAATCGTCACCCTAGCTTTCGGTGAAATTATTAAAAACATCTGTGCTGCCCTCTATGTAGGCATTGATTCAAAGGGTGTACATGTTTCCTTAACGGATCAGGCTTCTTTAGGTCTTGAAGCAGACGGCAAAATGATTATATCAGGGCCTCTTGGTATTACAGGTCTTTCATCAATTGCAAATTTTACCTTAAGCATTATTTTAGTAATTATTACACTTATAATTGTACTTAATTTTATAAATTCCCGTACAGGACGTGTGGTTATGGCGATAAGGGACAACAAAATCGCTGCTGAAGCAACCGGTATTAACGTTACTGATTATAAGCTTTTAGCCTTTACAATTTCAGCTTCTTTAGCAGGCGTTGCAGGTGCGGTTTATGCTAATTCACTTTCCACTCTTACCTCCACCAGCAAGAATTTCGGTTACAACATGTCAATCATGATTCTTGTATATGTGGTATTAGGCGGTATCGGTAATATAAGAGGCTCCATTATAGCAACGGTTATTCTTGTAATACTTCCTGAAAAGCTTCGTTTCTTAAACGACTACCGTATGCTCATCTATGCAGTGGTGCTTATCGTAATGATGCTCTTTAACTGGGCCCCCGGTGCAAAGGACTTTAGGAATAAGCTGATATCAAAATTAAGCTTCTCAAAAAAGAAAAATTCAAATAAGGAGGTAAGCGACAATGAGTAAACCCATGCTTGAGGTTAATAACCTTTCAATCTCCTTTGGCGGTTTAAAGGCCGTAGACGACTTTTCAATCACCATTAACGAAGGTGAGCTTTACGGACTTATCGGTCCTAACGGTGCCGGTAAAACTACAGCCTTCAATCTTTTAACAGGCGTGTATAAGCCCAATGAAGGTATCATTAAGCTTGACGGTAAAGATATCACCGGCAAAAAAACAATGGATATAAACAAAGAAGGTATCGCAAGAACCTTTCAGAATATCCGCTTATTTAAGGAATTAACGGTTTTAGACAACGTAAAGGTAGGTCTTCACAATCTCTACGAATACTCTACTCTCACGGCTATTTTAAGACTTCCCAAGTATTTCAAGGTGGAAAAGAAAATGAATGAAAAGGCAATGGAATTACTTAAGGTATTCGACCTTGATTCCTATGCCGGCTTAAAGGCTTCACAGCTTCCCTACGGTAAACAGCGTAAGCTTGAAATTGCAAGAGCTCTTGCCACCAATCCAAAGCTCTTACTTTTAGACGAGCCCGCTGCAGGTATGAACCCCAATGAAACCAAGGAGCTTATGGACACCATCTCCTTCATACGTAAGGAATTTAACATTACAATCCTTTTAATTGAGCATGATATGAAGTTGGTATCCGGTATATGCGAACGCTTAACTGTTCTAAACTTTGGTCACGTGCTTGCAGAAGGTCCCACAAGCGAAGTACTTAATAACCCTGAGGTTATTACCGCATACTTAGGAGAATAATCACTATGGCAATGTTAGAAGTAAAAAATTTACATGTTCATTACGGCGTTATCGAGGCCATAAAGGGCATTGACTTTGAAGTAAATAAAGGCGAGGTTATCGCTTTAATCGGTGCTAACGGCGCCGGCAAGACCACAATCCTGCACACAGTAAGCGGTCTTATTACTCCTTCAGAAGGCACTGTTTCCTTCGAAGGAAAAGATATTACAAAGGTGCCCGGCTTTAAAATCGTATCCATGGGTATGGCACACGTTCCCGAAGGCCGCAGAGTTTTCCAGGAGCTTACCGTATTACAGAATTTAAAGATGGGGGCCTACACAAGAAAAGACAAAAAGGAAATCGAAGAAACCCTTGATATGGTTTATAAGCGTTTCCCAAGACTTGCAGAAAGAAAAAATCAGCTTGCAGGTACACTCTCCGGAGGTGAGCAGCAGATGCTTGCCATGGGACGAGCATTAATGAGTCATCCTTCAATTATTTTAATGGATGAACCCTCAATGGGGCTTTCCCCTATTTTCGTTAATGAAATATTTGATATAATAAAAGAGGTAAGTGCACAGGGCACAACTGTTTTACTTGTAGAACAGAATGCCAAGAAAGCGCTTTCGATCGCAGACAGAGCCTACGTGCTTGAAACAGGCAACATAGTGCTTGAAGGTGATGCAAAAGAATTAATGAATAACGATGCAATAAAGAAGGCTTATTTAGGAGAATAAGGAGGCGTTTTATGGAGAAATTCGTCATCACTATTGCTCGTCAGTATGGCTCAGGCGGTCGTACCGTTGGACAGATGCTGGCAAAGAAACTTAACGTTGAATACTACGATAAGGACCTTATCAGAAAGGCTTCAGAGGAAAGTGGCATCAATGAAGCATTGTTTGCCAATGCAGATGAACAGTCAAAGGGGTTGTTTAAAGCCTTTAAAAAGAAAAACTATGGCGGTGAGGTACTCTCTCCTTCCAGCAGCCAGTTTACTTCTGAAGAAAACCTTTTTAATTATCAGGCAAAAATAATCAGAGACCTTGCAGACAGGGAATCCTGCATTATTATCGGCCGTGCTGCAGATTACATTTTAAGGGACAGAAAAGATGTAATAAGCGTATTCGTGCATGCTCCTCAGGATTTTCTTATGGAACAGGCTTCTAAAAAGCATTCCATGAGTAATAAAGAGCTTGAAAAATACATCGCTAAAATTGATAAAAGCCGTGCCGAATATTACAAGACACACACGGGGCGTGAATGGACCGATGCAAGAAATTATGACTTATGTCTTGATTCTTCAAAGCTTGGCTTTGAAAAGTGTGTTGAGGAAATCATTGCCTATATGAATGTTAAGCTTAAATAATTTAAAGCTCCGCATTTTAAATGCGGAGCTTTTTTATCGTATAGGAAAACATTTTTTATCAGTCTTTCTTTTCCGGCATTACAATTTTAATATGTACATCGTCAAGCTGCTTTTGTTCTACTTCTGAAGGTGAACCCATCATTAAGTCCTGAGCGTTCTTGTTCATAGGGAAAGGAATAATCTCTCTGATAGTAGCATCCCCTGTAAGAAGCATTACCATACGGTCTACACCGGGTGCAATACCTGCATGCGGAGGAGCTCCGTAGCAGAATGCGTTGTACATGGCAGGAAATTTAGCCTTAACGTCTTCTTCACCAAGTCCTACGATTTCAAAAGCCTTAACCATGATTTCAGGATTGTGGTTTCTTACGGCACCTGAAGATAATTCAATACCGTTACATACAAGGTCGTACTGATATGCATTGATGGTAAGAGGATCCTCATGTAATAAAGCATCCATACCGCCCTGAGGCATTGAGAAAGGATTGTGGCAGAATTCTATTTCTCCGCTTTCTTCACCGATTTCATACATAGGGAAATCTACAATCCAGCAGAATTCATATCTTTCTCTGTCGATACAGTGATCGATTTTGCTGCCGAAGGTCTTGATAATGGCGCCGGCTGTTTTCTGGGCTGCAAGCTTCTTGCCTGCACATACAGCAACAAAATCGCCGCTCTTTAATTCAAGTGCCTTGATAATATCATCCTTCTTTTCCTGTAAGAATTTAGCAATACCGCCTACAATTTCACCGTTTTCATCAACCTTAAACCAATAAGCCTTATTGGCGGTGGTTACAAATACTTCGTCGCACATTGCATCGATTTCCTTACGGGTATTTGTAAAGCTATCGATTTTAACAGCCTTTACAACGTTGCCTGCAAAGGGTTCAAAGCCGCAGTCCGAAAGTAAAGCCGTTACATCATCAACGTGAAGCTTTATACGAAGGTCAGGCTTATCTGAACCATACATTTCCATTGCATCGTTATAAGCAATTCTTGTAAAGGGAGCCTTGGAAGCAATGTTGTAGGTGCCGTATTTTTCAAAGATAGGAGGAAGTACATCCTCAATAACCGCAAATACGTCTTCCTGAGTGGCAAAAGCCATTTCCATATCAAGCTGATAGAATTCACCGGGTGAACGGTCAGCTCTTGCATCCTCGTCTCTAAAGCAGGGAGCAATCTGGAAATAACGGTCAAAGCCTGAGGTCATAAGCAGCTGTTTAAACTGCTGTGGAGCCTGAGGAAGGGCGTAAAACTTTCCGGGATGGTTACGGCTTGGTACAAGATAGTCTCTTGCGCCCTCGGGACTTGAAGCGGTTAAAATAGGAGTGGTAATTTCAAGAAAGTCATGTTCCATCATGGACCTTCTTAAATCTGCCACTATATTGGATCTTAATACGATTTTTCTCTTTACTTCAGGATTACGTAAATCAAGGTATCTGTATTTAAGTCTTGTGTTTTCATCTGCTTCCTTGGAACGGTTGATTTCAAAGGGAAGCTCGTTGTAAATGCATTTACCCAGCACCGTAACCTTTTTGGGCACTACTTCGATATCTCCTGTAGGAATTTTATTGTTTTTGCTGGAGCGTTCTCTAACGGTACCTTCAACCATAAGGGTTGACTCGCAGTTAACCGATAAGAATGTTTCCATCATTTCTTCTGTTTCCGGAACGATCTGTGTAGTACCGTAAAAATCTCTCAATACTACAAAGCCAAGGTTTTTGGATACACGACGGATATTTTCATACCAGCCTGTAAGCACTACCTTTTCGCCCACATTTTCAATTCTTAACTCATTACAGTTATGTGTTCTGGACTGTGTCATATTTCCTCCATGCGCCTTAGCGCTTTTATAAAACGTCCTTATTATCCTACCTTTTTTAAGGCTAAACGTCAATACGTAAAAGACCTTCGCTTGCAGGATTCTTATCCTGCAGCCGGCCTCTACAGCGGCATATTCCTTTCGCTTGCGAAAGTCTAACGCCGAGCGCGGTCGCTAAGGCGACATATTCCTTTTTCGCGAGTGCGTATCAGTGGCACGTAGTGCTTTTTTTACATATAAGGAATTGCATCGCAATTCCTTATATGTAAAAAAAGAACGCGCAGTCTTACGCTGCACGTTCCTAAAGTATTTTTATTGCTGACTGTTATTGTCTTTTGGCTTTTCTTCCTTTTCTGTCTTCGAATAAAGGAAGATTTCTTTTCTCTGTTCTACCTTAAAGCTGTTTTCTTTAGTGTAGTCTGCCGCAGAATCATTTTTAAATACGCTTGTCAGCTGACTCTTTAATCTTGTAACGCCTATTAATCCAATTATAATACCTGCCACAATTGAAGCAATTACAATTTTCAAAAGCCAGCTTGCCAAATCACCTGTAGCTGTAGAGTTATTAATAGGCTCGTAAGCAACCTCCAGCAAAAGAAAAATCTGTAATAATACGTTCATTTATGCCACCTCCTATACAAAATGTATGATAATCTGTGCAATGAACGCAATTGCTGCACTGATTCCTGCATATTTAAAGAAAAATTTCCAGTATAACTTTTTATCCATAGGAAGGTTTCCTACAAATTTACCTGTCTGGCCATTCATGGCGAATACAAATTTCTGGCCGTTCCAGGTGGTGTTTAAAATCCATGCAGGGTATAACGCATATTTTGCAGTACCGTTTTTAAGCTGTAAGGAGCTGTTGTCAAGAGTGACCGAATCATAACCCTCAACAGTTGCCGCAAAGGCTGAAAGGGTTGAATTTTTAACTTTCTCATTGGCTCTTGCAACGGAAGCCTCTGCATCCACGTCATATTTATCTGCCACATAGCCTGCAAGATAAGCTGACTGGAAGGGAGTTGCCTCCTTGAATTTATAGGGTTCAAGAGATTCCATTAAGGTATCGTCCATCTTTGAGGAACCGTCTACAGGCACCTTTTCAAAACCGATTTTACCGGCTCTCAATACGTTGAAATAATCCGTACGGGTATATTTAAACCTGGAGTCTTCCCATCTTGAGACCTTTGTAGCCTTATATCTGATTCTTGCATCCACATCTGTGTCAAAAAGCCAGTAGGGTACGTAAATGCCTTTGATTTCCTCCAAATGATGTGAATTTCTGAAAGCCTTGGGAAGAAGCTTCTTACCCTGTAAATGCTTTTCGAATTTCTTAACTGCTGCATCCTTATCAAGCTTAAAGGGAATTACAAAATCAGGCTTTAAGGTGCCTGAAAACTGCCCCATCATTACAATAGGGTTGCCGCAGTAAGGACATTCGGTAGCTGCGGTATTTGCATCACCGATGATTTCTCCGCCGCAGGACTTACATACGTAACTGCGCATGCCGTCAGTTTCGCCCTCTGCCCATTCTTCACCTGCAGTTGTCTGCCAGGTGTAATCATCTGTTGCATCATTCTTAAGCACTTCATCATAGGACTGTAAAGCATCCATTTCAAATTCAGTGTCACAGAAAGGACATTTCATTTTCTGAATGGAAGAATTAAATTCTATAGCGCCACCGCAACAGGGACATTTATATTCCTGTAGATCTGCCATAATACTCTCCTGTTCTTATTAAGAATTCCCTCCTCTTAAATGAGGAGGGAAGAAATTTACAATTACTGAATGTCAGCGTCGTTGAAGGAATCGCCGCACTGAGGACAGAATTTAGGGGGATTTGTGGGATCTGCAGGAGTCCAGCCGCACTTATCACACTTATATAAAGGAGCGCCTGCGGGCTTTGCTGAGCCACAGTTCATACAGAACTTGCCCTGGTTAACTGTACCGCATGAGCAGGTCCATCCCTGAACAGCTGTCTGCTGAGTAGCTGCCTGCTGTGTCTGCTGTGCAGCACCCATCTGGAAAAGGCTCTGTGCATTCATGCCGCCGGCATTACCAGCCATGTTCATGCCCATAAAGCCTGCCATTGCACCATTAGCATTTGAAGCTGCTGATTTCATGGCATCTGCCTGAGCGCTTACAAGTGTAGCTGCTGCCATGTTGGGGTTCATGTTGATGGCATTTCTCTGAGCCTGCTTAATCATGTCTGCGTCTTCATCAGGAAGTGTAACAGAGCCAAGAGCAACGCTTCTTACGGAAATACCTCTTAAGGCTGACCACTTGGAAGAAAGCTCCTCCTGCATAGCGTTAGCAAGATCTGTGTTATGTGCAATAATCTGGTTAGGACGAAGTTCCATGTCAGAAAGCTTTGCAAGTGCAGGCTGTAATGCCGCAATGAATTCTGTCTTTAATGTATTGTCAAGTTCGTCTCTTCTGTATTCTCTCTGAATATTGCCGCATACGTTTGTGTAGAAAAGTAAGGGATCGGAAATAATGTAGGAATAAACACCCGAGCATCTTAAGGATACATCAAGGTCAAGACCGATCTTTGAATCAACTACACGGAAAGGAACGGGGTTGGGAGTACCGAATTTGTTATCAAGGATTTCCTTGGTATTGAAATAGTATACTCTCTGATCCTTACCGGTGTCGCCGCCGTATGTAAATCTCTTTGCCATTGTTTTAAAGGAAGCAACAATGCTTTCACCTAAATTACCTGCAAAGATTGTGGGTTCTGTTGATGCATCAAAGGTAAATTCGCCGGGTTCTGAACAAACTTCAACGATCTTACCCTGTTCTACGATAATCATACACTGACCGTCTGCAACCGCAATACCGGAACCGCTTGAAATAATGTTGTCATCGCCTGTATTATTACCCTTTGTACGCTTAATGCCCTTAGTAACCAATACACTCTTGTCCATTGCTTCGCAATAGAAAAACTCTTTCCACTGATCTGAAAGTGTACCCTTAGCAGAGTCTGCTATAGCTTTAATTAATCCCATTTTTTGAAATCTCCTTTCGATTATCCAAAAGGCCTACGCCTTAATTTACTTAGTGCTTTACACCTCTTTAAGAATATCAAATTTTCATTTTTACCAAACTACCTAAATGGGTAGTTATTACATTTTAAGTTAAAATCCCGGCACTATCAGCTTCTGTTCAACCGCATCAATTGCCAGCTGATACCTGTTTGAATAGCCTGCCTTCTGAAGCATATTGTTAATATGAAATTTAACCGTATTTTCGCTCACGAAAAGTTCATCCGCAATTTCCTTATTAAGCATACCGTTACAAAGACACCTTAAAACCTTCATTTCCATAGGTGTAAATTCTAAGCTTTTGGCAAGGCCAATTGAAACTGAGGGAGTAGAATCCGGATAAACTGATTCCCCGTTTACAGTACGGTCAAAAATATCAAGTAATCCCACTTCACCCATTTCCTTATACCAGAAGCTTTCACACCCTGCTTCTTTTGCCTTCTCCAAAAACGAAGCTTCCGGAAGTGAGGTCGCAATAATTATCTTTATATTCGGAAATTTCTCTTTTATTTCTTTTGCAGCCTCCAGACCGTTTTCTTTATTCTTTGTATATACATCCATTAAAATCAAATCAACGTGACTTCTCATACAGAAGGGAAGTGCAGCATTTGCATTCTCTAAAGATGCCGCAAGCTCGTATTTTTCGCTTTTTGAAATAATCGCTTCAAATAAAGTTCTTATTGTGACCGCATCGTCAACTATCAGTACCCTCTTCATCTGTTTCCTCTTTCTTAATAAACAAGCTAAGCTCTACGCCGTTCCATACACTTACGGTCATGGAGCCACCTGCCTCTTCTATCTCTCTTTTTAAAGAGCTTAAGCCTCCGCCTTCGTGTATTGTAATGTCCGGACACACACCGTCATCCGAAATGTATATGTGGTATCCGTCCGGAAGTGACCTTGACACAACCTTTATTTCATTGGCATAGGCATGTCTTATTGAATTATACATTGCTTCTCTTAATGCTCTTACCGCAAGCCTGTTTTCGCCTGGAAATTCACCCTCTATTTTAAGACTGACGCCAAGCGTCTCTGCCTGATTTAATACTTCCTTTAATTCCTCCTTAAAAACATTGCTTTCCGAAACGTTCTGTTCAAAGGCGTTAATTGTATTTTTCCACACATAAAGAATCTCTTCTATATTTTTATCAGAAAATTCCTTATCCCTTAAGGCTTTCCTTGTACGTAAAATTGCGTTACCTAACTGGTCGTGGATTCTTATCTTATAATTAAGCAGTTCTTCGTCATTTTTAGATTCCGAAATACTTCTTAGCATTCTCGAAAGCTTATAATTTAATTTAATAAGCTTTTTGTTTTCCTCTGACAGAGCCGACCGCTTTTTATAGGTCTTTGTAACATCACGGGCTAAAATTTCTATGTATTCGCGGTCTGCATCCTTTAATAAGTTTCTTTCAAAGCTGTAAACTGTGCCGTCACTAAAAAGAATCGCCGGCCACTGGGTAAAGTCAATCCGTCGTCCTCCTTTTGATTCGTCAAAAGAAATAATCCTGTTCCATAGCCTGAAGCCGCTATATAAATATTCTCCTGTAAGACAGTATGAAAGCTCCTCCATTTTGCGGTTTTTAAGTACGATGCTTCCGTCAACTCTCATATATAAAAGCCCGCAGTCAAGCTCGTTTAAGGCCGTCTGAATGGAGGATTTCGTAATGGAAGTATAGTGAAGTCTCACTTCATTAAAAATGCCTGCTACAGCATATATAAATATTGAAGCCGGAATTATAATTTGTGCTAAGAAGGGCGCTTCACATATTTTTACTGCAAAAGAAAAATTCTTTTTCCCTTCACATATTAAAGACCCGGCCACAAGCTGTGGCATACACAATAAATTTAAAAGGATACATAAGATAAAATTATATAGTTTTCTATTTCTAAAAAAATTCATGGCAAGGTTAATATTTAAAAGCACCATGTCAAGCAGTAAAAACATAAGAATAAATTCAAGGAGATTCACGTTTTTGCACCTCCTTATTTTTCTTATTTAAAGAAAACAAAAGAGTTATTTCGTTATTTTCATCATCCTCTTCAAAATCAAAATTAAAATCTTTAATTTTTCTAAGACTTTCTTTGTTAAAAGCCTTTGAAAGACTCAGGCTTAATGTCAGAGTGCACCTGTTTTCATCACCTGAAACAATTGCACTTACATATGAAAGTGAATCAAGGTATTCCTCCAAAACCGTTTCTAAGGCAGAATACAGATAAAGGGCTTCGTGCACGTTTAATTCAATTTCCTTATTTATATGAAAATCAGCCTTTATGCCGCAGTCTCTTAAATTATCAAAGCTTTCTTTAAAGCAAAGCATCAATTCCTCATTGAAATTTACAAGCTTAGTTTCAGATAAAAGCAGTAAATTACTTTTTCTTTTGACAAAAACGCCGCATATATCAATAAGCCTTAACGCGCCTTCAAGCTCCTCACCCTTTAAACTCTTTGCTGCATCTATTAGCCTTAATAAATAAGCATATTTATCTGAAAGACTTGAAAAAATAATGTCGTAGAGTCTGTTTCGTTCAAGTATCGCCTGGTGTCGCTTTTCTATTTTAATTGATTCCTCCAAGGATTCCCTGGCCTCCTTAACAGATTCAATCGCCACTGAAAGTCTTTTTATAGAGCGGTTTATTTCCGTATTGTCCCGCTCCCAAACAGCATATCCGCCCTTAATCGGCACCGACACAAGCTCAGTATCCTCGTCAGGATAAGTCACACCCTCATTTAAAATTTCCTCAATTTCCATATTGGTTAAGCTTCTGGCTTCATAGGATTCGTAAACGGTTTCACCCTTTTTATTCAAAATACGCACTTTCGCTGTTGAATGGTTAAAGCACCAGGTGTAGTCGGTATTTGAAGGAATCATGCCTGTCTGAATCAGGCTTTCAAACATACCGACTGCAAGCATAATAAAGCCTGACGTAAATTCAGGATGCACGCTTAAGGAAAGAGACTCTAGCAAAAGAGAATATCCTGTATAGAGCACGCCGGTTAAAAGTACTAAATAAGGCGCCAGTACTCTTTTATCAAATTTATTCTCTCCTATGTCAACATTACGGGGAAGTCTTAAAACGGAAAAAACAATAATCAAAAAAATCCAGGCAGCGACAATAAAATACCCGTAATTATGCCTTGTAGAGCCTGAATTTTCATCTGTAAACCACACTAAATTATGTAAGTCATTTGTAAGTGTAAACAGCATTAATGCTAAAGAAAACGTAAAAATAAGCGCTCTATGCTTTCTTAATTTATCTAAATCCAAATCTGCAATGCATTCACAAGCCATGAAAAAGCAGTACACAATGCCAAGAAAAGGAACGTAATAAAGATATCCTAAAACATGTGACAATGCAGACTGATACATAACATACCACTTTAAAGAACGGATAAACACCCATAAAATCATTAAAAGATCCGAAGCAATCAAATACCTCCTCACTCTTTCATGCATGATGCGCTTCATAATGGCAATTCCCCAGTATGCAAGCAGTGCAAAATAAAGGCTTACCGACACAAATTCCATAAGCTTCTTTATGGCTCTGTTATCAAAAGAAACGCCTCTTAACGCCTCGGTAACAATAATAACACCAAGCACCAATATTAAATTACTGACTATTCTCTTAAGCTGGGATTTCATTAGAATAATTATAACATAAAACGGGTATTTGTTACCCGGAAGTTTAACTCAGTCGGAGTTTAGGCTCCGACTGAGTTAAATTCTTTAACAAATTTAACGAATTCTTCGATGCCGATGGGACGGGAGTAGTGATATCCCTGGGCAACATCCGCATTAAAGTGGATTGCACTTTCTGCATTGTCTAAGGTTTCAACACCTTCAACGATGATTTTTGCATCAAGCTCATGTATCATGCCGGACATGGCATTTATGATGACTTCACGTTTTTTGTCTACAGCATCCTCGCTCATAAAGCCCATGTCAAGCTTTACCACGTCAAAAGGCATATGCATTAAAGCGTTTAATGAAGAATAGCCTGAACCAAAGTCATCTATCTCTACAATGAAGCCCATTTCCCGTAAGGCATCCATTGTATAAATTAAAACATCTCTGTTATTTACGCAAGCGCTTTCAGTGATTTCCACATGAAGCTTGTTATACGGAATCTCGTATTTTTTCACGATTGAATCAAGTATTGATACAACGTCCATATGCATGATGTCTATCTGTGATACATTTATCGAAATCGGCCCGTCATATAAACGTTCTCTTTCAAAATATGCAATTGTATTTGCTGCTTCCTCCCACACATATTTATCAAGCCTTGTAATATAGATATTGCTTTCAAATAAAGGGATAAAATCATTAGGCGGGATTAATCCAAGTATCGGATGATTCCAACGTACAAGCGCTTCCGCTCCGCACACCTTCTTTGTGGTTAAGTCAATCTGTGGCTGCAATTCAATAAAAAATTCTCGCTTTTCAATGGCATAATGCATTTCAGACAAAAGAAGCTGCCTTTTCTTTTGCTCCTCGGCCATTCCCTTTGAATATTCAAGAACCTGCGTATTGACACGCTCCTTGCATTTTGCAAGTGCTAAAAGAGCTAATTCATAATAATATTCAACCGGCTTTGTCATATCCTGCATCACTACAAAGCCATGGCATATGTCTACTTGTATTTCAACGCCTTTATCTATCGTGATGGTAAGATGGCTTGTTTCCCTGACAATTTCATGAACGTATTCAAAAGGAAGAATACTTGAAAATTTGCCTTCTGCAGTACGGCCGTAAAGCATAGGAAATTCATGATGATAGTTATGTAATTTCTTAGCCATTTCCTTTAACACAAGGTCCCCCACCTTCGTGCCGTACAAGCCGTTAATTCCCTTAAAATTACATATACCACTCACCATTACAGCGTAGTCTCCAAAAGAATTCTGTTCCTTTAAAAGTTCAGGAGCCTTCTCAAGAAAACCCACTCTGTTATAAGACTTTGTCAGAGAATCAAATATTGCTGCATCGTGTTCTCTTTCTAACTGCCTTGTGCTTTCAGTTACATCATGGAAAATGAAGGCAGAGGCAACATATAAATTTTTCTTATCATAAACAGGCTTATATAACACCTCGTAGTTATACGATTTTATGGCACGCAGATATTTGCCCTCTTTATCCGGGCAGTTAAGGATCTTTAATAAATTTTCTTTTGAAGAAAGAGCCTCCTCGTCAAAAAGCCGCTTTGCCATATCATTTACTTTAATAACCTTATCCTCGTTATCGTAAAGAATGGTTGCATCGCTTATGTTATCGTCCACATACCACTGAAGGTTTTTCATAAGCTTAAGAGGTGAGTAGTCGTAGGTTGCAAAATATATTAAAAGTCCTGCTATTCCGTAAAGATATCTTGAATATTTAAAAGAAGCCGTGGTATTAAAGCCAAAAGCCATGTCGCTAACAACTACTATAAATAAAATCCAAAGAATAATTTCATATCGCAGTCTGTAATAGTGGGAGTAGGAGAAAATTTTCCGTAAAAGGGAAAAGACCATTAAAGCAATCATGGCAAGGCAGACTGCTATATGGAAATAATAGAAAAGCTTAGGCTCTAAAATTGCAAATTTTTCATGTTCGTAGGTATAAATTTTAAATTCCCCTACAAAATGATTTATGGGATTTGTAAAAAAAACAATTGAATCTATAAGCGCAAGGCCTGTAGCGATGAGTCTAAAATCCTTTCGCAAAGCACGTCCTTCAAGCAAATATATAAACATTAAAAGGCTTAATAAAGCCCAGTCTATCAGTAAATGCTCAAGGCAGCAAAAAACAGACATAAGCTCTTCATCATTTTCAAAATAATTAAGAGTGTATGCCCAGAGGACCAGTGTTGAACAGATTAATGCACTGGCTAAATATCTTCCCAACCGGTTTTTCTTTAAAAAACTTTTAATTATGCAGTAAGTAAGCATAATATTTACAATAAGAAAGCCGATATTAAGTATGATGCATTCCATATAAACCTCTGAATATTACTGATTCAATTATAGTAAGCCTGTGTTACAACACAGTTAACACTTAATTTGACACTAATTTAAAATAAAGGTAAAGTTATGGTATGTATAAATTTATAAAAGGGAGGATTTGTTATGATAAGTATCATCGTTGAGATTCTTGTCGGTGCACTTGTGGGCTGGCTTGCAGGTATTATTATGAAATGTCAGGGTTCCTGGCTTCGTAACATCGTTATTGGTGTTTTAGCAGGCGCTATTTCCGGTTGGCTTTTCGGTGCTCACGGCTGGTTACTGGGAACAGCTCTTACCGTTGCTGTTGCCTGTGGCCTTATCTGGCTTGCAAAAAAGCTCTTTAAATAGGTCAGCTGCTAAGCATATAGGAAAAAAGCTTCCTATACGGTAAAAAAGCTCCCGTTCCGGGAGCTTTTATTTTTTTATTCTGTTTTTTCTTTTGCAGCATCAGGCTTTTCATCAGAGCGTTTGCCAAGGCCTACGGTTTTGGAAACAGGCATTGAAAAGGCAATACCCTGGCCTTCGGTATCAAGGCCTGCCTTTTGGTAAATTGCGTGAAGCACATTGTCTTTGATTTTTGAAGGTACAATCATCATTACCACGTCCTTTTCAGGCTGAATGGTGATATGGAAGAAGGCTTCCGCTTCTTTATTGGCAGTTCCCCTGGCATGTATTACGGTGCCACCACCTGCTCCCTCTGCTTTTGCCGCATCCATTACAAGATCTGTAAAGCCTGCATTTACTATACATAAAATCATTTCGTATTTTGTTTCGCTCATATCTGCCTCCTATTTAAAGGTCTGTTTGTTATCGGATAGGAAATTAAAAATCTGTGCGCCTATTACGCTTGAAAAGGGAACCGTGTAGGCTATGCCCTTTCCGTCTTTAATTGAATTAAATTTGTCTCCGATGGTGCGTAAAATTTTATCCTGCTCAGCTTCTTTAATGACACTGAAAATAACTGCCTTTTCAGAATCGTTAAGACCCATGTAGGAAAGCATCTTTGCATCTGCAGTGCCTTCGCCGAGTGTTACAAACTGAAGATTTGCATTCATATGCTGTATCAAATCAACGAAAAATTCTGCCTTACGCCTGTTTACTATTGTAATTAAAAGCATGAGGCGGTTTGTTGATACATTTTTAGTTTTTTTGTCCATTTAAATCACCTCACTCAAAATAAATGATCTGTTCATCATCAGCATCCAGGATACGCTTCATTACTATTCTTTCACGCATTGCCTTTGAGGCAATTGCCTTAAAGCCTAAAGCCTGAATTGTGATAAGGGGTGTCATTGCAACCATTGCCACCACGCCGAAGGCGTAGGTTAAAACTCCCTGCTCTCCCTGCAATACAGCGCACACGCCGATAGCTAAAGGTAAAATAAAGCTTGAAGTCAAGGGGCCGCTTGCCACACCGCCCGAATCAAAGGCGATTGCCGTATAAAGACGCGGTACAAACAGACTTAGCATTAACGAAATAAAATAGCCAGGAATTAAATAATATAAAATCGAAAAGCCGTAAATTATTCTTATAACGGAAAGTCCTATTGAAACCCCGACACCCACTGATAAGGCTATGAGCATTGCACGCTTTGTAACTGTGCCGCCGGTCACCTCCTCTACCTGCTTATTAAGCACGTGAACCGCAGGCTCAGCCAAAACTACCACGCATCCGATTATAAAGCCAAATAAAATTACTATGACTGAATTTTCCTTTGCAAGCTCCGTGCCAAGCTTAAAGCCGATGGGCATAAAGCCTACGGAAACACTTGATAAGAAAATTACAAGGCCAGCAAAGGTATAAATGATACCCACAACAATCTGAATAATACGCTCCTTTGGAAGCTTTAAAAGCGTAAACTGAATGATAAAGAAAAAGACTACTATAAGACCCAGCGCCTTTAATACTTCAAGGGAAGTATCTGAAATTATGTTAAATATTCCTTTAGCAATTACAGATTCCATTGAATAATCCGCAAGAGTGTAGGTTAAAGCTCCGCTTGCGCCAAGGGATAACACCATCACCGCAAGCATAGGGCCTACGGAACAAAGTGCTATCAAACCAAAGGAATTTTCATTGGCATCATGACCGCCGATAGTGGAAGCAATACCTACACCAAGGGCCATTATGAAGGGAACCGTGATGGGACCCGTCGTAACTCCTCCTGCATCAAAGGAAAGTGGAACAAACTCCGTTTTGCCAAGCTCAATCATAATGGCACAAATGGCAAACAAAAGCATGTAAAAAAGCATTAAAAGAGACGATAAGCTTTTCTTAAATACGATTTTTAACACTGCAAAGAGTAAGAAAAGACCTACCCCCACGCCTACAGTTATTATTAAAACCGTACCATTCATAACGGCACTTACCTGACCTGCCAAAACAGATAAGTCTGGCTCTGCAATAGTAATCAAAAGTCCCATTAAGAAGCTTGCAAGCAATAAAAGCTTTAAATTGCGGGATTTTGTAAGACCGGTACCCATATACTCACCCATGGGAGTCATTGACATATCGGCGCCAAGGTTAAATAAACCGATTCCGAGTATTAATAATACTGCCGAAATCAAAAATACAATTATTTCCTTTTGAGTTAATTCAACTAAAGGTGTCAGGGCGGCAAGCAAAACAATTGCCACAACCGGCAGCACCGAAATAAGTGATTCCTTTAATTTTAATCGAAGAGCTTTTCGCATAAAAATTCCTCTTTTTAATTAATTTCTTTCATAAACAGGCATAAGCTTTAATTTAAATAAATTTCTTTCATGAAGCCTGTCTATTTTTTCCTTTACCGCTTTGTCCTCGCAAATGCCTTCTCTTATATATTTATCAAGCACCTCATAGGTAAAGCCTAAATTATCTTCATCTGTTTTACCGCACAGTCCGTCAAACGGCGGCTTTTCAACCAACTCTTTTGGAAGCTTTAAAAAGCGCCCGATTGCCTTTACTTCCTGTACCGTGTATCTTGACAGGGGGCCAAAGTCTCCAACTGAATCTCCGTATCTTGTGGAATAACCCACCCAGTCTTCCGACAGATTACAGGTATTTGCCACTCTTCCGTTTACACACTGACTTACACCATAAACCGTTGCCATGCGCAGCCGTGGCGGAAGGTTTGTTTTAGCCTGGTCTGAATATTCAAAATCCTGTTTTGATAATTCCTTTTCAAGCCCGTCGGCGCAGTCTTTAATATTTATTTCATAGGATTTTATACCAAGATGCTCTACAAGTAATTTTGAAGCCGAAATATCTGCCTGTACCCCCTTAGGCATCAATACTCCGATTACTCTTTCTTTCCCTAAGGCCTCTACGCATAGGGCTGCTACAACCGAAGAATCCTTGCCGCCTGAAATTCCAATAACGGCATTACAGTCATGACCGTTATTCTTAAAAAAGTCTCTGATCCAGTTTATTATTCCCTCAGTCTCTTTTTTTACGTCAAATGAATACATTTTTAATGTTCCTGTTATTTTTCATTGCTTTTTTAGTTTAGCATAAATCCGTATTATAAAAAATTAAATTGAAATAAATTTATATATTTACTAAAATCTTTTAAAGGACACAAATCATGGAAAATAAAAATTACACCTACATTTTAAAATGCAGTGACGACTCCCTTTACACAGGCTGGACCAATAATTTAGAAAAGCGTCTTAAAGCCCATAATAACGGCACCGCTTCAAAATGCACAAAATCCCGCCTGCCGGTTACCCTTGTGTATTACGAGGAATTTGCCACAAAAGAAGAAGCCATGAGCCGTGAATGGCACATAAAAAAGCTTTCCCGTAAGGAAAAGTTAGATTTAATAAAGGACTTTAATGCTAATTTAGAAAAAGCATCAGTTTAATAATTTTTGTATATCCTCATCCGAAAGCTTTTTGTATTCTCCGATTCTAAGGCTTTCATCAAGCAAAAGCCCTCCCATTGACATACGCTTAAGATATAAAACAGTGCTGCCAAACACTTCAAACATGCGCTTAACCTGATGATATCTGCCCTCGTGGATTGTCACCCTGTAGGTAAAAGGCTCAAGACACTCAATATCTGCAGGAAGTGTTTGCTTTTCATCACCTATATCAAGACCTTCCTTAAAATTCTTCATTTCACTATCTGAAAGCTCCTTATCAACCTTTGCAATATACACTTTGTCTACGTGCTTTTTAGGGGCTAAAAGTCTGTGTGCAAGGGCTCCGTCATTTGTAATAAGTAAAAACCCTTCCGTATCCTTATCAAGGCGTCCTACCGGAAACAAATCCTTAACAGGCTCCCCCTTTAAAAGGTCAATAACCGTTTCACTTAATTTATCCTGTGTGGCACTTACACACCCTGCAGGCTTATTAAGCATATAATATCTGAACTGTTCATATAAAAGCCTTTCGCCCTTATAAAACACTTCATCCTTAATTTCATCCACCTTAAAATCAGGCGTTTTTACTACCTCTAAGTTTACCAAAACGTTTCCGTCTTTTAAAAGCCTCTTAACTTCACTTCTGGTACCAAGTCCGGCTTCTGTCAAAAATTTATCAAGTCTCATGTTTTGTATTTTCAGTCTAAAGAAACCGATATGTAATCAGGTGCGTTATTTCCCAAGCCTTCAATAAATTCCTTATTTTCTGAAAGCACTCCGCATATTCCTGCCTGAATCCGGCTTCTTTTTGCATTTTCTATTGTATTAATTACCAATCGGCTTACAGCCTCTGTTTCAGATAAGCAGTCACTTAAATCAGCATTATTTCTGTCAGCAGCCTCCGTAAACTGGGTTAAATCATTGGTGCCGATACTTAAAAAATCTGCCTGCTTTGAAAGCTTATCACTTAAAATTGCCGCGGCAGGTGTTTCTATCATAACGCCGATTTGAGGATTCTTTATTTTATTACCTGATTTAATAAGCTCTTCTTTTACGCTTTCAATTATTTCTTTAGCTTTAATAAATTCTTCTTCTCGGCTTACCATAGGAAATATAATTTTTAAATTTCCGTATTGAGAAGCTTTTAAAAGTGCTCTGATCTGCGTGATAAATATGTCTTTATATTTAAGGCTGAATCTTATGCCCCTTATTCCAAGTGCCGGATTTTCTTCTTTTATTAAATTAAGATAAGCAGGCATTTTGTCTCCGCCCAAATCCGCAGTCCTTATAATTACAGGCTTCTCTTTCATTATTTCAAGAGCCTCTTTATAAAAGGAAAACTGCTCTTCCTCCGTAGGGAGCTTATTATTTTTAATATAAAGAAACTCGGTTCTTAAAAGTCCAATGCCTTCATAATTTAATTCTTTAGCCTTCTTTATCTCTTTGAGACTTCCTGCATTTGCGTAAATTTTAAGGCCTTTAGCATAATTTTCTCTGGCTGCCGGTGTGATTTTATTAAAAGCTTTTATTTCGCATTCCAAAGGAGACAAATTAATATTTCCTTCAATACAGTCAAGCAAAACATTCCTATCAGACTTAAGCCTATTTACATCAATTCCCGTTAAAAACGGAATGCTAAGGCTTTTTACAAAAATAGCGGTATGTGAAAGAGGCGATGAATTATTTGTAATTACACCAATTATTTTTTTAGTATCAAGCAGCACAAGGTCTTCAACCAAAAGGTTTTCTGCCGCTACTATTGAAGGCTTCAAAAGAGGAGTAAGCTCCGTCACGTTTTTATATAAATTTTCAATTATCGTATCAGTAATGCTCTTTATATCTTCACATCTTGATTTAATGTAATCATCCTCAACATTTTTTAAAGTAGCAATTGTTTCTTCTGCCGTTACCGTCAGGGCATATTCTGCATTTACACCTTCAAGCTCTGTTAAATTAATTGCTTTTTCTATCCAGGAATTTTTAAAGCCGTCTTCAAATAAAGCGTAGCGAGCTTCCAAAATATCATGAGCTGTTTTTTCTTTTGCTTCATGCTGTGCCTTTAAAAGCTTTTCCTGTGTTAACAATATGGCTTCTTTTAGCTTTAAGCTTTCATTAGAGTTTTCAAAAGCATATGGCTTTTGCTTATTTTTTTCACCCTTAGCAGGTTTTGTAAACACCTTTAAGGCACCGTATGCAGTTCCCTGATTAATTATAGTTCCGGATATTTTTTTCAAGAGTCTCACCTTTTATTTTGATGCCGTCTTTATTCCTTAGTCAGATTCAGTATAACAGAATTTAATGTCTTGTGGATACTTTTATTGCCTCCGGCGATTTTTAATTGCTATCCTCAAAATATGCTTTTATAATTGTTGTGTTGTTCATCGTAAGGAGACTTTAACCATGAAACAGAAATATATTGATATTAATAAAGCTTCATTAAGTATAAGGTGCAAGCTTTACTACAATGATTTAACAAAAATCAGGAAGGCGGTTGTGTTTGGACACGGATTTGGCGGGCACAAGGACAACAGGGCTGCAGAACTTTTTTCAGAAAGATTCCTTTCTAAAAATAAGTCAGGCCTCGTTATTATTTTTGACTGGCCCTGCCATGGCACAGATAATTATCCTAAGCTTACTCTTTCAATATGTGATAAATATCTTGAGCTTGTGCTGGAATATATAAAAGAAACCTATAAGGATGCTTTAATTTACGGACATGCCACAAGCTTTGGCGGATATTTGTTTTTAAAATATATTCATGACCACGGCTCACCCTTTAAGAAAACCGTGTTAAGATGTCCTGCAATTGATATGTACACACCCCTTTACAATATGACTTTAAACAGCGGCAATCAGGCGCTTTTAGAAAAAGGGAAAGACATTTTTATAGGTTTTGACAGAATGGTCAAAATAAACAAAAGCTTCTTTGATGAAATAAAAGAATATGACATAAGAAAATATGATTATGTAGATTATTCAGAAGATATTTTAATAATTCACGGAACCAAAGATGAAATAATTCCTTTTAACCTTTCAAAAGCTTTTTCCGATGAAAACATAATTGAATTTATTTCTGTTGAAGATGCCGATCACCGCTTTATGAATCCCAATAAAATGGATATAGCAATTTCTGAAACAATTAAATTTTTATAAAAGCTAAAGAAAACCCACCGCCTTTAGGCAGTGGGTTTTCTTGACGAGGTGTTTGGTTACAAGATCAGTACCTCGTAAGGCACGTAGTTCCGCTTTTAACAAAGCTGCAGCGAAGCAAATTACGATTATCATTGACCCTTTAACCTTAATAGTTAAGGACGTCACCTGCATCTGTAAGATATTTTCTTTCGCTTATTCCTTGTCGCCTGTTATATAATAATCGCAGTATTCTCCGCCATCAGCGATTGTCTGCTCGCGGTGCAGTACACCATGCTGAAGTGAAATCATAACCTCGTCCAGCTCGCACAGCAGCGGCATCAGCTCAGAAACGCCGAGCTTCTTTGTATAAGCACAGATGGGGCAGCGAGTGATACGGTAATAGCAGGCACCTTCATAGGGCTGCCCTTCAAAATCCACCTTAAAGGACGACGGATACCTTTGCTCCTTTTTAGGAGTGTACCATTTAGCGTACTTCACGATATTCTTTTTGTTCTCAGCCTTGCCCCTGTCGGTATTTAAGTCCGTTCTGGTGAAATACCACTTGATATGATAAAGAGAGCGACGCATCATCTCCTGCACCGTCTCCGGTGAAATCTTCTTTTCGCTTGCCAGATACGGTGCGACAAAAGCCAGTGCAAACAGTTCATTATACGCCATAGGATTGTCAGCACCGATATCGTCTGCCTCTTCAACCATTTGCCGATAGATTGTTTTGCTCTTTTTCATGATCTCATTCGCATACTCTTTGTCAAATTTTTCAATCAGGACTTCTTTCATGGAACCCTTGAACATCCAAAAATAAAAACCGTTATACTTCATATTAAACTATCTCCTTTTATATATTGATTAATCTATTATTTACAGCTTCCAGCTGACGGCCTGCGTTCTGGCATCGATAAAGCGTTTGTAGATGCCCTCCTGCTCCGCAAGCTGCTCGTGCGTGCCAAGCTGAACGATACGTCCTTTATCTACGACGGCGATCTGATCTGCGTGCCGCACAGTCTTGAGCCTATGGGCAATCCTGATGATCGTTTTCTCTTTTGTGAGTACCTCTACAGCGTCCACCAATTCCTTTGCAGTTTTCTTATCTATGTCATGTTCGATTATCTGAAATACTGATGAAAAAAATCCCGTACTTACCATATGCAGCAAAGTCTTGTCTATATCTGAAATATTGAAGCCCTCCATACGCATGGTTTCAATATATCTTTTAGTTGACTGTATCTCACGTTCGACCATGTTGTGTAAAAGGTCGCATATTTTCCGCTGTCCACACGTCTTAAGAGCATACAAAAGCTATCATAATTATCATAAACATAATCGATAATGCGATCCGTACAGTCCTCTGCGGATTCTGTCATATGGTCGGTTTGCTTTTTTGCAGAAGGTTCTTCAAAGCCCGCAAGTACATCATCATAAATCTTATATATGTGCTCCATATACGGATCAACCAGCGCGTCAAACATACTTTCTTTGGTTGGAAAATACTTATAGAAAGCACCCGTAGTAAGTCCTGCGTCCTTTTCATTATTCCTAAGCTATGTACCCTCAAGCTAGTCCTTAAGAAAATGCTGCTTCGCCGTACTTAAAATGTTTTCTCCTGTATTATCTGACTTAACGGACATTTAAGTACTCTTTTAAAATAAGAGTTTCGCTTGCACAGAGCATGATCGCCTCTGCGACATATTTCTAACGCGCGAGTGCGCAGCATTTGCACGTAGTGCTTTTTTTATTTAAATTATCATTAAAGTACCATTAGCAAGGTTCCTGCACCTATCAAAATACATCCTATTAAGGATTTTGCTCTAAATTGCTCATGAAGGAACACAAAAGCCAGCACCATAGTAATAATCACGCTTAATTTATCAATTGGAACTACTTTGGACACATCTCCTATCTGCAACGCCTTATAATAGCAAAGCCATGATGCCCCCGTTGCCAGCCCTGATAAAATCAAAAACATCCAGCTTTTCTTACTAATTTCAGTAATGCCACCTAAGCTATTCGTGATCAAGACCATTCCCCAGGCCATAACAACTACAACTAAGGTGCGAATTGCAGTTCCCAAATTTGAGTTTACGTTTTCAATGCCTACTTTTGCTAAAATTGATGTAAGAGCGGCAAACACGGCAGATAAAATAGCAAATAATACCCACATGTCTTTATTTCCTTTCTTAGAATTCATTTTTTGCATCTTTCGGTGGAGCACCAACCGCCTAAAGGCAGTTTGTTTTCTTTAGCTTTTGTCAATGATATTCGCAATTTGCTTTACTACGCTATACTAAAAGCGGCACTACGTGCCTTACGAGGTACTGGGCTTTTGCCAAAGCACCTCGTTCAAGAGCACTCACTGCCTAAAGGCAGTGGGTTTTCTTGAGCTTTTATAAATGCTTGTTGCACTGGCTGTGTGAAATGATGGCAAATCACATTTATTTACAGCTTCCAGCTGACGGCCTGCGTTCTGGCATCGATAAAGCGTTTGTA
>CAVIIX010000022.1:0-32165 GCA_963643225.1 Lachnospiraceae bacterium
AGGTGCTGGGTTACAAGCCCAGTACCTCGTAAGACACGTAGTGCCGCTTTTAGTAGAGCCATAGCGAAGCGGATTGCGAATATCATTGACAATAGATTTAGATTAATTTCTGATCCTCAACAGTCTGATAGGTCTCAATTCTTGCAGCATCCATTTCCGGCATACCAATAAAAATTGAGCCGTAGGAATAACCGTTATCAACCTTCTCAATTCTTACTATTTCAATGAAGGCATGAAGCACTTCTTTTGTCCAGATAGTTAAATAAGCTTCATAAACCGCGCCGATTGATAAAACCTTCTTTGATTCAAAGCCGACACCGGTTTTTGAAACGTCGGTAACATCTATTGTTGCTTCTTCTACCCTTGTACCGTCAAGTCTTTTTAAAATAATCTTGGATAAAAGCTCTGTACGCTTATTTTTTCTTTTTTCCTGCATGCTTAATCCCTCCGATTAATACATTCACCCACAAAACCATTTTATATAAATAAATTTGATATGTAAAGAAAAATTATTTAGTAAACTTTGAGTAATTAGGTGTGTAATTTTGTTCTACCGTTTCAATTTCAAGACCTAAGGCATCACAGATATATTTATAATAATCCGTATCCATTATTTTCTTAGAATAGCTCCATCTTGAATTAAGGGTTTTCTTACACTTATCAAGATAATCCTGAGTCACTTCTTCATCTGTCAAATAAGTATATTCCTTGGTGGAAGCATTATACATTACTTTATCCGTAATGTAGCTTCGGTTAAAGAGTATAACAAAGCCTTCGGTATCTGATAAAATATCACGCCCCATTAAAAGTCTTGAATCATAATCAAAGCCGAATAAATTTAAAAGGGTAGGAACAATGTCCAGTGAACAGCAATATTTATCTATGTGTATTGGTTCCTTTATGGCGCCGCTCCATAAGACTAAATTACTTTTATATAATTCAAAATTTTCTTCAACCTTATGACCCAGTAATTCTGAAATTTCTTCATTGGTTAAACCATATGGCCAATGGTCGCCTGTAAAGCATATAACGGTTCTGTCTGAAATGCCCTTTTCTTCAAGCTGATCAATTAAGTATTCAAGCGCCAGATCAAGCTCCATGTTGCAGGCAATGTAAGCCTTGCAGGCTTCCGAATAAGGAAGATTTTGAACCTCATCCTTATGGAGTCTTGCACAGTAATTACCTTCAAAATTGTAATTCAAATGACCGCTTACCGTCATGTAATAAACGTTAAATATATCATCGTCTATATATTCAGAAACGCTGCTCTGCATCATTTCAAGGTCCGATTCCGGCCAATGCTTTCCCACTACAAGACCGTTGCCTACGCCCTGATAAAAATATCCCATTGCAGGATATGAAATATCTCGACCGTAATATTCAAAATCGTTGTCATGATAGGCTCTTGATACAATGCCGTAGTTACGGTTAAATACATTGCCAAGGCCAAATGGCATTGAATTCTGTCCTACAATTTTATAATTTTTAGCACCACCGTTGGCAGCAATTAAACTCGTGGTTATCACAAATTCTCCGTCGGATGTGGAGCCTCCTGTACGTGGATTATAAAAATTATCAAATACAAAGCCTTCATTTACAAGCTTATAAAGAGTTGGTGTTAAATTTTCATCAACCGCCATTCTTGAAAAGCCTTCACAGGTTAAAAGTATAAGATTAAAGCCTTCAAACATTCCGGTATATTCGTTTTTATAGGAAGGCTCAACTGTCGCAAAATAATCGTGAATTGCCTTTACATCCTCATTTGTTTCGTTTTCAGCTAAAGAAACAAAATCAATGTCCAAAATATTAGGCGATGTATCTATTACCTTAATAATTTCTTTTATTATTTCTTCATCCGAATCTGATACATCATCAGATGAAACGGATTCATTCACAACAATTTCTTTTGATGCTTCCTCCGGCTCATAAACCCATACTTCTCCAAGCTCTTCTGTCTTAAATTCCCTTGGGAATATTAAATTACGTATCTGAATCTCATTAGATGCCATTACCCCTAATTCTTCAAAAGAATAGTCGGACGAGCATTCATATTTCATTAAATCATAGGGAGTAAAATCCTCTTCTCCATATAACGGCACTAAAATACAGGTAATTCCGATTGCAAGCATTAAATAGCCTAAAGGTAAATATGCAAATTTAATTGAAACCCTTTCATATCTTAATACCCTGAATTTATTTAATAAAATTAAGCCTGCAACCGGTATAAAAACCGTAAGTGACAATACAACGGGATTATCCTTTATCCCCTGAATAATTTCCCTGTAATACTGTACAATTTTAGCATTATTTGTATCCACAAATTCAACGGTAAAAAACACCTTAAATATGGCGTGATACAAAATATGAATAATAAACCATACAATGCCGGCACTAGTTAAAATCCATGTAATAATTTTATTTACTTTTTCATTAAAGAAAGCAGCAAAAAAAGCTAAAATTGCAGCAGTTGGAATGCATAATACCACTTTTAATAAAAAGTAAGCGTTAATACCTTTAAATGCCCACACATGAAAAACTGCTTCTAAATAAAAGGTAAAAATAAAGAACCAGATAAACCGTGGTAAAGACCTTTTAATATTTAATTTTAAGGACTCAGCATAAGAAACTGTTAAAGCTTCACTGTTTCCTTGTGACTCAACCTTCTCTGTATCCATATCTTCAATTATAACGTTATTCATATAACCTCTATTTTATAAACATAGCATCCCCGAAGCTGAAAAATCTGTATTTTTCATTAACTGCTTCTTTATATGCATTTAATACATTTTCTCTGCCTGCAAGTGCAGAAACAAGCATGATAAGAGTAGATTCAGGCAAGTGAAAATTCGTTATCAGTGCGTCCATCACTTTGAATTTATAGCCTGGATAAATAAAAATCTCTGTATTATCAGAGCCTGCATGCACAAGCTTGTCGTCACCTGCAGCACTTTCAATGGTGCGGCAGCTGGTGGTACCTACGCATATTATTCTTCCGCCTTCAGCCTTTGTTTTATTTATTTCCTCTGCGGCTTCTTTTGTCACCTGATAAAATTCTGAATGCATATGATGCTTTAAGATATTATCTTCCTTAACAGGGCGGAATGTGCCAAGGCCTACGTGAAGAGTTACAAATACGGTCTTAACTCCCATTTTCCTTATTTCATCAAGAAGCTCATTTGTAAAATGAAGCCCTGCGGTAGGAGCCGCGGCCGAGCCTTCATATTTAGCATAAACTGTCTGATAACGGTTTTTATCTTCAAGCTTATGGGTAATATAAGGAGGAAGTGGCATTTCGCCTAATTTATCAAGAATCTCTTCAAATATACCTTCATAGGAAAATTCAATGATTCTGTTTCCCTCTTCCTCTATCCCATTAACTGTTGCTGTAAGTAACCCATCACCAAATTCAATTACCTGACCGACTTTACATTTTTTGCCGGGCTTAACTAAGGTTTCCCAGGTATTTGCATCACGTCTTTTAAGTAAA
Organism: Lachnospiraceae bacterium; assembly: GCA_963643225.1. Lineage (GTDB taxonomy): Bacteria > Bacillota > Clostridia > Lachnospirales > Lachnospiraceae > UBA1258. The sequence goes on from CAVIIX010000022.1 coordinate 3,488, forward strand.
AGCACCTCGATAACTGCGCCTGTATCTTTTCTTGTACCCATTAATCTTGCAGGAATAACCTTAGTATTATTGAGTACAAGGCAGTCGCCCTTTTTTAAAAAGCTTTTAATGTCATAAAAATGATGATGTGAAGTTTTACCTGTTTGCTTATCAAGCACCATAAGTCTTGAATCGGAGCGATTAAGTAAAGGGTCCTGAGCAATCAGTTCCTTTGGTAAATCATAATAATAATCTGATTTTAATAATTTTTCCATATTAGCAGTAGTTATATATTAATTACATTCCCGGTGCATTAAGGAATGCCATATAGCCTCTCATCGTTTCGTATACATCAGCCTTGCTGGTGGCTTCAAAGGGTGCGTGCATATTTAATACGGCAACACCTGCATCAATAACATTCATACCATATTTTGCCATAATATATGCAATTGTGCCACCACCGCCTACATCTACCTTGCCAAGCTCGGCAATCTGGAATGCTACCCTGTTATCATCCATTACCCTGCGAATGTATGCTAAGAATTCAGCATTTGCGTCATTGGAGCCCGATTTTCCTCTTGAACCTGTAAATTTTGAAAATACCATACCTTTACCCATGAAGGAAGTATTCTTCTTTTCAAAGCAGGCTGCATAGGAAGGGTCGAAGGCTGCGTTAACATCACTGGAAAGCATTGAAGAATTTGCAAGACATCTTCTTACCTTAAGCTCTGAATAATCGCCCTCTAAATTAATAAGTTCTGCAATAACATTTTCAAAATACATGGAGGTCATGCCGGTAGCACCGACAGAACCGATTTCCTCTTTATCAACAAGAATACAGCAGGAGGTTCTTTCTACATCCTTGCATAAAAGCATTGCATAAAGTGATGAAAAAGCACATACTCTGTCATCCTGTCCGTAAGCTAAAATCATTGAACGGTCAAAGCCTGCTTCTCTTGCCTTTCCTGCAGGTACCACTTCAAGCTCAGCCGATAGGAAGTCTTCCTCCTCCATATCGTAGTCTTCCTTTAAGATATTTAAAACAAGTGCCTTAACTAAATCCTTATCTTTCTTCTCTTCTTCATCCTTCTTAGGCTTAATAATTAAAGGCCTGTTGCCTACGATGATATCCAGGGCTTCACCCTCAATTACCTTAGAAGCCTTCTTTTCCATCTGCTCGGAAGCCAAATGAATTAACAAATCAGAAACAAAGAAAACAGGATCGTCCTCTTCTTCACCGATAGCCATTTCAATTGTTGTGCCGTCCTTTTTCACTACAACGCCGTGTAAGGACAAAGGAATGGCAACCCACTGGTATTTCTTGACACCGCCGTAATAGTGTGTGTCTAAATAAGCAATAGAAGAATCTTCATATAAGGGATTTGCTTTAACATCCATTCTTGGGGAATCGATGTGGGCTCCCAGAATGTTCATACCCTTTTCAAGAGTATCGTTACCAATGTTAAAAAGGCAGATGCTCTTATTCATGTTAACGGCATAAATCTTATCGCCCTTCTTTAAGGGAGCTCCCTCTTTTAATTTTTCCTCAAGCTCAACATAGCCCGATTTTTCAATTAAATTAACTATTACATTGACACATTCTCTTTCAGTCTTTGCATTATCAAGAAAGTCTCTGTAATCCTTGTTAAATACTTCAAGCTCTTTTAACTGCTTGGATGAATAATTTTCCCATACAGAATTAAGTTCCATATCAAGCTCCTTATGCACGTAATGTAATATTTAAGGTTTCATTTAAATGATTAAGAATATTTTCTACAAGGCTGTCAACAAATTCATCCTTTAGCTCTTCATCCTTAGGGGTAAATACAACCGAGAAAGCCATACTCTTTTTATCAAAGCCTAACTGAATGCCTTCATAAATATCAAAAAGCTCAACACTTGTAATGTAATCGCATGCGTCCTTAATACCCTTAATAACCTGAGCGCAGGTTATATCCTTACTCATTACAAAGCAGAAGTCTCTCCTTTCAATATTGAATTTAGGTAAAGGAGTAAAGCTTCTCTTTTTATCATAGTATTTTGTCAAAGCCTTCAAATCAATTTCAGCAACAAAGGCAGGAGCTCTCATATCAAGCTCATCAGCAATTTCGTAAAGCAGCTGTCCCAAATAGCCTATTTCTTCACCATTACATAAAATCTTAGCGGTTCTGTAAGGATGTAAGAAGGTTTTTTTACATGCTTCATAGTCAAAAGAAAGGTCTAAAGCGTAAGCTACAGTGTCTGTTAAGCCCTTTAATGTGAAAAAGTCTTCGCTTTCACCAAATACACCGATTGCAATTGTTTCTCTTTCGTCTGGGTATTCTGTTAAGGGTAAGTCTTTTGCAATGAATTTATTGCCAAGTTCAAAAATACGTCCTTCCAGAATGCCGTTTTTCTGGTTTAAAGCCATTGCCTTAATCATCTGAGGAGCAAGTGTCGTACGCATTAAGGATAAATCCTTGTTAATAGGATTAATAAGCTTAATGGCATGTCTTTCTTTTGCCGCTTCAGGTAATTTAATCATATCCAGATCAGAAGGTGAAAAGAAGGAATAATGCACACCTTCAAAAGCGCCTTCTGCGCAGAGAGCTCTCTTTAGCTTCAATTCGGTTCTCTGTCTTAAATTGTAGCCGCCGCTTGTAACTTCAGCTGTAGGAATAAATGTAGGCACAATATGCTCGTAACCATACATTCTTATTACTTCCTCTGCAACATCCTGGTAGGTCTCCATATCCACACGATATGCAGGTACCATTAAGGTAAGTTCATCGCCCCTTAAAACAGGTGCAAAATTTAAATTGGTTAGGATTCTTACGATATCAGCATCCGGTACCTTTATACCAAGAACTGAGTTAACCTTTTCTACACTTACCTTTAATTCAAAAGGCTCTACAGAATTACCGGTATTTACATCAAAGTGAGTAGATGAAACCTTACCACAGCCAAGCTCCTCAATTAAATGAAGGGCTCTCTTCATGGCCATAACGGTTGAATATTCATCAACACCCTTTGAATATCTTGCACTTGCATCTGAAATCTGTCCTAACGCTCTTGAAGATTTACGGATATTGTCACGGGCAAATTTTGCAGATTCAAATACTACAGCCTTAGTGGTGTCTAAAATTTCAGAATTAAGGCCACCCATAATACCTGCCAAAGCAACAGGCTTCTTACCGTCACAGATAACAAGGTTATTTGAATTTAATTCAAATTCCTTCTCATCCAAAGTAACAATCTTTTCTTTATCAAAAGCACGGCGTACGTTAATTGCATTTCCTTCAAGGTAATTATAGTCAAAAGCATGCATAGGCTGGCCAAGCTCTTTTAATACATAGTTTGTAATGTCTACAACGTTACTTATTGAAGAACAGCCGGTTAAATAAAGTCGTCTCTTCATCCATTGTGGAGCATCCTTAATTACAACGTCTGTTACATAATGGGAAATGTAACGCGGACATAAATCTGAAGCTTCAACAGTTACGTTAAAGTCAAGCTTTTCGCCTGATTCAGTATAGTCAAGAGCAGGCTCCTTTATGGGAAGCTCAAGTACTGCAGCCACTTCTCTTGCAATACCGAAAATACTCTGACAGTCAGGACGGTTTGCCGTAATTGAAATATCAAAAATCCAGTCATCAAGACCTAAAATAGGCTTAACATCAGCGCCGGGGACGGAATCCTCAGGAAGTACTAAAAGGCCGTCATAGCCTGCACCTTCATACATTTCTTCACAAACTCCGATTTCAACGCCTGCACACAACATGCCAAAAGAATCATAGCCCCTTAATTTACCTGCATTAATGGTCATAACCCCTTCAACGGTTTTATGGTCTTTGCCTGTTGCATAAACGGTAGCTCCTACCAAGGCCAGTGGATATTTACCACCTGCTTTAACGTTATCGGCGCCACAGCATATCTGTAATACGCCGTTTTCACCTGCATCAACAGTGCACAAATGAAGATGAGTGCCTTCAATTGCCTCGCAGGTCTTTACTAAACCTACTACTACCTTTGAAATATCCTTACCTACTTCATATTTTTCCTCTACCTCGAAGCCACAGGAAAAAAGCTTTTCCTCAAGTACATCGGGAGAAACATTTATATCAACATAATCCTTTAACCAGCTTAACGGTACTAACATGTTTTCTTCCTCCCTTTCCTAGTCGTTAATCTGATCTAATACTCTTAAATCAGATTCGAATAATAATTTAATGTTATTAATGCCATATTTTAACATGGCAATTCTTTCTATACCGATACCGAAGGCAATACCTGAATATACATCGGAATCGATGCCGCAGCCTTCAAGTACCTTTTTGTTTACAACACCTGCACCAAGTACCTCTATCCAGCCTGTACCCTTGCAAAGCTTGCAGCCCTTACCCTTACACTGGAAGCAGCTTATATCTACTTCAACGGAAGGCTCTGTAAATGGGAAATATGAAGGACGAAGTCTTGTAACCGTTCCTTCATCAAAAATCTTACCTACGAATTCATTCAACATGCCCTGTAAGTCACAGAGGGTAATGCCTTTATCTACTACCAGACCTTCCATCTGGCTGAACATAGGTGAATGTGTGGCATCGTCATCTGAACGGAATACCTTACCTGGAGAAATAATCTTAATAGGAGGCTTACCAGCTTCCATAGCATGAATCTGGCCGGCTGATGTCTGAGTTCTGAGTAAAAATTCCGGGCTTAAATAAAAGGTATCCTGCATATCTCTTGCTGGATGATCCTGCGGGGTATTTAATGCCGTGAAGTTATAATAATCAGTTTCAATTTCTGTACCTTCATATACGTCAAAGCCCATGGAACCAAATATATCAACTATCTGATTCCGTACCTGTGTATTAGGATGAAGATTTCCGATAGGACGCATTTTTGCAGGCATAGTTACATCAAGCCTTTCGCTTTCGTAACGCATGCGCATTTCAAGCTCCTTTAATTTTGTCTCTCTTTCGGCAAACTGAGTCTGAGCCCAGGAACGGATTTCATTAACTCTTTTACCGTATTCTGCCTTCATTTCATTGGGAATCTTACCCATTTCTCTCATTAAGGAACCTATTTTACCGGTTTTTGAATCCATTAAGGACTTACGATATTCGAAAGCTGCTTTTGAATTTTCGATATCCTTAAGGTCTTTAGTGATTTCCTGTCTTAATAAAGCCAGTTTCTCGCTTAACTCGTTTAAGTCAGCCATTTTTATCCTCCATTCTTTTATAAAGAAATATTAATCATAAACCAAAGAAAAAAGCCTTTGGCAAAATCATGCCAAGGGCTCTGCCTTTATCCTTAAATAATATAGTTAAAAATAAGCCTTTTGTCAAGAAAAGTCTAATCTTCTTCAAGACTTTCAAGCTGACCTTTTACATCCCTTACGGATACACCCTTTGTAGTAAGTGCTTTAATAACAGGGCTGAAATATTTATTTAAATTACAGCCTATTAAAAGTATATACATACACATATAGAGCCAGAAAAGTAACACTATAATAGTCGTAAGACTTCCATACATACTAAAGGCGTTAAATTTTTCAACATAAAATGAAAATAAATACGAAAAGCCTGTCCATGTAAGGGATGCAAGTATAGCTCCCGGGAAAGTCTCTCTGAATTTATGCTTTTTACAGGGAAGTAATGAAAAGCAAAGCATAAATATAATGGACATAAGAACAATAGAAATAACAGATTTTAAATTAACAAATACAGATACAAATTCTGCTATCTGAGGAAAATGTTCCTCTAAAACATTTAAAATAACATTACCGCCTACCACAAGCACCAAAATAACAACGATGCCCACCAAAAATATAAGTGTATATAAAGAAGAAACTATTCTTAATAAAATGCCATTTCTTTTATCAACGTTTCTATCGATTGCATTAAAGCCTGCAATCAAAGCATTAACACCCTTACCCGCAGCCCAGAGAGTGGTAATTGCAGAAATTGATACAAGTCCTATGGATTTTTCACTTGCATCACTTAAAATCGACACAAGCAGATTACCTGTACCTGCAGGAAATTCATTTAAAATAAAATCAATTATCAGCTGAGGCTTGACAGGAGTATAAGGAAGAATTGCAAATAATAATAAAACCATCGGTACAATAGATAAGAAAATAAAAAATGCGCAGCTTGATGCAAACGAGTTTAAATTATCTTCCTTCATTCTTCTGCTGAAATCTCTGCAGATTTTAATAATCTTTTTCATGTGTCTCCAATTTGGTCAAGGCTCGCTTGAAAGTCCTGACAGCTTTATTCGTGTCTGCCCTTAAAGATATCTGCCTCTTATAATCCGTGCTCATCATCGCAAAGCGTATATCTTAAGTCTGAGCCTAAACTCCTGCTTAGTATTACTATAACCTACACCTTCGCTTTCGCTAAGAGAAGGCGGTTATTCCTTGCTGAGTTAAAAAAGGCAGCAAACGCCGCCTTTTTAACCCCCAAAATGCAGATTCCTTCTTTTGACTCCTAGAACGCATCTAGGTGGGTAACCGCAAACACGTTTCTGCCTTCCACTCATCGGAGGCCTGACATCTGCGTGAAGATATAGGAATCCCGTTTAAAGTAACTGTAGGTTCAAAAATAAAAGAATCAAACACTTCAGGTTATTTAGAGTCTATCATAAAAGCTAGCAGTAATCAACTTCTACAAGGCAGAGTCCTAAAGCGGGTGCAGTTTCCCCTGCAAGCTTACGATCCTTTCTCCTTATTAATTCAGGAAAATCCAAAGGGTTTCTTTTGCCAAAGCCCGCTTCTAAAAGAGTGCCTGTAAGAATGCGCACCATGTGCTGTAAAAAGCCGTTTCCATGATAGGTAAAGGTGATGTAATCGCCGTTTTTCTTAATTTCTATTTTATCAACGGTTCTTACAGTGCTCTTTTTCATTTTTGGATTGGCAGCAAAAGAAGCAAAGTCGTGTTCACCTATTAGAAATTCACTTGCCCTTACCATTTTGTTTATGTCAGGTACTCCGTCAAGACAGTATACATATTTTCTGTCAAAAATCGGTTTTTCTTTACCGCAGTAACAGGTATAGCGGTAGGTCTTGCCGGTAGCATTGTAACGGGCGTGGAATCTGTCTCCTGCTATTTTAACGTCTTTAACGCATATGTCTTCTGGTAAATATTTATTACAGTAATCTTTTATTTTGACTTCAGATAATTTAGTGTCCAAAAATGAATTAAAAATAAAATTAAGGGCATGTACTCCTGCGTCGGTACGGCCTGCACCGATAAGTTCAACCTCTGAATTAACCATTTTAGATAAAACGCCCTCAAGCTTGCCCTGAATGGTCATATCGGTACCCATCTGATGTTCCCAGCCTAAATATTTAGTTCCATCGAAAGAAATAACAAATTTATAATTACGCTTCATCAAAAAGCTTCTCCATATACTTTCTTGCAGCAACCGCATTATCAGGCTTTGTATCTTCAAGTGTCATATGAATATGAGGCTTTCTTGCTTTAACAAATTTCATGATGTCTGAATAATCCATCATGCCAAGGCCTGCAGCCATTGATTCAAGCTTGTTTTCCAAAGGCATAAAATCCTTTATATGAATCATCATAATGTCTTCACCCAAAAGCTCGATTGCCTCTTTGCATATATCCTTCTGATCCTTATAGTTGTAGTATTCAAGTAAATTTACAGGGTCGAATATAATGCCTAAATTAGGAGAAGGGATTGCATCAAGTACCTTTCTTGCAGCTTTTGGATCATATACTATATGACGTACAACAGGCTCTATTGCCACAATTACACCCATTTTTTCTGCATATTCAACTACAGGGATTAAATTTTTAATGAAAAGCTCTAAGGAAGCATCAGTCTTGTTTTCCGGTACTGTTTTATATTCTTTATTAGGGCATCCGGTTTCAGTACCCACAACACCTGCACCAAGAGTATTGGCAAAACGAATATGTGCCCTGTAGGTATCATGAATTTTCTTTAATTCTTCGGAATCCGGATTGGCTAAATTTAAATAGCAGCCTAAGACCGCAATGTCTACTCCGTATTTGTCAAAAACGTTTTTAATGTACATGGCATACCCCGGAGTAAGGGCTGAATTATCGCAGGGATATTCCTTGAGCATTTTATATAAAGCAAGATGACCGCAGTTAAAGCCGTCCTCCTTTACTCTTTTAATACGCTCTTCAAATGTACCGGGAGCCGTGTCGTGTAATCTTATTCCAATATTCATAAAAGCCTCCAAAAAATAATTAATATTAGTATAACAAAAAAAGACCGGAAGTGAAATCACTTCCGGTCTGAAAAGACTTAATTTTGAATTATAACTGAGGACCAGCTGCAACGAGTGCCTTGCCTGCGTCGTTTGTCTCGTACTTCTTGAAGTTCTTGTTGAATCTTGCTGCAAGATCTAAAGCCTTTGCATCCCATTCTGAAGCATTAGCGTATGTATCACGAGGATCAAGAATTGCAGGGTTAACTCCAGGAAGCTCTGTAGGTACTTCGAAGTTAAATACAGGAATCTTCTTTGTAGGAGCCTTGTTGATATCGCCTGAAAGGATAGCATCGATGATACCTCTTGTATCCTTAATAGTGATACGCTTGCCTGTGCCGTTCCAACCTGTGTTAACAAGGTATGCCTTAGCACCTGACTTCTGCATCTTCTTAACTAATTCTTCAGCATACTTTGTAGGATGTAATTCCAGGAAAGCCTGTCCAAAGCAAGCTGAGAAGGTAGGTGTAGGCTCGGTAATACCACGCTCTGTACCTGCAAGCTTTGCTGTGAAGCCTGATAAGAAGTAGTACTGTGTCTGTTCAGGAGTAAGAATTGAAACAGGAGGAAGTACACCAAAGGCGTCAGCTGAAAGGAAGATTACGTTATCAGCTGCAGGACCTGATGAAATCTTGTTTACATTCTGTACAATCTTTTCAATGTGGTCGATAGGATAAGATACACGAGTGTTTTCTGTAACGCTCTTGTCTTCAAAGTCAATCTTACCGTCAGCTGCTACTGTAACGTTTTCAAGTAAAGCGTTTCTCTTAATAGCGTTGAAGATATCAGGCTCAGATTCCTTATCAAGGCCGATAACCTTAGCATAGCAACCGCCTTCAAGGTTGAATACGCCATTGTCATCCCAGCCGTGTTCGTCGTCACCGATTAAGAGACGCTTAGGATCGGTTGAAAGTGTTGTCTTGCCTGTACCGGAAAGACCAAAGAAGATTGCTGTATGCTTACCTTCCATATCGGTGTTTGCAGAGCAGTGCATGGAAGCAATGCCCTTAAGAGGAAGGAAGTAGTTCATCATAGAGAACATACCCTTCTTCATTTCACCGCCGTACCAGGTATTTAAGATAACCTGTTCTTTGGAAGTAATGTTAAATGCTACACAGGTTTCAGAATTAAGACCTAATTCCTTATAGTTGTCTACCTTAGCCTTAGAAGCTGTATAAACGATGAAGTCGGGCTCAAAGTTAGCCTTTTCTTCTTCGGTAGGCTTAATAAACATATTTTCAACAAAGTGTGCCTGCCAAGCAACTTCCATGATGAAGCGAACTGCCATACGGGTATCCTTGTTGGCGCCGCAGAATGCATCTACAACAAAAAGTCTCTTATTTGAAAGTTCCTTCTTTGCAAGAGCCTTAACAGCTTCCCATGTTTCCTGTGACATGGGATGGTTGTCGTTCTTGTATTCTTCGGATGTCCACCAAACGGTGTCCTTGGAATTTTCGTCCATAACGATGTATTTGTCTTTAGGAGAACGTCCTGTAAATACACCAGTCATAACGTTAACTGTGTCAAGTTCGGTAACCTGACCTACTTCGTAGCCTTCAAGACCGGCCTTTGTTTCCTCTTCGAAAAGTGTTTCGTAAGAAGGATTGTAAACAATTTCTGTAGCACCGGTAATGCCATACTTAGCTAAATCAATTGCCATATTTATACCTCTTTCTTTAAATTAATATTTGTATCACCATGTTCTGATGAAACTCCACGCAATATAATATCCTATTTTTTTTATAAAAACAAGAAAATTATCCGCTTTGGAAAATATTTTATCAAACTTTAATAACAAATAATTAATGCCTATAAGGGATTTGTCTCATTTTTAAGCCACAAGGCTTCATCAATAGTAAGAAAATCCTTTGTTTTTGCATACACTGAGGCATTATATTTATTAATTAATTTAATTTCTGCATCAGATAAGGCCGATACATCGATTGCTGCCCTGTCAAACGGCACATAGGTTAAATGTTCAAAGCCTAAAAATCTTCCGTATTCGTTTTCTTCTTTTTCTATACAAAGGATTACGTTTTCGATTCTAACGCCGAATTCTTTGTCAATGTAGACACCGGGCTCATCACTTGTAGTCATGCCAGGCTCAAGCAAGGCTTCTTTTGCAGTCTCTGTATATTTCCATCTAAAGCTTTGAGGCCCTTCATGGACATTTAATACATGACCTACTCCGTGACCGGTACCATGCTTATAATCAATACCCATTTCCCATAAGGACATCCTTGCAAGCACGTCTAAATTTCTGCCTGTACAGCCATATAAAAATTTAGCATCTGCAAGCTTAAGCATTCCTACAGCCACCTTTGTATAATACAGTTTCATTTTATCGGTTAACCGGCCTAAAGAAATCGTACGTGTCACATCTGTTGTGCCTTTTTTATACTGGCCGCCCGAATCTACAAGCAAAAACCCTTCAGGCCTTAATTTTTTATCAGATTCTTTAGTTGCTGTATAGTGTACAATCGCGCCATTTTCCGCATAGCCTGAAATTGTGGGAAAAGATAAGTCAATAAAATCAGGCTCATCTTTTCTTAAAGCATCCAAATAATCAGAAGCTTTGATTTCAGATAACGCTTCAGTCTTAATGGCATTTTTAAGCCAGTATATAAATTTTGTAACGCATACAGAATCTCTTAAATATGCATCCTTTAAACATTTAATTTCCGTTTTGTTTTTAACTGCTTTAAATTTAGTGGAAGGATTTATTGCTTTAATTACATTTCTGTTTTTAGAAATCAAATTAAAGCATGCAAAATTAACACTTTCTTCATCAAGTAAAACGGAATTTCCGAAATCATAATCCTTTATAATCTCAAGCACCTGATTATAGTCTTTTATTTTAATGTTTTTGCTTTCAAAATAGGCTTTTATTTCATCAGATGCCTCTTCTTTTTCCATAAAAATAACGGTTTCTGATTTTGAAATTATCATATAGCTTAAGAAAACAGGATTACATTTAACATCCATGCCTCTTACATTTGTAATCCAGGCTATGTCATCAATAGAACCTAAAAATGTGGAATCTGCCTTTTCTTTATCCAAGGCTTCCTTAATGCGGTTAATTTTATCAATACAGTCTTCCCCTGTATATTCATTGTCTAAAATAAACAATTTGCTCACAGGAAGCGTTGGTCTTTCTTTCCATAAGCTTCCGGCAATGTCTTTATTAAAAATTAACGTAGCTTTGTTTTCAGATAATATTCCTTCTATTTTTTTACCAAGACCTGTGCTTACGCATCTTCCGTCAAAAGAAAATATCTCACCCTCTTTAACATTATCCTTAATGTATTCTGAAATGGAAGGAACTCCCTTCTCTCCCATTTTCATTAAAGTAATGCCAGTATCTTTAAGTTCGATTTCTGCCTGCAGGAAAAATCTTGCATCTGTCCACATTAAAGCTGTATCTGCGTTTATTAATAAAAAGGCATTTTCTCCTGTAAAGCCAGTAAAATATTCTCTTATTTTAAAATAGTCTGCCACATATTCTGAAGCATGATAGTCGTCACTTGTAAAAAAGCACCATGAAACATTTTCATCTTTCATGGCACTTCTTAAATTAAGCAAACGATTTTTTACATCGTTCATATTTTATTTTGCCTCCAAAATGGAAATTGCTGATGAGGTACCGAGTCTGTCGGCACCAAGACGTATAAATTCTTCCATGTCGTCACGGGTACGGATACCGCCGGCTGCCTTGATTTTAACGTCCTTGCCAACATTTTCTGAAAACAATTTAACGTCTGCAAAGGTAGCTCCGCCTGTACCAAAGCCTGTTGAAGTCTTGATATAATCAGCTTTGGCATTTGTAACACAGTGGCATAATTTAATTTTTTCTGCATCAGTTAAATAGCAGGTCTCGATAATAACCTTTAAGATCTTATCGCCGCAGACTTCTTTTATAGCCTTAATTTCAGCTTCGATTTTATCAAAGTCTCCGTTCTTTGCAGCATTAATATTAATAACCATGTCAATCTCACTTGCTCCGTCCTTAATTGCTTCTTTAGCTTCTACAACCTTAGCAGCAGTAACGGAATAGCCAAGAGGGAATCCGATAACAGTACAGATATTTACCTTTTCTCCGTATTTATCATGAATTCTCTTAATGTAGCAGGGAGGCACGCATACAGAAGCCGTTTCATATTTAACTGCTTCATCGCAAAGCTTCTCAATGTCTTTCCAGGTAGCAAAAGCCTTTAACTGAGTGTGGTCAACATGTGCATATAATTCTTTGTTTGTCATAGAACCCTCCATTAAAACAAATATTTATTCTGTGCCTTAACAGTAATAACTGCATAATAAATTAAAAAAGCAAAATATATTACCTGAACCAGTATTTCAAGTATAGCATTAACTTCCACATATTCAGCATAAAATAAAAATGCACTGAAAATGCATATAACTATTGAAAATATAAGGCCTCTTACATACATATATTTTATAAAGCCCTGTATATCGTGGGAACGCTCAAGATTAATTTTATTATTAATTAATCCTTTTGGAATGATGCCTGTAGCTTTCATCTTAAGCACCATGTAAAGTACATATACTCCCCAGAAAAACAAAAACAATTCTATAAAAGCCATTTTATTCCTCTTCGCTTTCTGCGTTAATTTCTTCAATATCGTATTTAAGCAATACATTTGGATTTGTATTGTTTTCATTCCAGTTATTTAAAATTCTGTCTACAACGATGCTTCTGTTTACATCATCAACATCCATTAAAATAACCAAAAACTGAGATTTTGTATAGTGGGTGGAAACATCGTTTTTACGAAGTGAATCCTTTATACAGTCCTCAAGTATATTCATTGATTTATTTAAATCAAGATTATTAACCGATGAAGATACTGATAAATCCTTAATGGTAAATAAAAGTATCTGAATTTTGTTTTTAGTGCGGGCAGCATACCTTTTTAAAAATCTGTAGATGTTTTTAAAGCTGTTATATTCTACCTTAAAGGGTCCGTCTGCTTCGATTTTTTCATCAATAAAGCCTTTTAATTCAGAAAGGTCAATTACATCTGAATTTTCATCATCCGTAAATAAGTATTTTTCACTGGCATCGTAAAAATGAAAGCCTGATTTACCGTTTCTTTTTACGTAATACAATGCCTTATCGGCGTTATTATAAAGTTCGATAAAGGATTTGCCGTCAAAGGGATACGCAGACACTCCGATAGATACAGAGCTTACTGAATCATCCTTCTTTATAATACATATTTCCCGTTCTACTTCATGAATCAGATTTCCGATTCTGTCAGCCAGCAATTCCTTACCATAACAGCCTCTTAAAAAAACAGCAAATTCATCACCGCCGATTCTGGCTACTATATCATCCCTATGAACAAATTTTTCTAAGGTCTTTGCAAAGGCTTCAAGAGCTTTATCACCGATTACATGGCCGTAAGTGTCGTTAATGCCCTTAAAATTATCAAGATCCAGAATCAGGAAAGAGCCTGTAGTCTTTGAAGAATTCATTCCATCGATCTGAGTCTGGATATATTTACGGTTCCAAAGTCCCGTTAAAGAATCACGCATAGCCTGAGACAAAATTTCCCGGTTCTTTTCATCCTGAAGCAATACTCTTTCTATTCTGCCTATCATCAATTCAGGATCATATGGCTTTCTTATAAAGTCGCATGCTCCTAAACGCAAGCCCTTTAATTCGCTTTCATTTTCAGTATCAGCCGTTAAAAATATGACAGGAATGTCACTTACCAAGTTATCTGATTTGATTTTTTCAAAGGTCTCATACCCATCCATTCCGGGCATCTTAACATCCAGTAAAATCAAGTCAGGCTTAACCTTACCTATCATTTGCAGAGCCTGTTCTCCGGACTTTGCCATTGAAAGTGCATAATAATTCCTTAAAATTTCCCCTAAGCATTTTAAATTGGTAGTTACATCATCTACGATGAGAATGTTCTTTTTAACCTTCACTTTTTTTACCGAATTAACCCCTATTAATTTTATAATCCCAGGTTTTCCATTACTAACTTTTTCATGTCACCGATTTCACATACGGTATTATGTTTAATATCCGCATTCTTAATTTCTTCAATAGCATTTGGAATCTTAACATTTGCTCTCTTTGATAAAATGTCAATTAATTCAAAGTCTTCCATCGTTTCGTATTTAGCATCAATAGCTTTCATAACGGAACGCGAAAATTTAAAGGGACTTGCAGTAGATGCAATAACAGTCTTTGTATCATCCCCTGTTTCTTTAACGTATTTATCATAAGAAGCTGCTGCAACTGCAGTATGTGTATCGATTACATAGCCTGTATCTTCATAAAGCTTTTTAATCTTTCCGGCACAGTCCTCCCAGGATGCATATTCACCGATGAAAGCATTTGAAAATTTCTTAAATTCATCGTCTAATTCATATTCACCCTTAGCTTTAAGCAAATCCATAAGAGCCTTGTTTTTATCAGAATCTGAACCTACACATAAATAAATAAGTCTTTCTAAATTGGAAGAAATTAAAATATCCATTGAAGGAGAATCCGTTAAAATAAATTCTCTGTTTTTATCGTATTTGCCTGATTTAAAGAAATCAAACAATACTTTATTATCATTGGAAGCACAGATAAGCTTGTTAACCGGAAGACCCATGTTTTTAGCATAAAAGGCTGCAAGGATGTTACCAAAATTACCAGTAGGAACACAGATATTAATCTTTTCTCCTTCCTTGATTCTTTCTTCCTTTAAAAGCTTACCGTAAGCATATACGTAATAAGCAATCTGCGGTACCAAACGACCTATATTAATAGAGTTAGCACTTGAAAACTGGAAGCCTGCCTTAGCCATTTCTTCTTTTAAAGCAGCATCATTAAATAATTCTTTTACTTTACTCTGACAGTCATCAAAATTACCCTTAACACCGATTACCTTAGTGTTAGACTCCTTCTGGGTAACCATCTGAAGCTCCTGAACACGGGAAACTCCTCCCTTAGGATAAAATACAATAATGCGGGTGCCTTCAACACCTGCAAAGCCTGCCAAAGCTGCCTTGCCTGTATCACCGGAAGTAGCTGTCAAAATAACAATTTCTTTATCTGATTTGTTTTTCTTAGAAGCAGTAATTAAAAGATGAGGCAGAATCGATAATGCCATATCCTTAAAAGCAATTGTCTTACCATGAAAAAGCTCTAAATAGTAAGCACCTTCTGCTTCTGCTAAGGGCGCAATTTCAGGCGTATCGAATTTTTCATCATAGGCTTTTTCAATGCAGGACTTTAATTCTTCTTCAGTAAAATCATTTAAAAAGTCCTTCATTACAATATATGCAGTTTCCTTATAATCCATTTTGCTTATTTCTTTTAAGGATTTGGAAAGCTTAGGAAATTCGCTTGGCACGAATAATCCGCCGTCATCTGATAAACCCTTTAAAATTGCTTCGGAAGCAGTTAATTTAATGGAATTATTGCGGGTACTTGTATAAAACATAATTAATCTCCTTAGAGCATATTAAAAACTTATTTTACCATAACTTAAAATCCCAAGAAATTCAATAGAAAAACGGCAAAAAAATCCTGCTTGCAGAATTCTACGCTTTAGAAACTCTAAAGTCGAGCGCGGTCTCTAAGGCGACATATACATATCTAGCGAGTGCGCATTCTTGGCACGTAGTGCCTTTTTTAACCTATAGTAAATTGCATCGTAATTTACTATAGGTTAAAAAAACCCTCCGGGTTTCCGGAGGGTTTAAGTGATTATTATTATGCTGCCTTCTTAGTCTTAGCCTGCTTAGCAAAGGTCTGAGCACCCTGAACAACAAGGATAACAGCAAGAACTGCCATAGCAGCAGCAAAGATTAACTGGAACCAGTTACCCCAAGCCATAGCACCATCAGCACCTGCAGTCATGTTCTTAATCTTTGTAATGATAGTCATTACTAAAGAAGTAAGTGTAGCAGCAAGCATGAATACCATAGGGATAAAGAACATCTTGTTGTTCTTTCCTGCTTCACCAAGCCATGCAGCAACTGCCATAAGAGCAATACCTGCAAGTAACTGGTTGGCAGCACCGAATAAGCCCCAGATCTGTGAAAGTGATAAACCGCCAAGGATACAGCCAATAAGTACCATTAATACTGTACCGAATAAAGGATGAGCGAGAACTCTTCTTACGCCCTTTGCATCCTTCCAGGTAGCCTCGTCTTCCTTTAAGAAAAGTTCAGAGAACATGAATCTTGAAAGTCTTGTACCTGTATCAAGAGAGGTTAAAGCAAATACTGAAACTGCAAGAGTAAGCAATGCATAAACTGTCTTGTACTGTGTTGAGCCTTCAGAGCCGAACATGATACCGATACCTGCTGCAAATGCTGCAGCGGGAGAACCGAATTCACCTGCAAGGTATTTAGAATAAACCATACCTACAGCGATAAGGGAAATGATACCAAGAGCGGATTCAATTAACATTGAACCATAGCCGATAGCCTTGGCATTCTTTTCGTTATCAAGCTGCTTGGATGATGTACCGGTTGAAATGAGTGAATGGAAACCTGAGCATGCACCACATGCAACTGTGATGAATAATGCAGGGAAAAGCGAACCAATATTAGTAGTCCAGCCTGTAAATGCAGGAATTTCAAATGTAGCAGAACCTGTGAAGGCTGCAACTGTAATACCTACAATTGCAAGAGCAATCATGAAGTAAAGTAAAAATGAAGATAAATAGTCACGAGGCTGTAACATAATCCATACAGGGATTAAGGAAGCAACTGTGATGTAAACGCCAATGAAAACAATCCATGCGATGCGGTTCATGGCAAAACCAACGTTAAGGCCAAGGATAGTGCAAACAATAATACCTACGATACCGATGATGGTAGCAGGAAGAGTCTTCATACCGGCCCTGTTTGTAAGTAAGCCGTAAATAATAGCTAAAACAATAAATAAAACAGAGATAATTGCTGTTGTCTCGTTACCTGTCACATTAGCGCCTGTTGTGAAGCCCCATGAATCAGACTTGAAGGTGCCTGCTACAACGTTAACGAAGGAAGCAATTACAAGGATTAATACAAGTAAAGCAAAAACAATAAAAAGCTTCTTTGCCTTAGGCCCCATGGAATCCTTAATAATTTCACCAACGGATTTACCTTCGTGACGTACGGATGCAAATAATGAACCGAAGTCCTGAAGACCGCCGAAGAAAATACCACCAATTACACACCATAAGAATACGGGTACCCAACCAAATACAGAAGCCTGAATAGGTCCGTTAATAGGGCCTGCACCGGCGATTGATGAAAAGTGATGTCCCATAAGTACCGCAGGGTTAGCTGCGCAATAGTCAACACCATCTTCCATTTCATATGCAGGTGTCTTTTTGTCAGGGTCGATGCCCCACTGTTTTGCAAGCCATGAGCCATAGACTATATAGCCAATAATAAGCAAAGCAATAGCTGCAAGAATAATGAGTAATGCTGTCATGTCTGTCTCCTTTTATAAACTATTTTTTATATTGTTAAAGAGCTTCTTTAATACGCTTCCCTGGCGGTTTGTTGCGAAACGATTTAAGGAAATCTCCATAGCAACCAGTCTGTAATTGCTCCATCCAAAGAAATTAAATTTATAGGATTTAGTATGCTTTAATTTTTTAACCAAATCAAAAGCATTCTGATTGATTCTGTCTGAAATAATAATAAGAGTAACATCCGAATTTCTGTGTCCCTCTTTTGGCTCTACTCTCGATAAGCCTTCTTCCCAGGCGATTTTATCAAGCTCCAAAAGTCGTTCTTTAGTCAGTGAATCTTCAAGGGCAAAGAAAACATATTCATTAGAATCTATATCCTGAAGCTTAGCTGACTTAACTAAAAAATACTGTTCGTTATGAGATTTAAATACAGCCTCACATTTAAAAGGTGCAGAGGGTGTTTCTTTATTTATGTCATAATAACGCATGTAGGATTTAAGCACTAAATCCAGAACTTCTTCTTTATTCATTATCAGGTGTTTCCTTGGGACATTTTGTAATGATTTCAGGGGCTCTTAAATTGATTTCTTCTATCAGGGCCTTTGCAGCCTTTGTACCCGGAAGCCCGATTGATGCTACCTCTGCACCGCCTGAAACAATCACAAGATTTTCCATAGGGAGCTCTCCCTTACCGCAGCACATTTTGGCAGGCACCATAAACACACGCCTGAAGGCATATTCAATTAAGGAATAGGAAATGTAATATTTTTTAAGGCCCTTCCTAAAAAAAAGGTGACTGTCAGACAAAGAAATAACGCCGATTTCCTTAGCGGCTTTATATTCTTCCTTCAAACAATCACTGTCAAATTCATTAGAAACCAATTTATTAAATTTCATACCCAATTCCCCATTCGCTTTAGCAATGTAAAACGCTAAAAATATTTTAGTATAGTAGTTAATTAAAAGCAATACTTTTCTTTAGACTTTTTTAATAATTAATGTTAATCTATTTACAGGAGGAAGGCATATGCTACCTGGTGTTTACACAGATGAATTAAAAAATGGAGATAAAAATTTCAGAGCTTCCATTACTATCGGCAATAAACACATAAGCCTAGGAAGCTATACTTCAGAAATACAGGCCTCTGCTGCTTATTCTTTAGCTAAAAAAATTTTAGAGGATAAAGCCTTCTCCTGTCTTAATTATGATGAAAGTTCTCCCATAAAATACGATAAATATGTATCGTTAATCAATTTACGGGACAATAAGCTTTATTTTTCGAATCCCATATACATACGCAAACGTTATTTTTCTTATTTCTATTCTCCCTTTGAAGAATTTAAATTTGATTTAGATGACCTGTTTTTCTTTTCACAGCATAAAATTATGTGCAGAGGTACTCACTATTTTGTATCTGAATACGGCATGCAGACTTCCATTAAAGAACGCTTCGGCATAAGAAGCTTTTCTGTTGAAGGCAGGGATTTTGCTTTTGTAAATTCAGACTCTCTTGATTTCAGACGTGAAAACATAAAAATCATAAACAGATTTTACGGAGTAACTGTTTCTGAGAAAAATTTTAAGAAAAAATATAAAGCAACAATACACATTAAATCAAATTATGTAATCGGCACCTATAACAGCGAAAAAGAAGCCGCCATTGCATATAACAAGGCGGCTGACATTCTTACCAAAAACGGTTTTAATAAAGAATTCTTTCAAAATTACATAGACGATATTTCTAATAAAGAATATGCGGAAGTTTACAGTACAGTTAAAGTTTCTGATACAATACTTAATTTAACGCCTATTTAAGAGAAAAATCTTCATATGAAATGTTAAAGCTTGCATTTCCTGATATTCCGTCAATTGAGCCCTTTGAATTATATTGCCACATAGAATATTTATATGGAAAATCAGGAAATTCTTCATCGGTATCAAGAAGCCATATATCGAAGGCTTCAATTAAATCATTTAATTCAACGCAATTCATAAGCCAGTTTTCAGTGCCCCCTATCATGGGCTTGAAGCCGGCTTCTTTTATTTTGGTCGTAAAGGCCTTTATAACTTTAAGTCTTTGTTTATCAGAAAGACCGTCGGTTCTTGATTCAGAAGACTGCCCTGCTTCATTAATATATACGACAGGATATGTAAGCTTATATAAGCCTACATTTTCTATTATGGTTTTTGCTTCTTCAACTGCTTCATCTTCATTTGCTGCCTGACTTAAAAAATATACACCGACATTTAGACCTGCATCTGTAGCTCGCTTAAGGTTATCCTTAAAATAATCATCTATCGAAATCTGACCTGACTGATACCCTCTTGCCCCTGCGCGTATCATAACAAACTGACAGCCTGCTTTTTTCAGCTTGTTAAAATCTATATAGTCCTGATCCTTACATACATCAACACCAAAAAAGCTTACGCATTTATTATCTTCAAAATATTTATAAATGCCGCCCTGATCAAAAAGCTTACTTTTATCATAGTCATTTTTTGTAATATTAGGATTTATGGCAATATAGTCAACACTTCCGTCAGATAAAACAACGCTGAAATGCTTTCCGTCAGTTGTAATATCATCTTCACGTTCAGACAAAGTCTCTGGCTCAGGATATAATTGGTTTAAAGCAGGGTCTGAAGAAATTTCTTTAAAAGAAGCATCCTCCTTATATAAATCATAAAAATCAAGATCCGATACAGTTATTTTATCGCCACTAACAATTGCTTCATCCGGCTTTTCTTCAAAATAAAAAGTATTTTTTAAATCAGATTCCGTGTACTCCGATGCAGAAATGTCACCGTTTATTTTCTTTTTTAAGGATGAAGCATTTACTAAAATTACGCATATTACCACTAAAACTATAGCCACAATTGAAACAATTGCAGCTATGGTGAAAGCCTTATTTTTAGTTGATTCATCGAAATTTTTTTCAAACTTCATATTAATATTGAGCCTCTATTGTGTGTCTTGGGCACTTTTCCATACATATTCCGCAGTTTTTGCAAAGCTCATAGTCGATGGTTGCATTGAAGCTTTCAACCTTAACGGCACCGTTAGGACAGTTTTTAACGCATAAGCTGCAGCCTATGCAGCCTGCCTTGCATTCTTTTGTGGTAACAGCACCCTTTTCTTTATTAGAACACGAAACCGTATATTTTGCGTTATAAGGAATTAATGAAATTAAATGCTTGGGACAAACAGCAACACATTTCCCGCAGGCTTTGCATTTTTCTCTATCAACCCTGGCAACACCGTCAATTACATGGATAGCATCAAAGGGGCATACCTTTACGCAGGAGCCAAAACCTAAGCATCCGTCATTACACGATTTAGGACCACCGTTAGGCACAAAGCTTAACATTCTGCAGTCTTTTACTCCGTAATATTCATAATCCATTGTAACCTCGTCACAATGAGCCTTGCATGCTACAAAAGCCACCTGTCTTTCTTGTGCTTTTGCTTCAGTTCCCATGATTTTGGCAATTTCTTTTGCTACAGGCTCTCCGCCTACAGGGCACTGATTAACAGGGGCGATACCTTCAGCAATGGCCTTTGCAAGGCCGGCACAGCCCGGAAAGCCGCAGCCACCACAGTTATTCCCCGGAAGTGCATTTAATACTGCTTCTTCCTTTTCATTAACCTTAACCTTAAATAAAATGCCTGCAACGCCTAAGAAAAGTCCCACGAAAAGTCCTAAACAGATCATTAATAAAAGGGCAATTAAAATATTTTGTACGTCCATTTAATTTTCCCTCCTATAAAAGTCCCGAAAAGCCACAAAAGGCAATTGCCATTAAGCCTGCTGAAACGAGCACTATGGGCATTCCTCTGAAAGCCTTTGGAATATCGTTATACTGCATTTTTTCACGAATGCCTGCAAGAATGGTAATCGAAACAGTAAAGCCTACAGATGTGGCAAAACCGTTTATGGTGCCTTCAAGCAGTGAATATTCTTTTGTAACGTTTGTTAATGCAATGCCTAAAACCGCACAATTAGTAGTAATTAAAGGAAGATATACACCAAGAGCCTGGTAAAGACCAGGTAAAAATTTCTTTAAAAACATTTCTACAAACTGAACAAGTGCTGCAATAACCAAAATAAATACGATTGTCTTTAAATAGGTTAAATCTAACGGTGTAAGGATAAATTTATAAATAAGTCCGCACACAATACTTGAAAGGGTAATAACGAATATAACCGCCGTACCCATACCTACTGCAGTTTTTACCTTTTTGGAAACTCCAAGGAAGGGACACAAGCCTAAAAACTGACTTAACACGACGTTGTTAATAAGGGCTGAGCTTAATGCCAGCATAATCAGACTCTTAATCATCGTTCTCCTCCTTTAGGGTTTCTTCGGCTTTTGAAAGCATGGCCTTTGCTTTATCAATTGAGGCCTTTTTACGTACAGGCTTACGCTTAGCACCGCCTTGTGCGTTTGATAAAGCCTTTTTATAATTTGTTAAATCTAAAGGTTCCAAAGCATCATCTTCATCATTTAAGACTAAGGACTTTTCTTCTTTGACCTGTTCAGGCTCTGCCTTGGCTTCTTCTTTAATTTCAGTTTTTTCTTTAATTTCAGTTTTTTCTTTAATTTCAGTTTTTTCTTTAGTCTCTGTTTTTTCTTCAATTACAGTTTCTTTTTCTGTATCTAAAGCAATAGGTTTTTCTTCTGAAGCTGAAGTCTTAAGTTTTATTTCCTTTTTAATTTCTTTCTTTATTTCTTTTTTTGTTTCTTCTTTTATTTCTTCTTTAATTTCTTCCTTGGTTTCAGAAGTGTCAGGAATAATTTCAGGCTCGCAGCTTACCTTACATTCCTTATTACATTCAAGGCAGTTGCCACCGCAGCCTGACTGAAGCTTTGACATGTCCTTACCCTTCTTTTCGCCGATTTGCTTAACCTTATTCTGAATGGCTGTAAGCATGGCAAGTACAAAGAATGCACCTGGAGCCATAACAAAAATTGAAACAGGCTCGTAGGATGAAGGCATTATTCTTACTGAAAAAAGTGTACCTGCACCTAATAATTCTCTAAAGGAACCAATAATTGTAAGCGCGAGTGTAAAGCCCATACCCATGCCAATACCGTCAAAAAGTGAAGGCAGTGGCTTATGGGAATAAGCATAGGCTTCGGCTCTTCCTAAAATAATACAGTTAACTACTATAAGAGGAATATATAATCCAAGGGAATCGTAAAGCGAAGGAATATATGCCTTTAATAAAAGTTCAACAATAGTAACAAAGGAAGCGATAATTACGATAAAAGCAGGGATTCTGATTTTATCCGGAATTATATTTCTTAAAAGTGAAATAAATAAATTACTTAAAGCTAAAACCACCAAAGTGGTCATACCCATACCTAAACCATTAACGGCGCATGTTGTGACAGCAAGTGTCGGGCACATGCCAAGTAAAAGTACAAAGGTAGGATTTTCCTTTAAAATACCGTTTAAAAGTCTTTCTGAAAGCTCAGAGATTATTGACTCATTTTCATTTTCATGACTCATAGTCTGCACCTCCCTTTAAGCTTTCTCTAAAGAAATATAAGCCTGCATTTACGCCCTTGGTAATTGCATTGGATGTAATGGTGGCACTTGAAATGGCATCAACCAAAGTGTCATTATTAGCACCTGTTTTTGTTACTTCAAATTCAAGCTCATTTCTGTTTTCAAACTGAGGTAATAAAACGCTTTCTGCGTTCATACCAAGACCGACGGTCTCAGAAATGCTTGTTAAGGATAAAGCATTAATTGTGCCATCAATTGAAACACCCATAAAGAAAACGATGTCTCCGCCATAGCCTTCATGAGTAGTCACTTCAATGACATATCCTAAAAGGTTTTTGTCTGTATCGAGGGCTTTAACACAGTCAGTGATTTCAACCCCTGAATATTTTTCGGAAAATTCTTCTGTAATAAGTTCATCATTTAAAACAGAATCCGAAAAAGAATCTGCAAGGTAGAAAACCGAGCGCAATGCTTCTTTTCTTGTGTTAGCTTCCATTTCCGCAATCGGAGCCTTTGTCACTTCATACACAATACCTAAAATGCCTCCTGCTATAACAGCAATTGCAAGCATAATAAGAGTATTCTTAATAAGCTCGTTAATTTCAGCCGATTCAGCCTTTCTTGCCTTACGCTTTTCTATCTTTTCTTTTTTTTCTATCATAGCCATTGATTTAAATTCATCACTCATTACGAACACCTCCTTTTCCAAAGAAGCGGGGCTTCGTAAATTTATCGATTAAAGGAACCAAAATGTTACCGATAATGATTGCATAGGAAACTCCTTCTGCAGAGGGACTAAACACTCTGAATACTGCTGTTAAAACTCCCAGCAAAATGCCGTATATAAGCTGACCGCTTTTTGTAATGGGACGTGTGGCATAATCTGTTGCCATAAAGAAGGCACCAAGCATTAAGCCACCGCCTGCAAGGTGAGCTGCAATAAAGGTTGAATCAAAGCCGTGACCGCCAAATAAAACAAGACAGATTACAAAGGTCACTAAATATGTGCCGGGAATGATAATGTCGATTACATTAAACAAAATCAAAATGCAGGCACCAATTAAAATGCATATTACACTTACTTCACCGATGGTCCCTGGAATATTTCCTTTCGCCATTGCCACGATATCCACAGCCTCACCGTTTTTAAGAAGGCTTAAGGGGGTAGCCGAAGATACTCCGTCAACAGTAAAATTTGTCATGATGGAGGAAAATGAAATAAGCAAAAAGCATCTTGCGCCAAGGGCAGGATTCATAAAATTCTGGCCAAGACCGCCAAATAACATCTTTACAACAACAATTGCAAAGAAGGCACCTACAACGCCAATCCACCAGGGAGCGGATACAGGTAAATTAAGAGCTAAAAGAAGCCCTGTAACAATAGCCGAAAAATCTCCCAGAGTGTTTTTACGTCTTGTAATTAGATTGAATAAAAATTCAAAAAAGCAGGCGCAAAAAACCGTAACGGCAATTAATAAAAGTGCCTTTAATCCGAATTTGTATATGCCAAATCCAGTTGCGGGAAGTAAAGCAACTATAACGCAAAACATAATGCTTGAAGTAGTTACTTTAGATCTGATATGAGGATTTGAAGATACATTTAATAGTTTATCCATTTTAATCCTCCTACTTCTTTTTCTTTGCAAGCATCATCTTGCGCATGGATTTGATATTCTGACATAAAGGTCTTTTGGCAGGACAGATAAAACTGCAGCTGCCGCATTCAACGCATTCAATGCCGTGTTCTGCAAGGAAGGCATCTTCATTAAAGTTAGCCGCATAATCTGATAAAAGTTTTGGCACTATACGGCTGGGACATACTTCAACGCACTTACCGCAGTTAATACAGGCGGAAGGCTCCATTCTTGAAATATCGTCATTGGATAAGCACAAAAGAGCGCTGGCGGTTTTTGTAACAGGTACGTTTAAATCAAATATGCAAAAACCCATCATCGGGCCGCCTGAAATAATCTTAACGGGCTCCTTTTTAAAGCCGCCTGCCTCCTTTAGTAAATCCGCATAGGAGGTACCGATAAGCACTCTGAAATTACGTGGATTTTTAATGCAGTTACCTGTAACGGTGACAATACGGTGTAATAAAGGAAGTCCTTCAAAAACCGCTCTTCTTACGCTTATAACCGTATCAACGTTATTAACGATACAGCCCACATCTGCAGGTAAAAGCTTGGAATTAATTTCTCTTCCCGTAACCGCATATATTAAATGCCTCTCAGAGCCCTGAGGATATTTTGTACGTAAAGCCTTTACTGTTATACGGGGTTCTTCCTTTGTTAAAGCACGGAATACCTTGATACAATCGGGCTTATTATCTTCAATAGCGATAATGCCAAGAGAATAAGGGAAAAGTTTTAAATAAACCTTTAAGCCTTCAATAAGCTTTTCAGGCTCTTCTATCATCTTTCTGTAGTCACTGGTGAGGTAGGGTTCACATTCGGCACCGTTTACAATAACGTAGTCGATTTTACCAGGCTCCTTAACACTTAATTTTACATGGGTAGGAAAGCCCGCTCCGCCCATACCTACAATACCGGCATCACTGACTCTTTGTATAATTTCTTCACTTGTCATTTCCTCCAGGGGCTTAACAGGGAAAGCTTCAGCCTTCTCGTAAAGACCGTCATTTTCAATGACGATAGATAAAGCATTATTACCGGTTACCACACGTCTTTCTTCAATTGCTTTAACCGTACCAGAAACAGATGAATAAACAGGGGAGGAAACAAAGCCCTGTGCAGTTGCAATCATCTGTCCCTGAAGGACACGGTCGCCCTTTTCAACGATAGGGACTGCGGGAGCACCGATATGCTGTGACAAGGGATAAACCAGGTCACTTTTTGGATAAACCGATTTGATCGGAATATCCTTAGACATATCTTTGCCGTCGTACGGATGTATTCCTCCGTTAAACGTCAATTTTGCCATAAGCTGTACCAACCTTCTAAAAAAATTTATAATTTAAATAACTCCTCATACATAATTTAATATACGCTATTTTCCATATACTGTCAAAAGAAACAGAATGGCAAATTCATAATTTGCATAAGAAAAACTTAGATGTTAATATGGTGTTAAGTAAGCAAAACTAACATAACATGTGGGAGAAATCGCATGCAGACAATAGAAACCACTTTAGAAAACATAACACTGTCTTATCCTCTTGAAACAATTGCGCCTTTAGAAGAAATTTTGTTTATGGATATTGAGACAACAGGCTTTGCCGCAAAGACAAGCAAAATTTATTTAATCGGTTGTCTTTATTTTGATGGATTATGGCATGAAAAACAGTTTTTTGCAGAAGAATATTCAGATGAAAAAGAGGTAATCGAAGAATTCTTTTCTTTTGCCAAAAGTTATAAAACCTTAATTCATTTTAACGGTAATAATTTTGACTTACCATTTATTATGGCTAAGTGTAAGGAATTTAATTTATCCTGTAATTTTGATAACTTTAACGGCATCGATATTTACAGGCGCATATCCCCCTATAAAAATTTTTTAAAGCTTGAAAACTGCAAGCAAAAAACCCTCGAAGACTTTCTTGGAATCGAGCGTGAAGATAAATTTAACGGTGGCGACCTGATTGGAATTTACCATGACTACGTAGCCTCCAAGGATGAAGACACAAAGAAATTTTTACTTTTGCATAATTTTGAAGATGTGAAGGGAATGCTTGAAATACTTCCAATTCTTTCATACATTGATTTATTTACAAGTAAATTAACCGTTACAAAGGTAAGTGCAAGCTATTATGAGGATGAATCAGGAGCAAAGCATTCAGAAATCATGATGGTGATGGATTTACCCGCAGAATTAAAGGTGCCCATCTCCTTTCTGTACGACAGATGCTATTTCAGCGGTGCCGGCAGCCAGGGTATGTTAAGAGTTCCTTTATATGAGGAAGAAATGAAATATTTTTATGCTAATTACAAGGAATATTATTATCTTCCCGCCGAAGACATTGCCATGCACAAATCGGTATCAGCCTTTGTAGATAAGGAACACAGGGAACAGGCTAAGGCCAATAACTGTTACACTCGTGTTACTGCAAAATTTTTACCTGAATGGATAGATTTGGTAACTCCCTTTTATAAAAGGGATTATTCTTCAAAAGAAATGTTCTTTGAATTAACAGATGAACGTCGCACAAACAGAGAATTGTTTAATAAATACGCAAGTCACGTAATAAACCACATGGCAATATAAGCTTTAAAAAGAGCGTTTATTCAAACAAAGTATCAGGAAGCTAATCAAGGGTGATAACCTTGTCACTGTTATAAACGGCATTAAGATTTTCCTTATCCTGTTTATCAATAAAGCATTTTCTCATATCGTTTTTCATTTGGTGTGTACATTTTTATTCTCCTATCCAAGAAGCAACATGCTTATGCCTGTGCTTAGTTATATTAATAATAATTTCCGCAATAATTTATAGTAAAAAATGGAACTTCTTATCTGATATGAAGTTCCATTTTGAATTTAAGGCTTGTCGTAATAAAAAGAATTCTTTCTGTTATAGCCGATTTCCTTGTAATTAATAATCTGCTCGGTACTGCCGATAAACAGAACGCCTTTGTTTACAAGACAGTCATTGTATTTTCTGAATACTTCGTCCTTGGCCTCTTCTGTAAAATAGATAAGTACATTTCTGCATACTATCATGTGAAGACCTGTAGGATAAGGATCCTTTAATAAATTATGCTGTTTAAATTCAACTCTTGATTTAATCTCATCGGAAATCTTGTAGGAGCCACCGATTTCAGTAAAATATTTCTTTTTAAAATCAGCCGGTACGTTTTCAATACTCTTTGCATTGTAAAGACCAAGCTTAGCCTTTTCAAGAATCTGCTTATCAATGTCCGTTGCATAAATCTTAATCTGATTAAGAGGAATATGACGGGATAAAGCCATTACCAGTGAATAAGGCTCATCACCTGTAGAGCAGGCAGCGCTCCAGATTTTTAAATTCTTGCCGAATTTGGAAATAAGCTCGGGAATAATTTCCTTATCCATTAATTCCCACTGATCGGGATTTCTGTAAAATTCAGAAACGTTAATGGTAAGATAGCTTACAAATTCTTCAAAAATCTTTTTATCGGATTTAAGAAGCGCTACATATTTATCATAGCCTTCCACCTTATGCTTATCAATTAAGGTATCGATTCTTCTCTTCATTTGCTTTTCTTTATAAGAGTTTAAATCGATTGTCGTTAAATCAAGAACCGCTTTTTTGAAGTATTCATAATCGTAGGTCATATTTTGTCCTCGCTAAAAGATTTAATGTTTTGAAAAAAAGTTTCGTTTGCGAAACTAAAGCGCCGAGCGCGGTTTAAAAATAATAGGTAGCCAGCAATGACTACCAATTATTTATAAAAGTTCAAGAAAACCCACTGCCTTTAGGCAGTGGGTGCTCTTGAACGAGGTGCTGGGTTACAAGCCCAGTACCTCGTAAGGCACGTAGTGCCGCTTTTATATGAGCAAGTAGC
>CAVIIX010000023.1:0-12101 GCA_963643225.1 Lachnospiraceae bacterium
GTAAGGCACGTAGTGCCGCTTTTATATGAGCAAGTAGCGAAGCGAATTGCGAATATCATTGACAAAAAAGCAACGCAATTTCCCATAAGTTAACAGGAGAGTTACCGATTAAACGATAACTCTCCTGTTGTTGAGAATGGTACATTGGGGTTATGGGGTATGGTTAAAATATACACATGTCAAGTTAACAGACAATTAACGTTGAAAAAAATTAAAAAAATTATTTTTTATTTTTTTAGCTTAATTTTTCGGTTAAATATGTATGTCATTTTTAAGGTTTTTGTGGGCTGAGGCTAACATAAGTTTAATTCTGTTAAGCTGATTTACTTCTGAAGCACCTGGATCGTAGTCGATTGCAACAATGTTTGCACCGGGATATTTTCTTCTTAAACTCTTTATTACACCCTTACCTACCACATGGTTAGGCAGACAACCAAAGGGCTGGGCACACACAATGTTTTTTGCACCGTTATGAATAAGCTCTATCATTTCACCGGTTAAGAACCATCCTTCACCGGTCTGATTTCCTATAGAAACAATTTCTTCTGCGTATTTGGCAGTTTCATCAATATCGGCTGGAGCAGTAAAGTGTTTGCTCTTTTTGCAGGCCTTTGAATAGCTCTTTCTAAAGAATTCAACAGCCCATATACCAACCTTTGCTATACAAGCACCCTTTTTGCTTGTGCAAAGATTTTCAACCTTGAATTCCTGATTTTTAAAACAGTAAAGTAAAAAGTCCATTAAATCAGGCACAACGGCTTCAGCACCCTCCGCTTCAAGCAAATCTACAACATGGTTATTGGCAGTAGGAGAGAACTTAACTAAAATTTCTCCTACTACACCGACTCTGGGCTTTTCAATATCAAGGATTTCTATATTATCAAAGTCCTTAATAATGTTTTTGCAGATTTTCTTAAATTCAAGATAGCTTACGTGCTTTTTGCTTAAAAATTCAAGACATTTATTAAGCCAGTATTCATGTACCTTTTCCGTTGCTCCCTTTTCCTTTTCATAAGGACGCATACGGTATACGCATTTTTGAAATATATCTCCAAAATAAACCGCATAGATACCCCTTGTAATTAATGGAAGGGTCAATTTAAAGCCGGGCTGAGGTTCAAGGCCTGATAAATTAAGGCTTATAACCGGAATCTGTTCCATGCCTGCTTTTTTCAAGGCTCTTCTTATAAAGCCGATGTAATTGGTGGCACGGCATCCTCCTCCGGTCTGTGTCATGATCAGGGCAGTTTTATTTAAATCATATTTTCCTGATTCAAGGGCGCTCATCATCTGACCTACTACAAGCAATGAAGGATAGCAGGCATCGTTATTTACGTATTTAAGACCTGTGTCGATTGAAGAACGGTTATCGTTATTAAGAACAACCAGATTATAGCCGTTATTCTTAAATACAGGCTCTAATAAATCAAAATGAATGGGAGACATCTGAGGGCAGAGAATAGTATAATTTTTTCTCATTTCATCTGTAAATAAAGGCTTATCTATAGCACTTGACCTTATAGTGCGTTTGTAGCCTCTCATTTCCCTTACTCTTATAGCTGAAAGCAGGCTTCTGATACGAATTCTTGCAGCACCTAAATTATTTACTTCGTCGATTTTTAAACAGGTATAGATTTTGTCTGAGCCTGATAAAATATCATTTACCTGGTCTGTTGTAACAGCATCAAGACCGCAGCCGAAGGAATTTAACTGTACTAAATCAAGGCTGTCGGTGGTGCGTACAAAGGCAGCTGCAGCGTATAATCTTGAATGATACATCCACTGGTCTGATACTATTAAGGGGCGCTCCGGCTTTCCTAAATGAGACACTGAATCCTCTGTTAAGACAGCCACTCCGTAGGAAGTAATAAGCTCTGGAATGCCATGGTTGATTTCGGGGTCGATGTGGTAGGGTCTGCCAGCCAGCACAATACCCTTTCTGCTAGTTTCTTCAAGATATTTTAAAACCTCTTCACCCTTTTTGTGCATGTCTTCATGGGCTGCGTTTAATTCATCAAATGCCAAAGAAACGGCTTCTTCAATTTCTTTTGCGGGTATTTCCTTAAATTCCTTGATTAAAGCCAGGGAAATTGTTTCTTTTGACTTAAAGGACATAAAAGGGTTCCTAAATCTGACACTTCCGTCAGTAATTGCCTCCACATTATTTTTAATGTTTTCGGAATATGAAGTAACGATGGGGCAGTTATAGTGGTTGTTTGTATCCCTTATTTCGTCTCTTTCATAGAAAATTGCAGGATAGAAGATGAAGTCAGGGTTCTGCTTTATAAGCCATTCAATGTGACCATGAGCAAGCTTTGCAGGATAGCATTCTGATTCTGAAGGAATTGATTCAATTCCCAGCTCATAAATCTTGTGGCTTGATAAGGGACTCAAAATTACCTTATAGCCTAATTTAGTAAAGAAGGTGTGCCAGAAGGGGTAATTTTCATACATGTTAAGTACTCTTGGAATACCTACAGTTCCACGGGTTACCCTGTCATCTGAAAGAGCTTCATAATTAAAAAATCTTTTTAATTTATAATCAAATAAATTTGGAATATTATCTTTATTTTTCTGCTTTCCGATACCCTTTTCACATCTGTTGCCGGAAATATACTGTCTGCCGCCTGAAAATCTGTTGATGGTCAAACGGCAGGAATTGGTACAGCCGTGACATTTAGCCATGCTTGTTTCAAATTTAAGGCTGCATATATCTTCAAAAGAAAGCATATTTGTTTCATAGTCTTTTGTTTCCGAATATCTTTCTCTTGCAATTAAAGCAGCACCGAAGGCACCCATAATGCCTGCAATATCAGGTCTTATGGCTTCACAGCAGGCTACCTTTTCAAAGGCTCTTAATACTGCATTATTATAAAAGGTACCGCCCTGGACTACGATTTTTCTGCCAAGAGCTGAAGCATCAGATACCTTTATTACTTTAAATAAAGCATTCTTAATAACGGAATAGGCAAGACCTGCTGAAATATCAGAAACGGTGGCGCCTTCCTTCTGGGCCTGTTTTACCTTTGAATTCATGAAAACGGTACAGCGGGTACCTAAATCAATAGGGTGGGATGCAAAAAGAGCACATTTTGCAAAATCCTCAACGGAATAATTTAAGGACTTTGCAAAGGTTTCGATGAAAGAGCCACATCCTGAAGAGCAGGCTTCGTTTAACAAAACGGAATCAACGGTTTTGTTTTTAATCTTAATACACTTCATATCCTGACCGCCGATATCCAGAATGCAGTCTACCTCAGGGTCAAAGAATGCAGCAGCATAATAGTGTGCAACAGTTTCTACTTCACCATCATCAAGCATAAAAGCAGATTTCATAAGCTCTTCACCATAGCCGGTAGAGCAGGAGCGTACAATTTTTGAATCTTTTGGAAGAATCTTATAAATATCCTTTAAAGCCTCGATGGCTGTCTTTAAGGGAGAACCGTTATTGTTTGAATAAAAGGAGTGAAGAAGAGTACCGTCTTCACCCACAACGGCAATTTTAGTGGTGGTGGAGCCGGCATCTATTCCTAAATAGCAGCTTCCGTGATAGGAAGAGAGCTCTCCTTTTTTAACCATTGCCTTTTCGTGTCTTTTAATAAATTTATTAAAGGCTTCCTCATTTTCAAACAAGGGCTCCATTCTTGCCACTTCAAAGTCCATTTTAATGCCTGAAGATAGCTTATTCTCAAATTCATTTAAATTAATACATATTTCTTCTTTTGCATTTAAAGCAGACCCAATGGCTGCAAATAAATGGGATCTGTCAGTATTTACAATGTGTTCATCATCAAGCCTTAGGGTGCGTATAAAGGCTGCCTTTAATTCTGATAAAAAGTGAAGGGGACCGCCTAGGAATGCGACTCTGCCGCGAATTGGCTTACCGCAGGCAAGACCGGAAATTGTCTGATTTACAACTGCCTGAAAAATGGAAGCGGATAAGTCTTCCTTGGTGGCTCCATCGTTAATTAAGGGCTGAATATCGGATTTTGCAAAAACACCGCAGCGTGCGGCAATTGTATATAAAGAATTGTAATTTTTTGCATATTCGTTAAGACCTGAAGCGTCTGTCTGCAACAGGCTTGCCATCTGGTCTATAAAGGAGCCGGTACCGCCTGCGCATATACCGTTCATACGCTGTTCAACATTACCGTCTTCAAAATATATGATTTTAGCGTCTTCTCCACCCAGTTCAATTGCTACGTCACAGCCTGCGGTCATTTCCAAAAGAGCAGTGGAAACGGCGATAACTTCCTGGGTAAAAGGAACCCCTAGGTGATTAGCAAGGGTTAAGCCGCCTGAACCTGTTATCATAGGATGCACGGATACTTCACCTACGGTTTCTTTTGCCTTTTTAATTAAGGATAAAAGTGTATCCTGAATGTTTGCAAAATGGCGCTCATAATCAGAAAAAAGAACATTTTTTTCTTTATCCATTAATGCGATTTTTACTGTGGTGGAGCCTATATCGATACCTAGAGAGTAATATTTTTCTTCCATAAACAGCCTCAATTTTCACTCATTTTAAGTCTTAAACAAACACAGATATTATAAATAAGAAGAAACTCGAAAACAATTATACAAATATAATCAAATGCCTAAATTTTTATAAACTGTATTTTACTTACGTTTACTTTTATGGGTGATATTGATATAATAATTTGAATTAACGTGCAGCTTACGCTTATTAAAAAGGAGAATCAATTAATGGGAAAATTTGAAAGAAAATTTGGTAAATACGCCATTAAAAATCTTTCTTTAATTCTTATAATCTGTTATGCGTTCGGATACCTGTTTTCGATGGTTGAAAAATTAAATCCGATTCTTAATTATCTTACTTTAAACCCTTATGCAATTGTACACGGACAGATATGGAGGCTTTTTACCTGGATAATCGTACCCCCTTCTGCCTTTTCACTGACTACCCTTATTACTCTATTCTTTTATTATTCAATAGGCCATTCCCTTGAAAGAGTATGGGGCGACTGGCTTTATAACGTGTATATTTTTTCAGGTATGCTTTTTACTGTTGCAGGTACCTTTATTTTGTGGGGACTTATGTATATATGGCCCTATGCCCGCACAATTTACGGCACCACATATCCGGTTGAAGCAATACCTAAGGTGCTTGAATTTGTAACGGCTTATTTTGTTTCTACATACTATGTAAACATGTCTATATTTTTAGCCTTTGCAATGACCTTTCCGGATGCTCAGGTATTACTTATGTTTATTATTCCGATTAAGGTTAAGTGGCTTGGCTTTTTATATGCGGGACTTCTTATTTATGAATTTCTTGCATCGGAAATTTACGTTAAAGTTATTATTTTAATGTCGTTATTAAATTTCATAGTATTTTATCTGGTACAAAGGTACACAAAATATGGCTCTCCTAAAATGCGCATTCAGTCTATTAAAAGACGCCGGGCTTACAACCAAAGCATTAAAAGCGAAACGGTTAAGCATCAAGGGTCTAATGGCATTTCAAAGCATAAATGTGCCATCTGCGGCCGCACGGAAATTGAATATCCGGATTTAGAATTCCGTTTTTGTTCTAAATGCAACGGTAATTACGAATATTGTTCAGACCACTTATTTACGCATAAACATATAGAATAGGATTTAATATGAACGAACAGCTTGAATTTGCAAAAAAAATAAACGAACTTACAGAGCTTGCCCTTGATCAGGAAAAGGTTATTTTTGAAGACCAGCTTTATGCCATTTTTCCTGAAATAAAGGGAGATGAAGCTAAATTTAAAGTAATTAAGGAATTCCTTGATGAAAAGAAAATCGGTTTAAACGAAAAGCTTTCTTTTGAAGAATTAATTACCGAGGATGAAAAGGATTATCTTAATTATTATCTTGAAGAATTAAAGGAAACGGATAAACTTACCAAAAATCAAAGAGAGGCTTACTTACTTTCCGCAATGGCAGGAGATGAAGCGGCCGCTTTGGTTATTTTACAGGATTTTTTAAATGATGTAGTAGATATTGCGAAGCTTTATGCAGGTCAGGGAGTTTTACTTGAAGACCTTATAGGGGAGGGTAATTTAAGCGTGGTTTCTGCTATTGGTTTAATCGGAAGCTGTGAGAATGCAAAGGAAGCGGAGGGGCTTTTAGCCGGCAAAATCATGGATGCCATGCAGGATTTAATCGGTGAAAGCTTAGACACTTCAAGAGAAGAAGAAAAGCTTTTAGAAAAGGTAAATAAGGTATCAAAAGCTGCAAAAGAAATGGCTGATGCATTAGGAAGAAAAGTGACGATAGACGAATTGTCACAGGAATCAGGGCTTACCGAAACCACAATCAAAAAAGCCTTAAAGCTTACAGCCAATGCAATTGAAGATATTGAAATTCCTGATGAATTAAAATAAACGTGGAGTGGGTATGAAAGAATTTAAAGGTTGTAAAAATTACAAATTAATAGCAAAAGAAAATTTAACGGATTCTAATTCCGTGGCATTTACCTTAGAGCATGAAAAGACAAAGGCTAAGGTGGTGCTTATTCAGAATGACGATGATAACAAAGCTTTTATTATAGGCTTTAGAACACCTCAGTTTGACTCTACGGGTGTTCCACATATTTTAGAGCACTGCTGTTTATGCGGCTCTGAAAAATATCCTGTTAAGGATGCAATGACTGAAGTAAGTAAGGGCTCATTAAATACTTTTTTAAATGCCTATACTTATCCGGATCGAACTCTTTATCCAGTTGCAAGCTGCAACGATAAGGATTTTCAAAATTTAATGAGCGTTTATCTTGACGCAGTTTTTCATCCTAATGTTTTAAAGGAGGAAAAGATTTTTAAGCAGGAAGGCTGGCGTTTAGAGCTTGAAGACAAGGACGCACCATTAGAATATAACGGTGTGGTTTATAACGAAATGAAGGGGGCATATTCATCCCCTGAATCCGCTCTTTCTTCTTATATTTTATTTTCACTTTTTCCTGATACCCAATACGGGGTTGAATCAGGCGGTGACCCTGAGGTGATTCCAAGCTTAACCTATGAAGCCTTCTGCGATTTTTACAATAAACTGTATCACCCCTCCAATTCACGTATTTATTTATACGGGGATATGGATTTTGAGGAAAAGCTTGAATATATTGACAGAGAATATTTAAGTAAATTTGAATATGAAGAAATTGATTCGCGTGTACTTGCTCAAAAGCCTTTTTCAAAGCCTGTAAGAATCGAAAAATATTATTCTGTTTCAGAAACCGAAACGGAAGAGGATTCAACATTCTTAACCTATAACGTAGTATGCTCAGATTATACGGAGCCTTTGGCTAATTTAGTAATGAGCATCATTAATTATGCTCTTTGCTCTGTTCCCGGTGCTAAATTAAAGCAGCGGTTAATTGATGAAGGAATCGGTAAGGATGTATATTCGGAATTTTCTACAGACACTGCTTCAAAGACCTTTTCGATTATTGCCCAGGGGGCCAATCCTGAAGATGAAGAGCGCTTTATTAAAATAATTGAAGCTACCATTAAGGAAATAATTAATGAAGGCTTTGATAAAAAGACCCTGGAAGCTGCTATTACCTGCGGAGAATTTTCATACAGAGAAGCAGACTTTGGCTATTATCCAAAGGGAATTGCCTACGGCACCATGGTATTTGAAGCCTGGCTTTATTCAGACGATGATATATTCACCAATTTAAAACAGAACGAAGTCTATAGGTTAGCTAGAGAAGGCATAGATACAGGGCTGTTTGAAAAATATTTAAAAGAAAGAATTTTAGAAAACAACCATAAGACAATTATTATATTCAAGCCTAAGAAGGGTCTTGATAAAGAAAAGGATGAAGCTTTAATTAAAAGGCTTTCTGATTTAAAGGCTTCTTTATCAGATGCTGAATTAGAAAAAATCATAAAAGACACAAAGGAATTTGATAAATACCAAAATCAGGCAGATTCGGATGAAGCCAGAGCTACGATACCAACACTTTCCATTAAAGACATTAAGAAAGAATTTAATAATTGTATCTACAGTATTGAAGAGGTTGATGGTATAAAGGAAATATACAGTGATTTAAACACTAACGGTATTATTTATTACGGCTTAAACTTTGACATTACAAACCTTCCCAAAAGACTTCTTCCTGCATTAAGTGTGTTAAAGAGCTTCTTTGGAATGGTTAATACTAAAAATTATTCCTATGCTGACCTTGTAAATGAAATAAACATTCATACAGGTGCATTAAATGTCGGTACAAATCTTTTTAAATCTTATATTGAAACAGACGAATATTCTCTTGCACTGGATGTAAGATGCAAGGTGCTTCCAGACAAAATAGATGAAAGCTTCAGACTTGTAAAGGAAATCTTATTTACGTCGGATTTTAACGATAAAAAGCGTATTAAAGAACTTTTGGAAACAGCAAAGGTACGCATTGAAGGCTACATGATTTCTTCCGGACACGCAGTTGCGGCAGGAAGAGCAGGCGCCTCCTTAAGTGATTCCGCAGCTGTCTATGAAATTATTTCAGGTATAGGTCAGTACAGATTTATATGCGATTTACTTAATCATTTTGATGAAAAATTTGACAAGCTCTTATCCGATATAAAGGAAATTCTTGATTTTGCCATTAACAAAACCAGCTTTGATATTTCCTTAGGCTGCGAAAGAAAGGATAAGGAAAGCTTTGACAGGGCTGCTTCGAAATTTATAAAGACCTTAAAGGAAGATACTTCTGTAAAGGAAAAGGTACATATTTGCAAAACCTTTGGCAACGAAGCCTTTTTTTGTGCTTCACAGGTACAGTACGTAGTGCTGTGCGGCAATTATATTAAAAAGGCAGGCTGTAAATATAACGGTTCCATACAGGTAGTAAGAAATATTTTAAATACCGATTATTTATGGAATGAAGTAAGACAAAAGGGCGGCGCTTACGGATGCTTCTGTACACTCTCTCCCTGCGGAGACTGCAGCTTCATGTCTTACAGAGATCCTAATTTAAAGGACACCTTTGAAGCATATAAAAAAGTTTCCGATTATATTGAAAGCTTTGATGGATCAAAGGAGGATATTGAGCGCTTTATAATTTCCACGATTGGAGATTATGATTCACCCATGACTCCTTCCATGAAGGCAACAAGAGCCTATAATTATTATAAAACCGGCATCACCAATGAAATGAAGCAAAAAGAAAGAGATGAAATCTTATCTACGGATAAAGATAAAATCAAAGCCTGTGCTAAACATCTTCGCGGTATTTTAGAATATTCAAGCTGCTCGTGTGTGGGCGGCACTGAAATTTTAAAGGAAGAAGGAACAATGTTTGATAAAATTACACCTTTAATAGGCTGATTTAAAGGAGGAGATGGAATATTATGAAAAAGAGTAAGAGGGTATTATTAACACTTTTGTCGCTTATAACAGTTTTAGGGCTTATTGCCTGCGGCAGCTCTTCAAAAGGCGACTACGCTGCTTTATCAAGCACATCTCAAAGCTATATGGCAGACTTTGCAGCAGAAACTGAAGAATATGGTTTTTATTATGATACAGATTCTAAGGGGACCTATAATGAAAGCGAAAGCATTGCTGATTCTTCCGATTCAAAAATCTTAAATGATTCTGCCAGAAAATTAATTAAAACCTACAATTTAGAACTTGAAACAGAGAATTTTGACGGTTTACTTAATGCAATTGACAGTCATATTGCAGGCTGTGGCGGATATTTACAGGATCTGTCTACTTATAACGGAAGTTCATATTCATACACTAAGGGCGAAAGGCATTCAAGCATGACTGTCAGAATTCCTGCAGCCAATCTTGATTCCTTCGTTGAATTTGTCGGGGAAGTAAGTAACGTTACGAATAAGACCTTAAGCGTAGAAGACGTTACCCTAGAATACGTAGATACTGAAGCTAAAAAGGCCGCCTATGAAATCGAGCAGGAAAGACTCTTAGATTTACTTGAAAAGGCTGAATCAATTGAAGATATGATTACTATTGAAAGCCGTCTTTCGGAAGTAAGATACGAGCTTGAAAGCCAGGAATCCACAATTCGTACCTACGACAATTTGGTTGATTATGCAACTGTTTATATTTATATTTCTGAAGTTAAGGAATACACTGCTCCTGAGCCCGTAAGCTATGGCGAGCAGGTGCTTCGTTCTTTAACCGATGGTATTGAAAGCGTAATCGAGGCATTAAAGGATTTCTTTATTAACTTTGTATACGCTCTTCCTGCATTAATTGTGCTTGCAATAATTGCAGTAATCATAATTTTTATTGTGAAGGCTTTGAAAAAAGCAAAGAGTAAAAAGCTTCAGGCAAAAAAAGAAGCAAGAGCTCAGGTCTTAATGAACGAGGCTATGAACAAGGCAAAAGAAAAGGCTGATAGAAATGAATAATAATTTTAAAGCAGGCTTTGCTGCAATAATCGGTCGCCCGAATGTAGGTAAATCTACACTTATGAATCAAATTATCGGGCAGAAAATTGCAATAACCTCCAATAAACCCCAGACCACCCGTAATCGCATCATGACGGTTTATACGGATGAAGAAAGCCAGATAGTTTTTCTTGATACTCCTGGGCTTCATAAGGCTAAAAATAAATTAGGCAATTACATGATGAGTGCAGCCGATTCCTCCTTAAAGGATGCAGATGTGGTGCTCTTTATGCTTGAGGCAAATAAGGCAGTAGGCAATGCCGAAAAAGAAATAATTGAAAATATTGTTAAAATTAAACAGCCCAAGCTTTTAGTTATAAATAAAATCGATGCAATATCAAGAGAGGCACTAGTAACAGTAATTTCAGAATTCTCAAGGCTTGGTTCTTTTGATGAAATAGTGCCTGTTTCAGCAACAGATGGCACTAATTGTAAGGAGCTGGTTGAGACTATCAAAAAATACCTTCCTTACGGTAATCCCTTCTATGATGAAGATACAGTAACAGACCAGCCCATAAGGCAGATTGCTGCAGAAATGATTCGTGAAAAGGCGCTTCATGCTTTAAGCGATGAAATTCCACACGGTATTGCCGTTATGATGGAAAAAATGGATTTTTCAGGCAGGGTAGTGCAGATAGAAGCTACAATTGTGTGCGAAAAGGAATCCCACAAGGGCATTATCATCGGTAAGGGCGGCGAAATGCTTAAAAGGATTGGTACAAATGCCCGCTATGAAATTGAAAAGATGCTTGAACAGAAGGTTAATCTGAAACTTTTTGTAAAGGTAAAGAAAGAGTGGAGAGATTCAGAATTCCTGCTTAAGAATTTTGGATACAATCCTGATGACTTTAAACCGGGTAAATAAAAATGCAGGAATTTTTAAAAGTCA
The DNA here is from genome assembly GCA_963643225.1 of Lachnospiraceae bacterium. Taxonomy (GTDB): domain Bacteria; phylum Bacillota; class Clostridia; order Lachnospirales; family Lachnospiraceae; genus UBA1258. The sequence goes on from CAVIIX010000023.1 coordinate 11,296, forward strand.
CCGGAATGGTAATCGGTGTATTTCCACAAGGGGAAATGGACAGGCGCATTACACTTTTAACAAGAGAAGCAGGTAAAATAACTGCTTTTGTTAAGGGCGCAAGAAGACAGGGTTCAAGATTTTGCGCCACGACTGATCTGTTTGCCTTCGGTACCTTTGATTTGTACGTTGGGAAAACCTCCTTAAATGTTCAAAACGTTGAAGTTTTAAACTATTTTGAATTCCTTCGTACTGATTTGGAGGCTGCCTGTTACGGCATGTATTTTAGCGAGCTCTCTGAATTTTATGCTCTTGAAAATAATGATGAATCAGTTTTGCTTTTGCTTTTATACAGAGCCTTACAGGGATTAAAATCAGAAAAGCTTTCAAACGATTTTGTAAGAAGCGTTTTTGAAATAAAGCTTTTTATGATAGAAGGCGAATTTATTCCGATTGAAAGGCTTGGTTCTTTTTCCGATTCCGTTTATTCCTGTATCGATTATTTATTTAACGCTACAATCGAAAAGCTTTATAATTTTAAAGCTGAAGCTTCACTTAAAGAGGCTTTAAAGGAAATAGCCCTTAAAGAAAGAAATAGGCTTGTGGATAAACATTTACAAAGTCTTGATGTGCTTGAAACCATGCTTTAAAGCTGTGTCGCAGGGCGATTGCGTTTACATTAATCCATTTGTTGCTTTTACGAAATAATGTATTGAAATTAAAAGAATTAATGACTATAATTAATCGGATAATATTTTGCATAAAGGAGAAAATTTATGGAAAAGACAATGGAAAAGATTGTTGCCCTTGCAAAGGCAAGAGGCTTT
>CAVIIX010000023.1:12111-30789 GCA_963643225.1 Lachnospiraceae bacterium
ATTACGGTGAGGAAAAGAAAATGGAAAAAACATTAGACAAAATTGTGGCACTTGCAAAGTCCAGAGGCTTGGTATATCCGGGGTCCGAGATTTACGGTGGTTTAGCCAATACCTGGGATTACGGTAATTTAGGCGTTGAACTTAAAAATAATGTTAAGCGTGCATGGTGGCAGAAGTTTGTACAGGAAAATCCCTATAACGTAGGCGTCGACTGTGCTATTTTAATGAATCCGCAGACATGGGTTGCATCAGGCCACTTAGGAGGCTTTGCAGATCCTTTGATGGACTGTAAGGAATGCCATGAAAGATTCAGAGCTGATAAATTAATTGAAGATTTCTGCGCAGAAAAGGGCATTGCACTTCCTAAGCCTATCGATGCTTTCTCACAGGAAGAAATGAAGAACTTTATTGAAGATAATAACGTTCCATGTCCTACATGCGGCAAGCATAACTTTACTGATATCAGACAGTTCAATCTTATGTTTAAGACCTTTCAGGGCGTTACTGAAGATGCCAAAAATACAGTATATTTAAGACCTGAAACGGCTCAGGGTATTTTCGTTAACTTTAAGAATGTACAGCGCACCTCCAGAAAGAAGGTTCCTTTTGGCATCGGCCAGATTGGTAAGTCTTTCAGAAACGAAATCACTCCCGGTAACTTTACCTTCAGAACAAGAGAATTTGAACAGATGGAATTGGAATTCTTCTGTAAGCCCGGAACTGATTTGGAATGGTTCCAGTATTGGAGAGCCTTCTGTCGTGACTGGTTAATTTCACTTGGTATTAAGGAAGATGAAATGAGACTTCGTGACCACGATCCAGAAGAACTTTGTTTCTATTCAAAGGGTACCACTGATATCGAATTTTTATTCCCCTTCGGTTGGGGCGAGCTTTGGGGCATTGCTGACAGAACCGATTATGATTTGACTCAGCATCAGAATACTTCAGGCGAAGATATGTCCTATTTTGATGATGAAACCAATGAAAAATACGTTCCTTACGTTGTTGAGCCTTCACTTGGTGCAGACAGAGTTGTATTAGCATTTCTTTGCGCAGCTTATGATGAAGAAAATATCGGCACAGAGGATAAGCCTGACGTACGTACAGTGCTTCATTTCCATCCTGCGCTTGCTCCCGTTAAGATTGGTATTCTTCCTTTATCAAAGAAATTAAACGAAGGCGCTGAAAAGATTTATGAAGAGCTTTCTAAGAAATATAACTGTGAATTTGATGACAGAGGCAACATCGGTAAGAGATATCGTCGTCAGGACGAAATCGGTACTCCCTTCTGCATTACCTATGACTTTGATTCAGAAACCGACAACTGCGTAACAGTACGTTTCCGTGACACAATGGAACAGGAAAGAATTGCTATTGCGGATTTAGGCAGATATTTTGAAGATAAATTTTCTTTTTAGCATTTAATTTAGGAGAAGTAATGAAAAATATTTCATCAAAAGAATTAAGAAATATGTGGATTAAGTTCTACGAAGAACGTGGTCACGTAAACGTAGGAGCAGTATCCTTAGTATCTGACGGTTCTACCGGTGCTATGTTTAATGTAGCAGGTATGCAGCCCTTAATGCCTTATTTACTTGGTAAAAAGCATCCCTTAGGTACAAGACTTTGTAACGTTCAGGGATGTGTACGTACCAATGATATTGACGGAGTAGGCGATAAGAGCCATTTAACCTTTTTTGAAATGATGGGCAGCTGGTCCTTAGGCGATTATTTTAAGGAAGAAAGATGCAAATGGAGCTATGAACTTTTAACGGAAGGCTTTGGCTTTGACAGAGATCATATTGCAGCTACTGTTTTTGCAGGTGATGAAAATGCGCCAAGAGACGAAGAGGGTGCTAAATTCAGAATTGCTTCAGGCATTAAGCCTGAAAACCTTTTCTATTTACCTGCAGAGGATAACTGGTGGGGCCTTGAATATGGTCCCTGCGGTCCGGACTCTGAAATGTTCTTTGTAAAGGATGTGCCTCCCTGTGGCCCTGACTGTCGTCCCGGATGCCACTGCGGTAAATATACAGAAGTTGGTAACGATGTATTTATGCAGTACGAAAAGCATGAAGACGGTACACTTACAACCCTTTTAAAGAAAAACGTTGATACCGGATGGGGGTTAGAAAGAAACCTTGCTTTCTTAAACGGCATCGATGATGTATATAAGACAGATTTATTTGCTCCTATTATTGCACTTGTGGAAAAGGCAAGCAAAGTTAAATATGACTCAGATGAAAAGCTTACAAAATCCATGCGTGTACTTGCAGATCATACCCGTACCGCAGTTATGCTTATCGGCGATTCTGCAAAGCTTCGTCCTTCAAATGCAGGCGCAGGCTATGTATTAAGAAGACTTATAAGAAGAGCGGTAAGGCATGGCCGTGCGCTTAATTTAAAGACAGAAGATTTCTTAAACATTGCAGCAATGTATATAGATGAAATCTACAATGATTCCTATCCTTTACTGGTTGAAAACAGAGAATTCGTACTTTCAGAGCTTGAGAAGGAAATTGAAAGATTTGAAGCCACTCTTGAAAACGGTATGAAGGAATTTAAGAAAATTCTTGATACAAAGAAAGAAAAGAACTTATCTGAAATTGACGGCAAGGAAGCCTTTTATTTATACGATACCTTCGGCTTCCCCTTTGAATTAACTGTTGAAATGGCTAAAGAAGAGGGTATTAACGTTTCTGAAGAAGGCTTTAAGACGGCTATGGAGGAACAGAAGACAAAGGCAAGAGAAAATTCCAATTTTGAACAGAAGACTGTTAAAAATGATGTTTTTGAAGCTCTTTCTTTAGATATTACATCAGAATTTGCAGGCTATGATAAGACATCCTTAAATTCTGTTATTTTAGCGCTTGCTAACGATTTTGAAATTACAGATACCTTAAATGCAGGTGAAGAAGGCACCGTTATTACCGATAAAACTCCTTTCTATGCCACCATGGGCGGTCAGAAGGGCGACGTAGGTACCATTACTTCAGGCAGTGCAGTATTTGAAGTATACGACACTGTTAAGCTTCCTGAAGGAAGAATCGGTCATATAGGTAAAGTTGTATCAGGCACAATTAAGGTAAAGGATAAGGCTGATCTTGACGTAAATAAAGAAACAAGAGCTGCTACCTGTAAAAACCATACTGCAACACATTTGCTTCAGGCTGCCTTGCAGGAGGTTTTAGGCTCTTTTGTTGAACAGCAGGGCTCTTATCAGGATACTGAACGTACCCGTTTTGACTTTAGCTATTCACAGGCTATGACAAAGGAAGAAATTGCACGTGTTGAAGAAATTGTTAATAAAAAGATTTCTGAAGCCATTCCTGTAACAACTGATGTAATGAGCCTTGAAGAAGCAAAGAAAACAGGTGCAATGGCATTATTTAAAGAAAAATACGGCGCTACCGTAAGAGTAGTAACTGTTGGTGATTTTTCCAAAGAATTCTGTGGCGGTACTCATGTATCCAATACAGCAGATATTGCTAATTTTAAGATTTTATCTGAATCAGGCGTTGCTGCAGGCGTAAGACGTATTGAAGCAATTACCGGTTCAAATGTAATTAAATATTATAAAAACCTTGAGAATGAATTAAATAAGGCCTGTGCTGTTGTAAAGACACAGCCTGCCAATTTATTTAACAGGCTTTCTTCCATGTTAAATGAAATTAAGGCTCTTAATTCAGAAATCGAATCCTTAAAGGCTAAGGCTGCAAAGGATGCTTTAGGCGATGTAATGGGAGAGGCAGTTGAAATAAAGGGTGTTAAGCTGATCGCAACAAAGGTACTAGGTGTTGATATGAACGGATTAAGAGATTTAGCCGATTCCTTATGTGAAAAGCTTTTATGCGGAGTAGTGGTACTTGCCTCCGAATGTGACGGCAAGGTTAACCTTGTTGCAAAGGCTTCAGATGATGCACAGGCAAAGGGTGCTCATGCAGGTAATTTAATTAAGGCTATCGCAGTGTTAGTGGGCGGTGGCGGCGGCGGTCGTCCAAACATGGCACAGGCAGGCGGTAAGAATCCTGCAGGCATTGATGCTGCAATTGAAGAAGCTAAGAAGGTTTTAGATACTCAATTGTAATAATTAGCATGAAAAACTTTTTTGTTGACTTAAAAAGGTTTTTCTGTTATAACTTACATTGTGTAAATACACAAAATAACCTATCAGTCAAGTGAATGAAGGGGCTGAAGGGAGGGAAACAGGAAATGTCAAACGTCATTGTTAAAGAAGGCGAATCATTAGATAGCGCTTTGCGTCGCTTCAAGAGAAGCTGTGCAAAGGCAGGTATCCAGCAGGAAATTCGTAAGCGTGAGCATTACGAAAAGCCCAGCGTAAAGCGTAAGAAAAAGTCTGAGGCAGCCAGAAAACGTAAATATAACTAATAAGTATGTTAAGTCCTTGGCGCCAGTCAGGGACTTATTACGTTTTTAAAATTATGAGGGATTTTTATTATGAACACTAATGTATTCTGGTCAAGCCCAATGTTTGGAACTGACTTTTATCACATTGTGGCATCTTTTGTTATTTATTCCATCTTAGGATGGTTTGTTGAATCTGCTTATATGTCTTTATGCAATAAAAAGATTACAAACAGAGGCTTTGGAAAAGGACCTTTTTGCCCAATATACGGTTTAGGGGCAACTTTTGGCTATCTGCTTTTAGAGCCATTTAAAGAAAGCTTTCTGGCAGTATATTTAATTGGTGCTCTTGTAGCCACAATCTTTGAATATTTTACAGGCGTTCTTATGATAAAGAGCTTAGGCGCTCTTTGGTGGGACTATAACGATAAGCCCTACAATTACAGGGGCATTATATGCTTAGAGAGTACTATCGCCTGGGGCTTCTATGCAATAGGTGTTGTTGAATATTTAAACGGCTTTATTATGGCTCGCGTGGATTTAATGGATAAAAATAAAGTAATTGTTTTTCTTGAATCGGCTCTTGCCATCTGGGTAATCGACTACTTTTTAAGATTCCTTGATATATTTAAGGAGCCTGTCAATAAGGCCAAGAATAAAGTTTTAACTGCTGCAAAGGATATCCGTAAGGATATAAGAGATGATTTTCGTTCATGGTGGCTTTAATGAGCTTTAATTTAATCGTTACAATTTTAGTTTTATTTCTGTTAATAATGGTTGGAGTTATAATATTTGACTCCAACCGTTTTGTTGTGCGCAGATATATTATTGAATCGGACAAAATCGACAGGGATTATACTTTTCTTTTGCTGTCTGATTTACATTGTAAAGAATACGGAAAAAGAAATTCCCGTTTAAAAAAGACACTTGATGAAATTTCTGCAGAGGGCTGCTTTGTCACAGGAGATTTTATTACGGCTGTGCCCGGAAAAAAAACGTCTGTCGCAAGAGATTTACTTGTATATTTAAATAAAAAATATAAGCTTTTTTATTCTTACGGTAATCATGAATACAGGGCCAGAGAATATACCGACACCTATGGGGATTTATTTAAGGAATTTAAGGCATTTTTAGATAAAGAAAATATAATTCTTTATGATAATGAAAAAATAGAATATGAAGGTCTTGATATTTATGCTTTGACAATCGACCGTAAATATTATAAACGCTTTAAAAATGTGTACATGTCACAGGAGTATTTAATCAATACATTAGGAGAAGCCGACAACAAAAAATATTCGATTCTTTTAGCCCACAATCCAGAATATTTTAAAAATTATGCAAAGTGGGGTGCTGACCTTACTTTATCAGGGCATGTGCACGGAGGAATTGTACGTCTTCCAGGCTTAGGCGGCGTAGTGTCTCCAAAGATAAGATTTTTTCCTGAATATGATGGGGGCGAATTTTCTTTTGCCGAAGATAAAACTAAAAAAATGATTGTGTCCCGTGGACTTGGAGTACATTCGATACCGATACGTATGTTTAACCCTGCTGAAATTATTGTTTTAAATATAAAAAGAAGTTGATTTATTATTATCAATCAGATACAATATGTAGTGACAAAAATACTTAGAGGGCACAAGATAATGGCAATACCCGTTAAATTAGAAGCATTTGAAGGACCTCTTGACCTGCTTCTTCATCTGATTGAAAAAAATAAAGTAGATATTTACGATATTCCAATTGTGGAAATTACGAATCAGTATCTTGAATATATTAAGGCTATGGAAGCTGCTGATATGAATGTCATGAGTGAATTTTTAGTTATGGCGGCCACATTGGTTGACATTAAATGCAAGATGCTTTTGCCTGCCGAGGTTAATGAAGAAGGTGAAGAGGAAGATCCAAGAGCTGAGCTTGTTCAAAAGCTTCTTGAATACAAGATGTATAAATATATGTCTTACGAGCTTAAGGATATGCAGATGGATGCGGGCTTTTCCTTATGCAAGCTTGAGACTCTTCCAAAAGAAGTTAAGGAATACAGAGATCCCATTAATTATGAAGAATTAATCGGAGATATGAATTTAAATAAGCTTCATGAAGTATTTAATTTCATGATGCAGAGAAAGGTCGATAAGATTGACCCTGTCCGCTCAAGGTACGGTAACATTGAAAAGGACGAGGTAGACATGGAAGCAAAGGCTTTGTATATAGAAGCCTTTATTAACGCAAATAAGAGATTTTCTTTTAGGGAGCTTTTAGAAAAGCAGCATTCAAAAGCTGAAATCATTGTTACCTTCCTTATTATACTTGAGCTTATGAAAACAGGCCGTATTACAATAGTACAGGAAGACATTTTTGATGATATTTTAATTACTGCTGCATAGGGGTATTTATGAACGAAAATGCTAAATTGGCAACGCTTGAGGCAATACTTTTTGCAATGGGTGAATCTGTTGAAGTATCAAAGCTTGCGGATGTAATAGAAGAGAGTGTTGAAAACACTAAAGCGCTTTTGGAAAAATTAAAGGAAAAATATTTGGGCGAAGAATTCGGTATTGAATTATTGGAACTTGAAGATTCTTATCAGCTTGCCACAAAGCCAGGCATGTATGATGCCTTAATTAAAATCTGTAAGGCTCCTAGAAAAATGAACCTCTCTGAATCCGTTATTGAAACCCTCTCAATCATTGCCTATAAACAGCCTATCACAAGAGTTGAAATAGAAAGCATCAGAGGCGTAAGCTGCGATTATGCCGTTAACAAACTTTTAGAATATAATCTTATCTGTGAGCTTGGAAGAAAGGATGTGCCGGGACGTCCCTTATTATTTGGCACTACCGAAGAATTCCTTCGTTCCTTTGGCGTAAAGTCCTTAAAGGACCTTCCTGAAATGGATACCCTTCAGATAGAAGAATTCAAGGCAGAAGCCGAGCATGAAATCCAGCTTAGTTTAAAAATATAAAACTGTAAAAAGAGCCGAAAATCAGGCTCTTTTTTGATATAGGAAATTGCGATGCAATTCCCCATATTAAAAAGACACTACGTGCTAATGATGCGCACTCGCGCGAAAGGTATATGTCGTCAAGACGACCGCGCCAGACGCTTTAGTTTCGCAAGCGAAACTCTTTTTTAATTTATGCTTTATTTCCTCAAAAAAACTTTGCGCTTTTTTAGGCTCTATGCTATACTACAACTTGAATGTGCTTAAATGAGATACATTATTAATATAAATGGAGGTAAAACCATATGAGTACTACTTCAAACGCAGGTCAGAGAATTCTTTCTCTCCTCGATGAAAACAGTTTCGTTGAAATCGGTGCCTTAGTTACAGCAAGAAATACCGATTTTGATTTGAAACAGGTCGATGCTCCTTCAGACGGTGTTATTACCGGTTACGGATTAATCGATTCAAATCTCGTATACGTTTACAGCCAGGATGCTTCCGTATTAAACGGTACAGTTGGCGAAATGCATGCGAAGAAAATTGCCAATCTTTATGACATGGCATTAAAGATGGGCGCGCCTATTATAGGTTTATTTGATTCTGCAGGTTTACGTTTGCAGGAAGCCACAGATGCACTTGATGCAATGGCTTCAATCTATGCAAAGCAGGCAGCTGCTTCAGGCGTTATTCCACAGATTTCAGCTGTTTTTGGTAACTGCGGCGGCGGTCTTGCAGTTGCTAATGCAATGGCAGATTTCACCTACATGGAAGAAAAGAATGCTAAATTATTCGTTTCCGCTCCAAATGCTCTTGATGGCAACTACACTGCAAAGTGCGATACAGCAGCTGCTAAATATGTTGCTGAAGCAGGCGAATGTGACGGTATCGGCGAAGAAGGCTATATCTTAGCTCAGATTCGTGAGCTTGTTATGATGCTTCCTAAGAACAATGAAACAGAAGCAGAAATCGTTGAAACAGAAGACGATTTAAACAGAGCATGCGCAGGTCTTGAGGGCTGTGCAGGCGATACAGCAATTCTTGTTTCACAGATTGCTGATGACAACAACTTTGTAGAGGTTAAGGCTTCTTACGCTCAGGCTGTTGTTACAGGCTTTATCCGTCTTAACGGCGCCACTGTCGGTGTTGTTGCAAACAGAACCGAAATGTATGGTGAGGACGGAAAGGTTGAAAAGAAATTCGAAGGTGTGCTTTGCCCTGCATGCTGCAACAAGGCTGCTGAATTTGTTAACTTCTGTGATGCTTTCTCGATTCCTGTTCTTACATTTACTAATGTTACAGGCTTCAAGGCTACGGTAGAGGCTGAAAAGAACATGGCTAAGGCAGCTGCCAGGTTAACCTATGCATTTGCCAATGCTACAGTACCGAAGGTTAATGTTATCATAGGTAAGGCATACGGCAGTGCTTACACTGTTATGAATTCAAAGGCTATCGGCTGTGATTTAACAATTGCTTGGCCTAATGCAGAAATTGGTACAATGGATGCAAAACTTGCTGCAAAGATTATGTATGACGGCGCTGATGCTGAAACAGTTGATGCTAAGGCTAAGGAATATGCCGCATTACAGAACAATGTTGTTTCTGCAGCAAAGAGAGGATATGTGGACCAGATCGTAGAGCCTGTTGACACACGTAAGTATGTTATCGGTGCTTTCGAGATGCTTTATACTAAGATGGTAGATTGTCCTGCAAAGAAGCACGGCACAATCTAGAAAGGGAAGACGCATATGAAGAAAAAATTATTATCACTCTTATGTGTTCTTGCCATGGCAATTTCCCTTACAGCCTGCGGCAGTAGCGAGGCTACTTCCTACACAGACCTTGAAGTAAGCAAGCTTGACAATTGTGAGGCTCTTTCCTCCTACGCTCTTCAGCTTGCCGCAAGCATTGATTCCGAAACAGTTACCACTCTTACAGAGACCTACAATAAAGAAGAAATGGCTACTTTATTTGCAGATTCCATTTACAGCTATTTCGGCGTTTCTGTAGAAGCTGAATTTGGTGCTTTTGAAGGATTATTAACTACCTATAACCAGATGAATTCTGATATGGGTGGTATTGTGGATTTTGGTGATTTCACATCAGAGATTAACGGTAAAGAAATTATCGTTACCTTACCCGTTTACGGTAATGACTGTAACGGTACAATTACTTTTACTTACACAAACGACATTTTCTGCCGCTTTGAAGAAGGCGAATGTGAAGCTAATACTTCCTTACAGCAGAAGATGGAAGAAGCAGGAAAGCATATGGGCGATGCAGCACTCAACACCATTTTAGGTATGGGTACGGTATTCTGCGTATTAATCCTTATTTCCTGCATTATTGCTTCCTTTAATTTGTTTAACGGAAGTAAAAAGAAAACAGTAGAAGTTGAGACTGAAACAGCTCCTGCAGCAGCTGCAGAAGAAGAAGAGCATGTTGATGATACTGAACTTGTAGCAGTAATCACTGCAGCCATTGCAGCTTATGAAAGCGCAAACGGTGGCTCTGGTGATAACTTTGTAGTAAGAAGCATTAAGAAAGCAAACAGGAGGAATTAATAATGAAGAACTATACAATTACCGTAAACGGAAACGTATATGATGTTACAGTAGAAGAGGGCGCAGGCGAAGCTTTTGCTCCCGTTGCAGCTCCTAAGGCAGCTCCAAAGGCAGCTCCAAAGGCAGCTCCAAAGGCAGCTTTAAAGGCTGCAGCCGGCACTGCAGGTGCAGGCTCAATTAAGGTTGAAGCAGGTGCAGCAGGTAAGGTGTTTAAGCTTGAAAAGCAGGTAGGCGATGCAGTTAAGAGAGGCGACGCTGTAGTTATTATCGAAGCTATGAAGATGGAAATCCCTGTAGTAGCTCCGGAAGATGGCACAGTCGCTTCCATTAACGTTTCAGTAGGCGATGCTATCGAAGCTGGCGCATGCCTTGCAACATTAAAGTAATTTAAGAATTTTGATTAAATCCAGGAGGAAATAAAATGTCTTATATTATTAATACGTTAGACAACCTGGTACATCAGACAGCATTCTTCAGTTTGACCTGGGGTAATTACCTTATGATTGCAGTTGCATGCTTCTTCTTATATCTTGCAATTGCCAAGGGATTTGAGCCCTTACTCTTATTACCAATCGCATTTGGCATGTTACTTGTTAACATGTATCCCGATATCATCGCAGCTCCCGGCTCCGATGGAACGGCAGGTGGACTGTTATATTACTTCTATGTACTGGATGAATGGGCAATTTTACCTTCCCTTATCTTCATGGGCGTAGGCGCCATGACAGACTTTGGACCCTTAATTGCCAATCCAAAGAGCTTCCTGCTTGGTGCAGCAGCTCAGTTTGGTATTTTCGCAGCATATTTTGGCGCTATCGCATTAGGCTTTAACGACAAGGCTGCAGCAGCTATCTCCATTATCGGTGGTGCTGACGGACCTACATCAATTTTCCTTGCAGGTAAATTAGGACAGACAACATTACTTGGACCTATTGCGGTTGCCGCATACTCCTATATGTCACTTGTTCCTATTATTCAGCCACCCATTATGAAGCTTCTTACTACCGAAAAGGAACGTAAGATCAAGATGGCTCAGTTAAGACCTGTATCCAAGCTTGAGAAGATTTTGTTCCCTATTATTGTTACAATAGTAGTTTCAATGATTCTTCCCACAACTGCTCCCTTAGTAGGTATGCTTATGCTTGGTAACTTATTCAAGGAATCAGGTGTTGTAAGACAGTTAACAGATACTGCATCAAATGCTTTGATGTATATCGTTGTTATTTTACTTGGTACATCAGTTGGTGCTACCACAAGTGCTGAAGCTTTCTTAAATGTATCAACTCTTAAGATTGTTGCCTTAGGACTTATTGCTTTCGCATTTGGTACTGCTGCAGGTGTGTTATTCGGTAAGTTAATGTGCGTACTTGAACATGGTAAGGTTAATCCTCTTATCGGTTCTGCAGGTGTATCTGCTGTTCCTATGGCAGCAAGAGTATCCCAGAAGGTTGGTGCTGAAACAGATCCTACAAACTTCCTTCTTATGCACGCTATGGGACCTAACGTAGCCGGTGTTATCGGTACAGCTGTTGTTGCCGGTACATTCATGGCCATCTTCGGTGTATTCTAAGGAATACGCAAAAAAATATAAAGGAGAACAAAAATGGCAGAAATTGAAAAGAAACCTATTGGCATAACTGAAACCGTTCTTCGTGATGCACATCAGTCCCTGATTGCTACCAGAATGCCTACCGATGTTATGCTTCCTATTTTGGATAAAATGGATAAAGTCGGCTACCACTCAATTGAATGTTGGGGCGGTGCTACCTTCGATGCTTCCCTTCGTTTCTTAAAGGAAGATCCCTGGGACAGACTTCGTAAAATCCGTGATGGTCTTAAGAACACAAAGACCCAGATGTTATTCCGTGGACAGAATATCTTGGGATATCGTCCTTACGCTGATGACGTTGTGTATGCTTTCGTTGAAAAATCTATTGCAAACGGTATTGATGTAATCAGAATTTTCGACTGCTTAAACGATATCAGAAACCTACAGGCAGCTGTTGATGCCACCAATAAGATTAAAAAGCAGGAAGGCAGAGGCGAATCTCAGATTGCTCTTTCCTACACACTTGGTGATGCTTATACTCTTGAGTACTGGGCAGATATGGCTAAGAAGATTGAAGAAATGGGTGCTGATTCCATTTGTATTAAGGATATGGCCGGTTTACTTGTTCCTTACAGAGCAGCTGAGCTTGTTAAGACCTTAAAGGAATCCACAAAGCTTCCTATTCAGTTACATACACATTACACTTCAGGTGTTGCTTCAATGACATACTTAAAGGCTGTTGAAGCAGGCGTTGACGTAATCGACTGTGCTATGTCACCTTTCGCACTTGGCACTTCACAGCCCGCTACAGAGGTTATGGTTGAAACCTTCAAGGGCACTCAATACGACACAGGCTTTGATCAGAACTTACTTGCAGAAATCGCTGATTATTTTACACCTTACCGTGAAGAATGCTTAAAGTCAGGTCTTATGTCTACAAAGGTATTAGGCGTTAACATTAAGACACTTCTTTACCAGGTACCAGGCGGTATGCTTTCAAACATGGTTTCACAGCTTAAGGAACAGAATGCTGAAGATAAATACCGTGAAGTTCTTGAAGAGATTCCACGTGTTCGTAAGGACTGTGGCGAGCCTCCGCTTGTTACACCTTCATCTCAGATCGTTGGTACACAGGCTATATTCAACGTACTTATGGGCGAAAGATACAAGATGGCTACAGGCGAATTCAAGGATCTTTTACGCGGTAACTATGGTCAGACCGTAAAGCCTATGAACCAGGAGGTTATCGATAAGGTTATCCCAGGCGAGGAACGTCACACATCACGTTCTGCTGAAGCTACAGGTCATGATAAGCCTGAATTAGAAGCAATTGAGAAGGAAATGTCTCAGTACAAGCAGCAGGAAGAGGACGTATTGTCATACGCTTTATTCCCTCAGGTTGCTACTGACTTCTTTAAATATCGTGAAGCACAAAAGACAAAGGTAGATGTTAGTGCTGCTGACACCAAGAATGGCGCTTACCCTGTATAATTTAAATATAAGGAACCGCAAGTTAATACTTGCGGTTCCTTTTTTATCCCTGTATAATAACAGTTGTTATTAGTTGTAAGTCAAGACTCGCTTTTAGGTCTTGCGCGTCGGATTTAAGTTTTACTTTTAGGACATATACATCCTTGAATCCGTGCGCATATTCGCTTGGCGTTTAACTTAAGTCGGAGCTTGAAACAGGGTTTAGTATAGCTTGTGATCATAACAACCTTTGCTATCACATGGATGTGGATTTCTACGGCTTAGTTAAAATTATTGAGGTGGTATATGGCAAGAAAAGAAACAATATCCAAAGAGGATATCAGAAACGCAGCATTTTTAATGGCAAGAGAAGAAGGGATCAAGGAGGTTACCGCGCGAAAGCTTGCAAATAAAGTCGGATGCTCCACACAGCCTATATTCAGAAATTATGAAAATATGGATGACTGTTTAAGGGATGTTTATGAGGATGCCTTAAAATGCTTTGATGATTTTTATCTTAATTTCGATTTAGCTTCTCATGTTCCTTTTGTTAAGCTTGGTATGAGCTACATTTCTTTTGCAGAAAAGGAGCCTAATCTTTTCAGATTTTTATTCATGACTAAAAATAATCATGATATGAATCTTTACAGTCTGTTAAACGGTCGTACAAATGCGGTTATCAAGGAAATGAATGCCTGCAAAGCCGACGGCGTTTCATCCCCTGAAACTATTTTTATGAAGATGTGGATGCTTATTCACGGGGCTGCCTGCATGACTACTACGGGTGACTATGATTTAACCACCGTTCAGACAAGACTCCAGCTTGAGGATGCCTATAAGGCGTTTGTGAGGTAGTTTTATTTATGGAAGAAAAGACAGTTCTTTCTTTAATTAACGAGCATTTTTCTGAATTATCAAAGGGACAAAAGCTTATTGCTTCCTTTGTAATCGACAATTTAAATGAAGCGGTGTTTATGACGGCGGCAGAGATTGCAAAAGAGACAGGAGTAAGCGAATCTACCGTGGTGCGCTTTGCTGTATCAGTAGGGTATGAGGGCTTTCCTGAATTTTCAAGGGCATTGGAAAGCTATTATAAATCTAAAATGAACACTATTTCCTTGATGGGTGCAAAATACGGTAAGGCATCACAGTCGGATTTACTTAATTCCGTTTTAAAGGCTGATATAGAGAAAATGGAAGATACAATTGCCAATCTTGATGTTGAGGCCTTTGAACTTGCCACAGAAATTATTTTAAAGTCTAAAAAGGTGTATGTAGTAGGCCTTCGCACCTGTCAGCCTTTAGCTGAATTTTTGCATTTTTATTTAAACATGATACGTCCCGACGTGGTGCTTTTAAGTACCACAAGTGCCAGCGAAATGTTTGAACAGATGATTCGTATTGATGAAAATGACTGTATCATAGGTATTTCTTTCCCAAGATATTCGATGCGTACCTTAAAGGCCATGGAATTTGCCAATGACCGTAATGCAAAGGTTATAACACTTACGGATTCGGTACATTCTCCTATGAACCTTTATTCTTCCTGTAATTTACTGGCACGTTCTGACATGGTGTCTATTGTAGATTCGTTAGTGGCTCCGTTAAGTGTAATTAACGCTCTTGTGGTGGCCTTGTGCCTTAAGTGTCCTAAGGAGGTTAAACAAAACCTTGAAAATCTTGAAAATGCCTGGAGCAATTATCAGGTATATTTAAATGACGAAATAAACTTTATTGATGACGAGCCTATACTTAATTATTCGCTCAATAAAGAGGAAGACGATTAATAAATGGATGTAATTGTAATAGGCGGCGGCGCTGCCGGATGTATGGCGGCAATAAGTGCAGGAAAAGCCGGCTGTAATGTAACCTTAATCGAAAAAAACGAAAAGCTTGGTAAAAAGATTTATATTACAGGAAAAGGACGATGTAATGTTACAAATGACTGTGACACGGAAGATCTTTTTAAGAATATAAATAAAAATCCTAAATTTTTATACAGTGCAATTTATTGCTTTGACAATAATTTTACTAAAGCTTTTTTTGAAGCAAACGGCTGCCCTTTAAAAACAGAAAGAGGAGAGAGGGTATTTCCTGTTTCAGACCATGCTTCCGATATAATAAAGGCCTTAAACAAGGGCTTAAGGGACAACGGCGTTAAGGTTTTATTAAATACAAGGGTAACAGAAATCTTGTCAGATGGAGCTAAGGTAACAGGCGTTTCTTTAGCTGACAAATCGGTTTTAAAAGCAGATAAAATAATAATAGCTACGGGAGGCTTATCCTATCCTGCAACCGGCTCTACGGGGGATGGATACAAATTCGCAAAGGCCTTAGGTCACACTATTATAGAGCCTGAAGGGTCCCTTGTACCTATTGTAACAGGTGAAACCTGGGTACCAAGGCTTCAGGGCTTATCTTTAAAGAATGTTGAACTAAGACTTTTATCAGATGGAAAACAGGTATATAAAGACTTAGGTGAAATGATGTTTACTCACTTTGGCATTACAGGCCCTTTAGTATTATCCGCAAGTGCCTTTTATATCGGCGAGCAAAAGAAAAACAAGAATTTAAATATCTTTCTTGATCTAAAGCCAGGTTTATCCAAAGAACAGCTTGATAAGCGTGTTTTAAGAGATTTTGATGAAAATAAAAACAGGCAGTTTAAAAATTCGCTTGATGCATTGCTTCCTTCTAAATTGATTCCGGTTATTATTGAATTATCCGGTATTAATCCTTTAAAGCCTGTTAATGAGGTTTCAAAGGAAGAAAGAACGGCACTTGTAGCTTTACTTAAAAATCTGGAATTAACTCCAATAGGCACTTCTAAAATTGATGAAGCCATTATTACAAGAGGCGGAGTCAGCGTAAAAGAAATAAACGCTTCCACTATGGAGTCTAAATTAATTAAGGGACTTTTCTTTGCCGGTGAAGTAATAGACGTAGATGCCATGACAGGCGGCTTTAATTTACAGATAGCCTGGTCAACCGGGCACTTGGCAGGAAGCAGTTAAAAAGGAGAATAGCATGAATTTTCAAATAGCAATTGACGGGCCTGCAGGAGCAGGTAAGAGTACTGTAGCAAAAAGAGTAGCAAAAGCGCTTAAATTTGTATATATGGACACGGGTGCCATGTACAGGGCTGTAGGCTTATACTGCCTTAGAAAAGGCATCGATTTAATGGATGAAGAAAGGGTTTCAGACACTGCCGAAAGCATTGATGTAACCATTGATTATGTTGATGGCGAGCAGGCGGTTTTATTAAATGACGAAAACGTAAACGGATATATCCGTACGCCGGAAGTAGGAGACGCGGCTTCCAAGGTGTCTGCCTATAAAAGAGTAAGAGCAAAGCTTGTAGGTGTACAGCAGAAATTAACTCAGACCATGAACGTTGTAATGGATGGTCGCGACATTGCAGCTGTGGTGCTTCCAAAGGCCCAGGTTAAAATCTATCTTGATGCAAGCGTTGAAGTAAGAGCAAGGAGAAGATATGACGAACTTATTTTAAAGGGTCAGACTGCCAATTTAAATGAAATTGAAGAGGACGTTAAGGCAAGAGACTATCGTGATATGCATCGGGAGGCTTCTCCTTTGGTAAAAGTGCCAAAAGCTACTGTTATTGATTCTTCAAATATGACAATTGAAGAAGTAAGTGATGCGATTATAAATTTAGCAAAAGAAAAGATGAATTAATAAATAATGAGTAGAGAAGTTATTCTTTGTGAAAGTGCGGGCTTTTGTTTTGGTGCAAACAGGGGCTATAACGCCGTAGAAGCTGCAATAAAAGAAAACATTCCGATTTACACCTTCGGCCCTATATTAAACAATTCAAAAATTGTTGAAAATTTTGAACGTCAGGGCGTAAGGGTAATAGAAGATGTAAATGAATTTAAAAGTCTTCCTAAGGGTAAAATTATCATCCGTTCCCACGGAGTGTCAAAAGAAACCTATGAAGCACTGTTAGCAACAGGCTTTGATATATTTGATGCAACCTGTCCCTTTGTTAAGAGAATTCACAGAATTGTTGAAAAGGAAAGTAAGGAAGGGTCTGATATTATCGTAATCGGCAATCCTGAGCATCCTGAAGTAAAGGGAATTGTTGGATGGTCTGTAAAGGGAGCCACGGTAATAGAAAATGATGAAGATATAGCGAAATATGTGCCTGAAAGTGATGCAAAAATTTGTATTGTATCGCAAACGACATTTAATCGCAACAAATTTCAAGAATTAGTTGAAAAGTTTTCAAAAAACAGTTACAATATTTGTGTTATGAACACAATTTGTGACGCGACGAGCGAAAGACAGACGGAAGCCACGGAGGTTTCCAAGAAGGCAGATTTAATGCTTGTCATTGGGGATAAGCAAAGTTCTAATAGCAAAAAACTTTTCGAAATTTGTAAAGCGAATTGTGATCAGACATACTTTATACAGGAACTTAGTGATATTGTCGGTCGTCTTCCGAAGGTATCAGGTCTTGTGGGTATTACAGCCGGGGCTTCTACCCCAAAATATATTATTGAGGAGGTTCAAAGCTATGTCAGAAATGACTTTTGAACAGATGCTTGACGCATCATTTAAGACAATACATACGGGAGAGGTTGTAGAAGGTACTGTAATCGATGTAAAGCCTAACGAGATGATCCTTAACATCGGATATAAGTCCGACGGTGTTCTTACAAAGAACGAATACACAAATGACTCCAGTGTGGATTTAACTACAGTTGTTAAAATCGGAGACACCATGGAGGTTAAGGTGTTAAAGGTTAATGACGGTGACGGTCAGGTTCTCTTAACCTATAAGAGACTTGCAGCGGACAGGGGCTCTAAGAAGCTCGAAGAAGCTTTCGAATCACAGGAAATCTTAAAGGCTAAGGTTTCACAGGTGCTTGAAGGCGGCATCTGCGTTGTTGTTGAAGAAGTAAGAGTATTTATCCCTGCTTCACTCGTTTCAGACGTTTACGAAAAGGATTTATCCAAATACGCAGGTCAGGAAATCGAATTCGTTATAAGAGAATACAATCCCAAGAAGCGTCGCTTCATCGGTGACAGAAAGGCTATCCTTTCATCCCGTAAGGCTGAGGCTCAGGAAAAGCTCCTTGCTACCATTAAGGAAGGCGATGTTGTTGAAGGTATCGTAAAGAATGTTACAGACTTTGGCGTATTCGTTGACCTTGGCGGCATTGACGGTCTTCTTCATATCTCAGAAATGAGCTGGGGAAGAGTTGAGAATCCCAAGAAGAATTATAAGCCCGGCGACAAGCTTACAGTTTTACTTAAGGAAATCTCCGATAAAAAGATTGCTTTATCCTTAAAATTTAACGATACAAACCCATGGATTGATGCTGAAAAGAAATACGCAGTAGGCACAGAAGTAACCGGTAAGGTTATGAGAATGGCAGACTTTGGCGCTTTCGTGGAGCTTGAATCCGGAATTGATGCATTATTACATGTATCTCAGATTTCAAAGGATCACATCGAAAAGCCTTCAGATGTATTAAAGGTAGGCGATGAAGTTACAGCAAAGGTTGTTGATTTTAACTTGGAAGATAAGAGAATCAGCATTTCCATCAAGGCTTTAACTGCTCCGGAAGAAATTGAAGAAAAGAAGGAAGACGATGCTGACGTAGCCAGTGTTGATATCGATGCTGTTATCGCAAGCGAATCTGAAGAAGCTTAATTCTTTAATTATTGGTTTTCATTATATTGGTGTCAATGATATTCGCAATTCGCTTCGCTACTTGCTCATATAAAAGCGGCACTACGTGCCTTACGAGGTACTGGGC
>CAVIIX010000024.1:0-30621 GCA_963643225.1 Lachnospiraceae bacterium
CGTGAGCGCCATAAACAGCAGTACTTATGTTCTTGTGTGGATGATTTGATTTCAACCTTTAAAGGCAAATATTCTATACTCAGCCGCTTGGTTTTTGAAAGAAATCAGGCGGCTTTTTCTATTTCCGGAGCTGCTTTTACAGCGTGAGCACATTTATCTTAGGTGTGTTTCTGTTTTTTGCAAAGGTTTTCGACAACGCACTAAGTACAATGAAGACAATACTGATTCAAAGAAGTCGGTGGATGCTTTACGCAATAGCGGTGGTGATCTCCGACTTTATCTATTATTGGCCGAAAAAGAGAATTGTTTTGGCGGATAGCGACTTGGCGATTCTTATTGTTTCTATGGCCGGAGGCTTGGCTGTGCGCTTGCATGTGTACTGAGAAAGAATCTGCAAAATTATTCGATTGACTTCCTTTTGGAAGCAATTCAGGCATCAGCCGGTGCTGTTTCCTGTGTGGTGAATAAATCAATAGGAAAGCGCGGCGCCGCCTTTAGTAGAGCCATAGCAAAGCGGATTGCGAATATCATTGACAATTTAAACTTTAATTTTAAACAAAATAAAAGACCTTAATTTGCATCATAACAATATTGCCAGATTTTTAATAAGGCATTATACTGACATCAGATAAGGGCGATTGCCCCACATAAAGGAGGATATTTAAAATGGGATTTTTAGACAAATTGACAGATAGCATTTCAACAGGCACAGCAAAGGTTGCAGACAAAGCTAAGGAAGTAACTGAAATCGCTACATTAACCGCTGCGGTAGAAAAAGAAAAGGTTAATGCAGACAAGCTTTATAAGGAACTTGGACAGAAATTTTACGAACAGTACAAGGATCTTGCAGCAGAGAAGTTTCCGGAAGATGCAGCAAAGCTTGATGAATCGGTTGCCAAGATTGATGATGCAAAGGAAGCAATCCGCAAGGCTAAAGGCATTCAGTTATGCCCTAAGTGCAGCAGGGAAGTTGCAAGAGATACAAAATTTTGTCCCGAGTGTGGTACTGAAATGCCGGTAATAGTAGAAGAAGAACCTGTAGCTAAGGGTGTTACCTGTCCTTCCTGCGGTGCTGTTCTTCCCAAAGACACAGCTTTCTGCACAAAGTGTGGCACAAAGCTTTCAGAATAAGCTTTGATTATCCTAACACAATGGATTTTTGCTGCATAATCTGATAAAATATAGTTGTCGTGTAAATGCACGGCAACTATTTTTTTGACAGGAGTACAAGCTTTTTAAAGGCCCTGAATGGAGAAATGTTATGGTTGGTTTAATTGTGGCGTATACAAATAACCGTGTAATTGGCAATAAAGGACAAATTCCCTGGCGGATAAAAGGTGAACAGAGAAGATTCAAGGAGCTTACTACCGGCAATGTGGTAATTATGGGAAGACGCTCCTATGATGAAATTGGCCATCCTTTACCTAATCGTTATACAGTGGTGGTGTCAAAGACTGCAAGCTATGAATTTGATAACTGCACCACAAAGCCCACTCTGACTGATGCAGTCAATTATGCAAAAGAAACATTTCCTGATAAAAATATATATCTGTCAGGAGGTGCAGGCATATATAAAGAAGGACTTTCTTTGGCTGACAAATTATTTATAACAGAGGTGGACCTAAATATTGAGGGAGACACCTTTTTTCCGGAATTTGATGAAAGCTTATATGTAAAGACAATAGATGAAGAAATTAATGGAGAGGTACCTTACAAATACGTAACCTACACAAAACGATGAATGAATTTAATACTTTTATAGATACAAAAGACATAGATAAAATTAATGAATTTTACCGGGGAGGTTTTTACGCAAGCGCCACCATGTACATTATGGAAAAGGTGCAGGAGCCTTTAAGAAATACAAAGGATTTAAAAAATCCAAATGTTTCTTTATATGATACGGGAAACCTTTATGAATATATGGTGGCTAACGGCAAGGGCTTTGGCACGCCGGATCCGGTTGAAAAGATACTGGATGATTTGGAAAAGCCTAACAGTAAGATTTATGTATTCAGGGTCAAAGGAAAAATAGTATCAAGCGTTACCGTCTGGGACGAAGGTCAGGACGCAATTGCCACTGAAAACATTTTTACTCTTCCAAAATTCAGAGGGAAGGGCTATGCCACCGCAGTTTTACAGGAAGCCCTTAGCGATGCCTACAAGCGGGGACGCATGAAAGCGCTTCTTACAGTTTATGCTACGGATGTAGAGGCTGTAAGAATGTATTATAAATTCGGATATAAAATCACACGGATATTGCAGGAGTTTTCACATGAATAACGAGCTTACGAAAAAAGATATAGAGGATATGGAAAAGGAAATTGAAGAAAGAAAATGTGTCATAAGACATAAGCTTTTGGAACATGTAAAGGAAGCAAGAAGCCATGGCGATCTTTCCGAAAATTTTGAATATTATGCTGCTAAAAAGGAAAAGAACCAGAATGAAAGCAGAATCAGATATTTAGAGAGAATGATTAAAACCGCCCATGTGGTGGAGGATAACACAAAGGCTGACGAGGCGGGAATAAACAAGACTATCACGGTATATGTTGAAGAGGATGACGTTGAAGAGGTTTATAAAATCGTTACTACTGTAAGAGAAGATTCTCTTCACGGTCTTGTGAGCACCGAGTCTCCCATGGGAAAGGCCCTGATCGGCCATAAGGTAGGAGACAGGGTTGAGATTACCGTTAATAAAGACTACAGCTATTATGTTGTAATAAGAAAAATTGATAATTCCACCATGGGCGAATCGGAGGCTTTGAGAAACTTCTAAATTCAGACATTTAGTCAGGATTTTTGACTGGGATTTTTAAATTCAGAGTGTGTAAATAAAACCCTTGATAAATTTTACAGGGAATTACCTGATTAAGGAGGTACTATGTACGATTGCGTTATTATCGGAGGAGGTCCTGCTGGACTCTCCGCAGCGGTCTATGCTAAGAGAGCAGGGCTTGAAGCCTTATTAATAGAAGAAAGCCCAGTAAGCGGAGGTCAGGTGCTTTCTACCTATGAAGTGGATAATTATCTGGGACTTCCGGGTATTTCAGGACTTGAACTCGGAGAAAAATTTTCAGAACATGCCAGGAAAACCGGCATAGAAAAGAAAAATGAATGTGTGCGTGAAATACAGAAAAATGATGAAGTCTGGAAGGTAATTACAGACAAAGCTGTTTATGATACCGAAACTGTGATTTTGGCTACCGGCGCAACTCATGCACATCTTTCAGTTCCTGGAGAAGAAGAGCTTGCAGGCATGGGTGTTTCATATTGTGCTACCTGTGACGGTGCCTTCTTTAAAAATCTGGATGTGTGCGTAATAGGCGGTTCAGACGTAGCTGTTGAAGATGCAATATATCTTGCAAGGACTTCAAAACACGTATATTTAATCCATCGTCGTGATACTCTTCGTGCTGCACATGAACTTGTTGAAGCATTAAAAAAGTGTGAAAATGTTTCTTTTGTGTGGGATTCAGAGGTAGTAAGCTTTAACGGCGATGACGAGCTTGAATCCGTTACTGTAAGAAACAAAAAGACCGGAGAAGATATTAAACTATCAGTACAGGGCGCCTTTGTTGCAATTGGCATCCGTCCCGGTACTGATTTACTTAAGGGAATTGTAGAAATGGACAATGCAGGCTACGTAATTGCAGGTGAAGACTGTCGTACCTCTCAAAAGGGTATTTATGTAGCGGGAGATATCCGTAAAAAGCCCATCCGTCAGATCGTTACTGCGGTTTCTGATGGTGCCAATGCAGTTACAAGCATTTCCGAAGATTTAAGATAAGCAGGAATTTAATAAAGAATGGTAAATAAGAAAATATTAAAGGTATGTGCTTTTGGAACGGCTGTGTTTTTTCTTCTGAAGACGCCTGCCTATGCCGGAATACCTGCCACAACAGAGACTACGGCTTATATTGAAGTGGTGGATAACAGGAAATATTCTGATCTTGTAATCGCAAAGGTCAACGATTACGTAAATGTGCGTGAGTGGCCGGGCACTGACACAAAGATACTTGGAAAACTTTACAATAATTCGGTTGGTCACTACATTGAGGAAACCGATGGTTGGGTGAAAATTACAAGCGGCTCCGTTACAGGATACGTAAGCAAGGAGTACGTGGTAAAGGGAATCGAAGCCTTAAAGATTGCAAAAGATGTGGAGGTGACTTACGCAACCATCACTACCGGCACTTTGAATGTAAGGAGCAAGCCTACCACCGATTCTTCGATTTTAGGCACCTTTTCACGGGGAGATGAGCTTGTGGTGACTGGTACCCAGGACGGCTTTGCAAAGGTTACTTATAATAATAAAACAGGATATATTTCACTTGATTATGTGGAGCTTCATACGGAATTTGTGGAAGCTGAATCTATAGAAGAAGAAAAAGCACGTCTTGCAGCCGAAGAAAAGGCAAGAAAAGCAGCAGAAGAAGCTGCCAAGGCAGCACTTGCCAAAAAGCAGGCTGAGGAAGCTGCAAAAGCTTTAGCGGATGCAACCACCACAACTTCTTCAGACTCAAGCCTTGGACAGCAGGTTTCAGACTACGCACTTCAATTTGTGGGAAATCCATATGTATATGGTGGCACCTCATTAACGGACGGTTGTGACTGTTCAGGCTTTGTACAAAGCGTATATGCATATTTTGATGTATCACTTCCGCGTACCGGCCAGCGTAATTCAGGCTATGCAATATCAGATTTAAGCCAGGCTCTTCCTGGAGACATTATATGTTATTCAGGCCATGTAGCTATTTACATCGGTAACGGTCAGATAGTACATGCCTCCACTCCAGCAACAGGCATCTGTACCGGCAGCGCTACCTACACAAAGATAATTGGAATCCGACGAATATTTTAAAAACCCGCAGCCCTGCGGGTTTTTTAACCTATAGGGAATAGCGCTGCAATTCCCTACAGGTTAAAAAAGGCACTACGTGCCAAATATGCGCACTCGCGCGAAAGGAATAAGTCGCAAGGGCGACCGCGCTCGGCGCTTTAGTTTCGCAAGCGAAACTTTTTTCCATATAGGGAATAGCGCTGCAATTCCCTACAGGTTAAAAAAGGCACTACGTGCCAAATATGCGCACTCGCGCGAAAGGAATAAGTCGCAAGGGCGACCGCGCTCGGCGCTTTAGTTTCGCAAGCGAAACTTTTTTCCATATAGGGAATAGCGCTGCAATTCCCTACAGGTTAAAAAAGGCACTACGTGCCAAATATGCGCACTTAAAGCCACGAAAAAGTGTTACCGAATCGGTCAATTAAAAATGACAGGAGTGCAGGGAGGGAAGGGGCGTTTGTGAAAAATATACAAAAATGAATGTAACTTTACGAAAACCGGAAAGTGACAAATATGTTCACAAAATAAATTTTCCACAGATTTTTGACCTTAAAAAAGCCTAAAAACGACTTTTCAACCGAGTTATCCACATTATCCACCATTTACGGTGTGTAAAAGTGACACGAAAGGCTTTTTCGTGTTGAACAAAAGTTCTTGAGTGGATTTGACGAAAATTACAAATTTCTAAAAAAAATTTAAAGTTAGCCTTGACTTTTTTTTACTTTAAGATGGTGTGAAAAAGTATCGAAAAAGGTTGATTTTGTGCTATTTTGTGGCTTGGTACTTTAGTCTTATTTTGACTGAATTGAATTGTAGAAACTTTATTTACTTTTAATAGACTATTATCTGACAATATGCTATAATTAACTTACTTTAAAAGAGAAATACAATACCACTTAAGAAAGGGTGATGTGTATGAAATTTATTATAGTAGGAAAAAACATTAACGTAACAGAAGGCCTTAAGGCAGCAATTGAAGACAAAATCGGAAAGCTTGAGAAATACTTTACTCCCGATACGGAAGTACATGTAACCTTAAGTGTTGAAAAAGAAAGACAGAAAATCGAAGTAACAATTCCGGTTAAAGGAAACATTATAAGATCTGAACAGGTTTCCAATGATATGTATGTGTCAATCGACCTTGTAGAGGAAATTATAGAAAGACAGTTAAAGAAATATAAGACAAAGCTTACAGATCGTAATCAGGGCGGCGGCTCTTTTAAACAGGAATACATCGACAATGATTACCTGGATGATGAGGAAATCAAAATTGTACGTACAAAGAGGTTTGACATTAAGCCCATGTATCCGGAGGATGCATGCGTACAGATGGAGCTTTTAGGACACAGCTTCTTTGTATTTGTAAATGCAGAAGACGATCAGGTATGTGTAGTGTACAAGCGTAAGGGTGGCTCCTACGGTCTGATCGAAGCAGACATATAAAGATAATATACTTATATAAGAAGGACTTCCGAAGGGGGGTCCTTTTTCTTTTGCAATACAGGAAGTTTTGCTGCAATTCCATGTCAATGATATTCGCAATTCGATTCGTTACGGCTTTGCTAAAAGCTGCACAACGTGCAAAGGATGCGCACTCGCTTGAAGGATGTATGTCGCATAGGCGACCGCGCTTGGCACTTTGGTTTCGCAAGCGAAACTCTTTTTGCATTTTAAGGAATGCAACATAATATCAGATATGGTGCTTCACTTTTAATAAAAAGTTCACTGAAATAAGGTAAAATAATCGTTGCATATGCCACTTTACTGTGGTAAAATGTGTATCGGTAAATGATAAAAATTTAACAAGTACAAAATAAAGGAGATTTACTATGGCTAAAAAAGTAGTTATCGCAAGCGCTTGTCGTACAGCTATCGGCACAATGGGTGGTACACTTTCCACAACTCCCGCAGCTGACCTTGGCGCTATTGTTATTAAGGAAGCAATCAATCGTGCAGGCATTAAGCCAGAAGATGTAGACCAGGTTTACATGGGCTGTGTTATTCAGGCAGGTCTTGGACAGAACGTTGCACGTCAGGCTACATTAAAGGCAGGTCTTCCTATAGAGACACCTGCAGTTACCATGAACGTTGTATGTGGTTCAGGTCTTAACTGTGTTAACCAGGCAGCTCAGATGATTATGGCGGGCGATGCTGACGTAGTTGTTGCAGGCGGTATGGAAAACATGTCAATGGCTCCCTACGCTATTCCACAGGCTCGTTATGGTTACCGTATGAACAACGGCACACTGGTTGACTGTATGATAAAGGATGCTCTTTGGGATGCATTCAATGACTACCACATGATCAAGACAGCAGATAACATCGCAAAACAGTGGGGTCTTACCCGTGAAGAGCTTGATGAATTTGCATTAAAGAGCCAGCAGAAGGCTTGTGCAGCTATCGAAGCAGGCGCATTCAAGAAGGAAATTGTTCCTGTAGAAGTTAAGAAGAAAAAGGAAGTTGTTGTATTTGATACAGACGAAGGCCCCAGACCCGGTTCTACAATGGAAGGTCTTGCAAAGCTTCGTACCATCAATCCCGACGGTTACGTTACAGCAGGTAACGCTTCCGGTATCAACGACGGTGCAGCAGCAGTTGTTGTTATGAGCGAAGAAAAGGCAAAAGAACTCGGCGTTAAGCCCATGGCTACATTTGTAGCAGGTGCTCTTGCAGGCGTTGATCCTTCAATCATGGGTATCGGCCCCGTTGCAGCTACCAAGAAGGTTATGGCTAAGGCCGGCTACAAGATTGAAGACTTCGACATCATCGAAGCCAATGAAGCTTTTGCAGCTCAGTCCGTTGCAGTTGGTAAGGACTTAGGCATCGATGTTGACAAGCAGTTAAATCCTAATGGTGGTGCAATTGCTTTAGGACATCCCGTAGGTGCATCAGGCTGTCGTATCCTTGTTACACTTCTCCACGAAATGGAAGCAAAGGATGCAAAGAAGGGTCTTGCTACTCTTTGTATCGGCGGCGGCATGGGTTGTGCAACAATCGTTGAACGCGATTAATCAGCAAAAGAAAATTAACCATATCCGGGGTAGATTTCTTCCTCGGATATTGGTGTGTTTAAACGGTCAAAGCTTTTTTTTGGGCCAAAATAAATAAGCACCTATATATCATAGAAGAAAAGGAGTACAAACATGGATTTTGTATTGTATGAACAGAAGGGCGCTTACGGTGTTATCACCATCAATCGTCCTCAGGCTTTAAATGCACTTAATTCACAGGTTTTGGATGAATTAAAGGCTACATTTGAAAGTGTTAATTTAAATGAAGTGAGAGCATTGGTTCTTACGGGTGCCGGTGAAAAGTCATTTGTAGCAGGCGCTGATATCGGCGAAATGTCTACTCTTACAAAGGCTGAAGGCGAAGCCTTCGGTAAGAAGGGTAATGACGTTTTCCGTATGATAGAGGTATTTCCTATCCCCGTTATTGCAGCTGTTAACGGCTTTGCACTTGGTGGCGGCTGTGAAATTTCCATGAGCTGTGACATCAGACTCTGCTCTGATAACGCAATGTTTGGTCAGCCTGAAGTGGGCCTTGGCATCACCCCTGGCTTTGGTGGCACTCAGAGACTTGCCCGTTTGGTAGGCGCAGGCATGGCTAAGCAGTTGATTTACACAGCAAAGAACATTAAGGCTATGGAAGCTTTAAGAATCGGCCTTGTTAACCAGGTTGTTTCAGCAGAGCTTGATGAAGCAGGAAATGTTGTTAAGACTGCTAAGGAAAACTTACTTGCTGTAGCGGAAAAGATGGCTGCTACAATCGCACAGAACGCTCCAATTGCTGTGAGAAACTGCAAGAAGGCAATCAACGAAGGCCTTGAAGCTGATATGGATAAGGCAATCGTTATTGAAGAAAAATTATTCGGCGACTGCTTTGAAACAGAGGACCAGAAGGCAGGCATGGGCAACTTCCTTGAAAAGGATAAAGAAAAGAAATTAAAGGTTGTGCCTTTTAAGAATTGCTAACAATTATTTTACGTATAAAGAAAAATTAAGGAGGAACTACTAATGAAGGTAGGCGTAATTGGTGCCGGCACCATGGGACAGGGCATTGCTAAGGCATTTGCTCAGACAGAAGGCTACGAAGTTGCACTCTGCGATATTAAGCAGGAGTGGGCTGAAGGCGGAAAAGACAAGATTGTAAAAGGTTATGCAAAGCTTGTTGAAAAAGGAAAATTAACACAGGAAGCTGTTGACGCAATCGTTAACAAGATTACTCCCGGTTTAAAAGAAAATCTTTGTGCAGACTGCGATTTAATCGTTGAAGCTGCTTTCGAAGATATGACAGTTAAGCAGACTACATTCAAGGAATTAGATGCTATCTGTAAGGAATCCTGCGTGTTTGCTTCCAACACTTCTTCTTTATCCATTACCGAAATCGGTAAGGGCGTAAACAGACCTGTTGTAGGTATGCACTTCTTCAATCCTGCAGACAGAATGAAATTAATCGAAGTTATCGCAGGTGTTAACACACCCGATGAAATCGTAGAAACCATCAAGAAGATTTCAGAAGAAATCGGCAAGACACCCGTACAGGTTAATGAGGCAGCAGGCTTCGTTGTAAACCGTATCTTAATTCCTATGATTAACGAAGCTGCATTTATCAAGATGGAAGGTGTTTCAGATATTGAAGGTATTGATACCGCTATGAAGCTTGGTGCTAACCATCCTATGGGACCCCTTGAACTCGGCGATTATGTAGGTCTTGATATCTGCCTTGCCATTATGGATGTTTTATACAAAGAAACAGGCGATTCAAAATATCGT
This sequence comes from Lachnospiraceae bacterium, assembly GCA_963643225.1. Lineage (GTDB taxonomy): Bacteria > Bacillota > Clostridia > Lachnospirales > Lachnospiraceae > UBA1258. Next base: position 9,619 of record CAVIIX010000024.1, read on the forward strand.
GCATGCCCTCTTATCCGTAAGATGGTACGCGGCGGTAACCTTGGCTGCAAGTCCGGTAAGGGCTTCTACATCTACAATGCTGACAGAACAAAGACACCTGTAGATGCACAGTAGGTTTTAACTCAGTTAGATAAATCTCCCTCCTTTAAGCGATAGCAAAGGAGGGGATTATCACATGCTATACTCAGTCTGGGCTTAAGCTCTGACTTAAGTTAAACGCTTTGCGAAGATGCACACGGATTAAAGGATTAGGATGTCTGCATTGACAGAATCGAATCCGGCACCGTGGACTCGCAAGCGAATCTTACGTATATTATTTTAGGAGGAAATATAAATCATGGATTTTACTTTAAGCAAAGAACATGAAATGGCGAGACAGTTATTTAAAGACTTCGCTGAAAAAGAAGTAAAGCCACTCGCACAGGAAATTGACGAAGCTCACAGATTCCCAAGAGAAACTGTTGACAAGCTTGCTAAGTATGGTTTCTTAGGTATTCCCGTTGCTAAGGAATACGGCGGACAGGGCTGTGACGTATTAACATACGTTATGTGTGTAGAAGAGATGTCAAAGGTATGCGGCACCACGGGTGTTATCGTATCTGCTCATACATCCCTTTGCGTAGACCCCATTATGACATTTGGTACGGAAGAACAGAAGCAGAAATATGCTATTCCCCTTGCAAAGGGCGAAAAACTCGGTGCATTCGGCTTGACTGAGCCAGGTGCAGGTACCGACGCTCAGGGTCAGCAGACAAAGGCTGTTTTAGATGGTGACGAATGGGTACTTAACGGTTCCAAGTGCTTCATCACAAACGGTAAGGAAGCGGATGTATACGTAATCTTTGCTGTAACAGGCAAGATTGAAAAGAGAGGCAAGTTCATCAAGGAAATCAGCGCATTCATCGTTGAAAAGGGTACACCCGGATTTACATTTGGTACCAAGGAAAACAAGATGGGTATCTGTGCTTCTTCTACCTATGAACTTATTTTCACAGACTGCCGTATCCCCAAGGCAAACATGCTTGGTGCTCAGGGTAAAGGCTTTAACATTGCTATGCATACTCTTGACGGCGGCCGTATCGGTATCGCTGCTCAGGCACTCGGCATTGCAGAAGGTGCATTAGAAACAACAATTGCTTACGTTAAGGAAAGAAAGCAGTTTGGCAAGACAATTGCTCAGCAGCAGAACACTCAGTTCCAGTTAGCTGACATGGCTACCAAGGTTGAAGCTGCCAAGAACCTTGTTTACAAGGCAGCACTTACCAAGGATGCATACACAAAGAATCCTAAGATTTCCTACTCTGTAGAGGCAGCTATGGCTAAATTATATGCAGCAGAGGTTGCTATGGAGGTTACCACAAAGTGTGTTCAGTTACACGGTGGTTACGGCTACATAAAGGAATATGGCGTTGAGCGCATGATGAGAGACGCAAAGATCACTGAAATCTACGAAGGTACCAGTGAAGTTCAGCGTATGGTTATCAGCGCCAACTTATTAAAGTAGGAGGAACGAAAAATATGAAGATTATTGTATGTATTAAGCAGGTTCCCGATACTAAGGGCGGCGTTAAGTTTAACCCTGACGGAACACTTGACAGAGGCGCAATGCTTGCAATCATGAACCCTGATGACAAAGCAGGTCTTGAAGCAGCACTTCGTTTGAAAGATCAGTACGGCGCAGAGGTTACCGTACTTACAATGGGCCTTCCCAAGGCAGCAGACGTTTTAAGAGAAGCAATCGCTATGGGCGCTGACAAGGGCGTATTAGTAACAGACAGAGTATTAGGCGGTGCCGATACCTGGGCTACTTCCACCACAATCGCAGGCGCTATCAGAAATCTTGAATATGATTTAATCATCACAGGTCGTCAGGCTATCGATGGAGACACCGCACAGGTTGGTCCTCAGATTGCTGAACACTTAGGCATTCCCGTAATTTCCTATGCTCAGGAAATCAAGGTTGACGGCGATAAGGTAACAGTTAAGCGCCAGTATGATGACAGATATCACATGGTTGAAGCTAAGATGCCCTGCCTTATCACAGCACTTTCAGAATTAAACGATCCAAGATACATGACTCCCGGCGGCATCTTCGATGCATGCAAGGCTGAAATCACAACCTGGGGCCGTGCAGATCTTAAGGATGTTGAAGATTGCAACTTAGGTCTTGCAGGTTCACCTACAAAGATTGCTAAGGCATCAGACAAGGTAAGAAAGGGTGCAGGCGAAAAGGTTACACCCGATACACCTTCAGATGCAGTTGATTATATCGTAGGCAAGCTTAAAGAAAAGTTTGTTATCTAATAGGAGGCTAAAGTAATATGAACTTAGAAGAATATAAGGGAGTATTCGTGTTTGCACAGCAGGTTGACAATGAAGTCTCCGGTATTGCATACGAATTACTTGGTAAAGCTAAAGAACTCGCTGCTCCTTTAAATGCACAGGTAACAGCAGTTTTAATCGGTTCAGGCGTTAAGAACCTTTGTGACTCACTCGCTGAGTATGGCGCAGACAGAGTTATCCTTGTAGATGACCCTGAATTAAAGGATTACAGAACAGAGCCTTATGCTCATGCTCTTGCATCCGTTATCAATGAATACAAGCCAGAAATCATGTTAGTTGGCGCTACAGCCATCGGACGTGATCTTGGCCCTACAGTTTCTGCAAGAGTACAGACAGGTCTTACAGCAGACTGTACAGTACTTGAAATCGGTGACTTCCCTCTCGTTGCTATTCCCGGTAAGGAATCCGAGCAGAAGCATAATCAGTTACTTATGACACGTCCTGCCTTCGGCGGCAACACAATCGCTACAATCGCCTGCCCCAACAACCGTCCTCAGATGGCTACAGTTCGTCCCGGCGTTATGCAGAAGATTGACCCAATTAAGGGCGCTAAGGCTGAAATCGTTGAATACAATCCCGGTTTCAAGCCCAACAATAAATACGTTACCATCAAGGAAATTGTTAAGGCCGTTAACGACGTAGCAGACATTATGGATGCAAAGATATTAGTATCCGGCGGCCGTGGTGTTGGCTCTGCAGAAAACTTCAAGATTCTTGAGGATTTAGCTGAAGCTTTAGGCGGAACAGTTTCCTGCTCACGTGCAGTTGTTGATTCAGGCTGGAAGCCTAAGGATTTACAGGTTGGTCAGACAGGTAAGACCGTCAGACCTCACGTATATTTTGCAATCGGTATTTCAGGTGCCATCCAGCACGTTGCAGGTATGGAAGAATCAGACATCATTATCGCTATCAACAAGGATGAAGATGCTCCTATCTTTGACGTAGCAGATTACGGCGTAGTAGGTGACTTAAACAAGATTGTTCCAGAACTTACAGCCAAGATTAAGGCAGCAATCGCAAATAAATAATTAAAAATTTTAAGAGCTTCTCTTTTAGAGGGGCTCTTTTTCTTTATATAAGGAAAAGGCACTTCGTGCCAAGAAGACGCAGTAAATATTAACGAAATATTAAACGATTCTCCGTAGAAATGGAAATTCTCTGTGTGATAAAATAGAACTTATAAAGAAACTTATTTTGCGTAATCGGAGGGGAAATCATGAACACAAATCAATCTGATATGTCAAGAATTAATAAGAAAAGCATTACGCTTTATACCATTATTACGACAATACTTCTTGTTGCCTATGGTATACAGTTTGCTAAGGGCGAAAAGACTGCCGGAATTTACGCACTTTTAGCAATAACGGACATGGCCCCTGTGGTAGGAGCCTGGATGCTTTATAAGAAAGATCCAGAATCAGACTTAATTAAGCATGTAATGGGTGTAGGCTACGGACTTTTCTTTATCATAAGCTGCTTTACTTCAGACCAGCAGTTGGTATTTACCTATTCAATTCCAATGCTTCTTATGGTAACAATGTACAACGATTTTAAATTTTCAATGAGAATTTCTTTGATGATGGGTCTTGTCACGGTTATTCATTCAATCTGGTTTACGGCTCTTCAGGGCTGGACCTCTTCTGCGATTGCAGCCCTTGAAATCGAAGCAATCGTTACTATTTTAATATGTTCCTTCTCGGTAGTGTGCAACAAGATGGTGGCGACATTAAATAAAGAAAAAGTGGATGCCATCGATGAAGCCGGTGCAAAGACAGGCAATATGCTTGAAGAAATCATGAAGATTTCAGGCAATATGATTGAAGAGGTTAATGAAATCTCCGATAAGATGACACAGCTTTCCGCATCAAGTGAAGAGACACTTGCTTCCATGCAGGAGGTGCAGACAGGAACTGCCGATTCTGCTGACAGCATTCAGAATCAGTTAATTAAGACTGAAGAAATTCAGGCTCAGATTACAAAGGTAACAGACGCTTCTTCCTCAATCGGAAGCAATGTAAATACAACGGTTGATGCCTGCCACGAGGGTCGTGACAATATCGAAACACTTATGAAGCAGTCAAAGATTTCTGAAGAAGCAGGCGCTGAAGTCATGAAGGAAGTTGAAGAATTAAAGGCTTCAACGGTTCAGATGGAATCAATTGTTGAATTAATTAAGAGTGTAGCAAGTCAGACAAGCTTACTTGCCTTAAATGCTTCAATTGAAGCTGCAAGAGCAGGAGAAGCCGGAAGAGGCTTTGCAGTAGTTGCAACGGAAATTTCAAATCTTGCAAATCAGACTCAGACAGCAACCGGCAACATAAGTGAAATCATTGCAGGCATTTCCACGAAAATGAACATGGTGGTAACTGCCATAAGCTCATTGGTTGAATCAAACAAGATTCAGAACGAATCAGCTCAGGTTACATCCGGTTCCTTTGATAAGATCGTTGAATCCATCCGTGAAATCAGGGATGATTCAAAAACCCTTTCAAACGTAGTAACAATGCTAGCGACAGCCAACCAGGAAATCGTTGAAAGCATCCAGACGATTTCAGCAATTACCGAAGAGGTTTCGGCTCATTCTTCAACCACATGCGAAGCTACTGAGCAAAACGAAAAGATTGTTGAAGACGTTCAGCAGGTAGTGGAAAAGATGATAAATAACGCTGAAAGGCTCAGCAGCTTAAAACAGTAGTGAAAAGGAACAAAAAATATTGAGAAAAGGGGCTTTTATAAGCCCTTTTTCTGTGGACTTTTATCTGACAGAGTGTTATTATTTTAACGATAAATTGAATTTTAAATATCCAATATATATAAGGAGGCAGTAATGAGCATTAAATTTGATGACATCATTAGCAAGGTTACAACTTTCCCTACAAAAACAGTTGCAGTTGCATGTGCCGAGGACACCGCAGTTCTTGAGGCAGTCAGAGCAGCAAAAGAAAAGAATATTGCCAATGCAATTTTAGTTGGTGACAAAGACAAGATTGAAGCCATTGCAAAGGAAATGAACATGGACCTTTCAGGCTATGAAATTATCGATGCAAAGGATGCAATGGAAGCTGCTTTAACAGCAGTTAAGCTTGTACACGATGGCAAGGCAGATATTTACATGAAGGGTCTTATTGATTCTAAGTCCTTCTTAAAGGGTCTTCTTGACAAGGAAGTAGGTCTTCGTAATCCAAACGTCAAGACTCTTTCTCATGTATGCGTATTTGAAATTAAGGGCTTTGACAAGCTTTTCTTCTTAACAGACGTAGCCTTCCTTCCTTATCCTACACTTGAACAGAAGGTTGACATCATCAATAACACCGTTAAGGTATGTAATGCCTGCGGTATTGAAAACCCAAAGGTTGCACCTCTTGCTACGGTTGAAGTTGTTAATCCAAAGATGCCCTGTACCGTTGAAGCAGGCGAGCTTACAGCAATGTGCGAACGCGGCGAAATTACAGGCTGTATCGTAGACGGCCCCTTATCCATGGACCTTGCAATCGATCCTGAAGCTGCCAGGCATAAGGGCGCTACAGACCGTAAGATTCAGGGGGATGCAGATATTCTTCTTTTCCCTGATATTCATGCAGGCAACCTTGTATACAAGACTCTGGTACACACAACAGAGGTTAAGAACGGCTGTATCTTAACTGGTACTTCAGCTCCCGCTATTCTTACAAGCCGCTCAGATACCTTTGAAGTAAAGCTTAATTCCATTGCTTTGGCTGCAGTTGTAGCTGAATCCATGAAGAAAAACTAATAAAAAGGAGACTCGTTATGGCAATCAGAAGCCTTATTATTAATCCCGGTTCCACTTCCACAAAAATAGGTGTATTTGAAGACGAAACTCAGATTTTAGACAAGACTCTTCGTCATTCAACAGAAGAAATCAATCAGTATCCAAATATCTTCGCTCAGAAGGATTTCCGTAAGAGCATGGTGCTTGAGGCCTTAGAGGAAGAAAATATTGATATTAAATCCTTAAACGTAATCGTAGGAAGAGGCGGTTTACTTAAGTCTATTCCCGGCGGTACCTACGCTGTTACAGATGCTCTTTTAAACGATTTGATTCACCCTGTACAGGGCGAGCATGCATCCAATCTTGGCGGTATTTTAGCAAGAGAAATCGGTGATTCCATAGGTGTTCCTTCCTATATAGTTGACCCTGTAGTTGTAGATGAGCTTGAGCCTGTTGCAAGAATTTCAGGCGTTCCTGAAATTGAAAGAGTATCCATCGACCATCCTCTTAATCAGAAGGCTATGGCCAGAAGATATGCGAAGTCTGTCGGAAAGAAATACGACGAAGTAGACGTAATCGTAGTGCATATGGGCGGCGGTACATCCTGCGGTGTACACTCAAAGGGCCGCATGATTGATGTATATGCAGCATTAAACGGCGATGGTGCTTTTTCACCAGAAAGAGCAAACGGCATCCCCGCTAAGGCATTGGTGGATTTATGCTTTTCAGGCAAATATACCTACGCTGAAATGAAAAAGAAAATCGTTGGTAACGGCGGCTTCAATGCATACCTTGGCACCAACGACATGCGTGAAGTAAATAAGATGTGTGATGAGGGTAATGAAAAGGCTATCCTTGTAAGAGAAGCTTTTATTTACCAGATTTGTAAAAACATCGGTGCCTGCGCTACAGTATTAAAGGGTAAGGTAGACCAGATTATTCTTACAGGCGGTATCGCTTACGGCAAGAACGTAACAGATGCAATTACCGAAAGAGTAGGCTGGATTGCTCCAGTAACCGTTTATGCAGGTGAGGATGAGCTTCTTGCTTTGGCTCAGGGCGCTATCCGTGTTATGACCGGTGAAGAAGAAGCAAAAGAATATTAAATAAAAATAAAAAAGGCGTGGAACCGATAGGTTCTGCGCTTTTTTTTATTGAAGATAAGGCCTCTTTCTGTTAAAATAAAGTTTGGTTTATTATGCAAATTTATAAAAACCGAAAGGACAGATTTAATGAAAATAATTGACAAGGTATTCGGCACTCACTCAGAGCGCGAGGTTAAGAAAATAATGCCCCTTGTAAAGGCAGTTGAAGACTTAAGACCTCAGATGATGGAATTATCCGATTCAGAACTTCAGGGTAAGACCCGTGAATTTAAAAAGCGTATAGAAGAAGGCGAGACACTTGACGATTTACTTGTAGAGGCATTTGCCGTTGCAAGAGAGGCTACCCGCCGTGTTATTCATACAGAGCACTATCCGGTACAGATTATGGGTGGTATCATTCTTCACCAGAACCGTATCGCGGAAATGCGTACAGGTGAAGGTAAGACTCAGACAGACATACTGCCTGTATATTTAAATGCACTGGAGGGTAAAGGCGTTCACGTAGTAACTGTTAATGAATACCTTGCAAAGCGTGATGCTGAATGGATGGGCGAGGTACACAGATTTTTGGGCCTTACCGTAGGCGTTTCTTTAAATGCCATGAATCCTGAAGAAAAGAAGGCAGCCTATGCCTGCGACATTACCTACGTTACAAACAATGAATTAGGCTTTGACTACCTTCGTGACAATATGGCAATTTACAAAAGAGATCTTGTATTAAGGGATTTAAATTATGCAATCATCGACGAGGTTGACTCTATTTTAATCGATGAAGCAAGAACACCTTTGATTATTTCAGGTCAGGGTACAAAATCCACAAGCATTTACCAGATGGCAGATGTACTTGCAAAGCAGCTGCACCGTGGCGCAGATATTGCTGAAGTGGGCAAGCTTGACATGATTTTGGGCAACGTTCAGGAGGAAACCGGCGATTACATTGTAAATGAAAAGGATAAGGTAATTACTCTTACAGAGCACGGTGTTGCCGAGGCAGAACGCTTCTTCCACATTGATAACCTCGCAGATTCCAACAACATGGAAATCCAACACTGTATCATTACAGCCCTTAAGGCAAATAACCTTATGGTGCGTGATAAAGACTATATTGTCAAGGATGGTGAGGTTGTCATCATTGACGAATTTACAGGTCGTATAATGCCCGGTCGTCGTTATTCAGACGGTTTACATCAGGCTATTGAGGCTAAAGAAAACGTCAAGATTAAGCGTGAATCAAAGACTCTTGCCACAATCACCTTCCAGAACTTCTTTAATAAATATAAAAAGAAAGCCGGCATGACCGGTACTGCTTTAACGGAAGAACAGGAATTCAGAGACATTTACGGCATGGACGTTGTGGAAATCCCCACAAACCGTCCGGTTGCCAGAATCGACATGGAAGATTCCGTATACATTACACGTAAAGAAAAGCTTGATGCCATTGTAAATGACATTGCAAAAACTCATGCAACAGGACAGCCAGTATTGGTAGGTACCGTTACGATTGACGCTTCCGAAGAGCTTTCAAGACTCTTAAAGAAGCAGGGCATTCAGCATACGGTCTTAAATGCCAAATTCCATGAAATGGAAGCCGAAATCGTAGCAAAGGCCGGCGAGTTCGGCGCGGTTACCATCGCTACAAATATGGCAGGTCGTGGTACTGATATTAAGCTTGACGAAAAGTCAAGAGCAGCAGGCGGCTTAAAGGTAATCGGTACTGAAAGACATGAATCCCGTCGTATCGACAATCAGTTAAGAGGTCGTTCCGGTCGTCAGGGTGACCCTGGTGCATCCAAATTCTACATTTCGCTTGAAGACGATTTAATGAGACTTTTTGGCTCAGAGCGTACCAAGCAGATGTTCCAGTCTCTTGGTCTTGAATATGGGCAGGAAATCCAGCATTCAATGGTTTCAAAGGCTATCGAAAAGGCCCAGAAGAAGATTGAGGAACGTAACTTTGAGACACGTAAGCGCCTTCTTGAATATGACCAGGTTATGAACGAACAGCGTGAAATCATTTACGCAGAAAGAAAACGCGTTCTTGAAGGCGAAAGCATGAGAGACGTGGTATACAAGATGATTACAGACATTGTGGAAATGGCGGTTGATCAGGTAATCGGTGAAGACCAGTTAAAGGAAGACTGGGACTATGCTGAATTAAACCAGCTTTTATTATCCATCGTGCCCATTCAGCCCGTTACCCTTGACAGAGTAAGAGGCAAGAAGAAAAACGAGCTTAAGCAGCAGCTTAAGGAAGAGGCAGTTAAGCTTTATGAAGCAAAAGAAGCCGAATTCCCTCAGCCTGAAATAATAAGAGAATTAGAGCGCATCGTATTACTTAAATCCATCGACTCAAAGTGGATGGTACACATTGATGATATGATGCAGTTAAGAGACGGTATCGGTCTTGTGGCTTACGCTCAGAAGGATCCCGTTCAGGAATACAAGGCAGAAGCTTATCAGATGTTTGAGGAAATGACTCAGAACATTAAGGAACAGACAGTTACAATGCTTAACCATGTTCATGTGGGCAATTCAATGGAACGTGAACAGGCTGCCAAGGTGACAGGTACCAACAAGGATGATACCCTTACAAAAGCTCCGGTTAAAAATGCGGAGAGACGTATTTATCCTAACGATCCCTGCCCCTGTGGTTCAGGTAAAAAATATAAAATGTGCTGTGGAAAAAATAGATGATTATATTAGACAATCTTAAAACAGAGGCTCTTGGTTACCGGGAGCCCCTTAATGAATTAGCCTCTTCCCTTCACTTAGAGGATAATGACAAAAGAATTGAAGAGCTTGAAAGGGAAATGGAAGCTCCGGGCTTTTGGGATAACCCTGATAAAGCCAATAAGCTTACCATTGAATTGAGAAATTTACAAAATGTCCGTGACACAGTTAAAGGCTTAAAAGGTCAGCTTGAGGATGTTTTGACCTTAATCGAGATGGGCGAGGATGAAACAGATGAATCCTACCCGGATGAAGTAAGAGCAGAGCTTGATTCCTTTATAGAAAAATTTGAAGAATTAAGAATTTCGAATTTGTTAAGCGAAGAATACGATAATGCAAATGCTATTTTACGTCTTAATGCAGGTGCAGGCGGTACCGAATCCTGCGACTGGGCAGGAATGCTCTATAGAATGTATACACGCTGGGCAGAAAGAAAGGGCTTTTCAGTCGAAGTGCTTGATTTCCTTGAAGGAGATGAGGCCGGCATTAAAAACGTTACCTTCCAGATTAATGGTCTTAACGCTTACGGCTATATGAAGTCAGAAAAGGGTGTACACAGACTTGTACGTATTTCTCCATTTAATGCTCAGGGCAAGCGTCAGACTTCCTTTGTATCAATGGACGTAATGCCAGATATTGAAGAGGATCTTGATATTGATATTCCAGAAGAGGATATGAGAATTGATGTATTCCGTTCTTCAGGCGCAGGCGGTCAGAAGGTTAATAAAACTTCCTCAGCTATTCGTATCACCCATCTTCCTACGGGTATTGTGGTACAGTGTCAGAATGAACGAAGCCAGTATCAGAACAAGGATAAAGCAATGCAAATGTTAAAGGCAAAGCTTTATTTACTCAAGAAAGAGGCAAACGCCGAAAAGCTTTCCGATATAAGAGGCGAGGTAAAGGAAATCGGCTGGGGCTCACAGATTCGTTCCTATGTATTACAGCCCTATACAATGGTAAAGGACCACCGTACAAATGTAGAAAACGCAAATGCCCAAGCAGTCCTTGACGGCGATCTTGATATGTTTATAAATGCCTATTTAAAATGGAATAATGCTAATAATTAAACCAATCAGAGCCTTCAGAATTTTCTTTTGCAGGCTCTGAATTTTCTTTTGCAGACTCTGAATTTTCTTTTGCAGACTCTGTATCGTCATAGGGAAGAGTTACCTCCTCACATATGGCATCCAGGTAGAAATTTGTAAGTAAAACCCTGTAATAGGCCGCTACCCAGAATATTCCCACAAAGCAGGCGCAGAAGCCTAAAATAAATAAAGGCAGTGCTGAAAGGCAGAGAAGAATGTATCTGCCTTTTTTCTTTTGCATAAGATGCATGCTTTCACGTAAGATTTCCAAAACGCTTAAATCAGGGTTATCGTTTAGCACGAAGAAGCTTAAGCCAAAGAAAAGATTTGCGGTTAACATAAGTAAAAAGTCAAAGCCGTAAATTAAAAGGCTTGCGGTTTCATAGGCGCTTTCTGGGATTGTGATGATTTCAACGCTTATTAAAACTGCAGGGATGCTTGAAAGGATGCTAGCAAGCGTAAATACACCCTGAATTAAAATCGCCTTGTCCGTTTCGTGCCTGAAACCGTGAAATATGCCTGAAGCCTTAAGGGGCTGGACATTTCGCACGAAATCCAAATAAAAATGGCTCTGACCGTACAATAAAATACCTGTAAGAAGGTCAATGACAATCGAAATTACAAAACGTAAAAGGTAGGTGCGGATACTGCCTGTGTAGGCGGATTCAGCAAGGCTTAAGGCAAAAAGCTGAATGATGCTTATGGTTATGGTAACAAACATTGCTATTGAATATCTGCCCACAAGCTGTCCCTTTGCATTTGAACGGATTTCCTTTAAAGTCTTTTTTTTGTAATTATTATTATAAGCCGACAAGACCGTCACCTCCATTTGGTTCTGACGAATCGTAGACGTCAAATAAATCCTCGTAGATATCGGAATAATCTTCGCCGTAATAGGATTGTGTCATTTCGTTTATAATGTCAAAGCACTGCTGTCTGAAATCGGCGTCCGAATAAAGCTTATAGAAGGTTGAACCAAATATGGAAAAACCGATTATTATTGAAACGCAGGCACAGCCTATGCCGATTTTTGCATCCTTGTCGATTTTTGGCTTATACCCCTTTGAAAGGATGGCAAACAAAATTGAGAGGCATCCAAAGCCGATGCTCACATAGGGAAATGAGAAGAGCACGATTGCTAAAATCAGTGACGCAAAGCCAAAGGTTTTGGCCCGATGCGCTAGCTTTAAACGGGACTCTTCATATAAATATTTGTCCATAAAAAACCTCTTTAAAAATATTCTTCATATATCTTATCATTCTTACAGACATTATACAAATAAACGTTTTATAAATCCGAAAAATTTAGTATAATAAGGAAGTGCGAGGCACAAGATTTTGTATTAGTGAGGTTTATAAATGGATATTGCTTTAAAAATTTCAGAAGAACTTAAAATTCAGAAGTGGCAGGTGGAGGCTGTTATTACCTTGATCGATGAGGGTAACACTATTCCCTTTATTGCCAGATACCGTAAGGAAAAGCATGGTGCTTTGGATGACGAACAGCTTAGAAATCTTGACGAAAGACTTACTTATTTAAGAAACCTTGAGGAAAAGAAGGAAACCGTTCTTGCAAGCATTGAAAGCCAGGGCCTTTTAACGGACGAATTAAGAGATAAAATTGTTTTAGCAGAGACGCAGGTACTCTTAGAGGACCTATACCGTCCCTACAGACCTAAGCGTAAGACAAGAGCTTCAGTGGCAAAAGAAAAGGGCTTAGAGCCTCTTGCTTTATACATTCTTAAAATGTCTGCAACAGAGCCTGTAGTTAACGAAGCGGTTAAATATGTTAACGAAGAAAAAGAAGTTAAAACCGTTATGGAAGCAATACAGGGGGCAATGGACATTATTGCTGAAGGGATTTCCGATAATGCGGATTACCGCACCTACATCCGTAATGCTACCTTTGAAGAGGGCATCGTAACTTCTACTGCCAAGGATGAAAAGGCCCAGTCAGTATATGAAATGTATTATGCTTATGAAGAGCCTGTTAAGAAGGTTGCAGGCCACAGAGTGCTTGCCATTAATCGAGGTGAAGCTGAAAAGTTCTTGACTATCAAGGTCAATGCTCCCGAAGAGCGCATTTTGAGATATCTTGAGACAATGGTTATTACTAAAGACAACGAATTTACCACTCCTGTCTTAAAGGAAGCCGTTGCAGATGCCTATAACCGTTTGATTGCTCCTGCAATTGAGCGTGAAATAAGAAATGAATTAACGGAAAAAGCAGAAGACGGAGCTATTTCTGTATTTGGTAAAAATTTAGTACAGCTTCTTATGGCGCCTCCCATTACAGGCAAGGTAGTGTTAGGCTGGGATCCTGCCTTCAGAACAGGCTGTAAAATCTGTATTGTAGATGAAACCGGTAAGGTATTAACCACCACCGTTGTGTACCCTACGGAGCCTCAGAATAAAATCGCAGAGACAAAGGACATTATAAAGAAGCTTATTAAGAAATATAATGTTTCGCTTATTTCTCTTGGCAACGGAACCGCTTCAAGAGAATCCGAGCAGGTCATTGTTGAAATAATTAAAGAGCTTGATGTGCCGGTTCAGTACATTATCGTTAATGAAGCAGGCGCTTCCGTATATTCAGCAAGTAAGCTTGCAACGGAGGAATTCCCCAATTTAAATGTTGGAGAGCGTTCCTCGGCATCCATGGCACGTCGCCTTCAGGACCCTCTTGCAGAGCTTGTTAAAATTGATCCAAAGTCTATCGGCGTAGGCCAGTATCAGCACGATATGGATCAAAAGAAGCTTTCCAACGCATTGACCGGCGTGGTCGAGGACTGTGTTAACAAGGTGGGTGTTGATATTAACACGGCTTCGGCACCCTTACTTGAATATATTTCAGGCGTTACAAAGGTAATTGCCAGAAACATTGTTGAATACAGAGAAAAGAACGGACGTTTTAAATCAAGAGAAGAGCTTTTATCTGTACCAAAGCTTGGCCCTAAGGCCTATGAACAGTGCGCAGGCTTTATGCGTATTATCGATGGCTCAAATCCTTTGGACGCCACAAGCGTACACCCTGAATCCTACGAAGCCTGCATGAAGCTTTTAGATAAGCTTAACATGACAATGGAGGATATTAAGGAGGGCTGGAAAAAATCTACAGAGGCTGCAAGGGCTGCAGCAAAGGCTCCGGCGCCAAGACAGAATAAACCTAAGGAACAGAAGGTTGTAATTAAAAACACAAACACCGCAATGGGGGCAGCATTGGCTGCAGCTCTTGGAAAAAGCTATGTGACAAGCGAAAATACTGACTCTAAAAAGGCAGAAAAGAAGGAAGGCAATGCTGCTTCTTTTGCAGGAATCTCATCAAAGGTTAAAGATAAAAAGAAAATGGCGGAGGAACTTGGCATAGGCGAAATCACTTTAGAGGATATTTTAAAGGAGCTTGAAAAGCCTGCCCGTGACCCAAGAAGTGATATGCCTGCACCCATTTTAAGAAGCGACGTTTTAAATATGGAAGATTTAAAGCCGGGCATGATTTTAAAGGGTACCGTCAGAAACGTAATCGACTTTGGTGTATTTGTGGATATCGGGGTACACCAGGACGGCCTTGTGCACATTTCAAGAATTACCGACCGGTTCATAAAGCACCCTTTAGAGGCAGTTTCGGTGGGGGACATTGTGGATGTTAAGGTACTTGATGTGGATGTCAGCAAAAAGAGAATTTCTTTGACGATGCGTCTTGACGAAAAAACCACCAGGTAGTATAACAGTTGTGTTAAAAAATCTTCGGGGTTGGGTGCGATTCCCTACCGGCGGTAAAGTCCGCGACCCGGGGCAACCCGGCTGATTTGGTGCAATTCCAAAACCGACGGTAAAGTCCGGATGAAAGAAGATATGACCGTATGTTTATGGCGGCTGTATTCCCCGTGCATTTTTGCATGGGGAATTCTTTTTTCTTGATGCTCCCGCATCAGAAAGGAAATTTCTTATGAAAAGCTTCATTGAAGCAATTACCAAAAATCTTGCCTTCGCTCTTGAATTTTTAGGAATTGCCGTGGCAATTTTTCTTGTGGCGTATGTGGCAGAAAGAATCATTAAAAAGAAAAAGGGAGCTACGTCAAAATATTTTACTGCAAGACGTATGGCAACAATTGCAATGCTTGCGGCTATTTCAGGCGTTTTAATGATTTTTGACTTCCCGATTTTCTTTGCTCCAAGCATTTACAAAATCGATTTTTCAGAGCTTCCAGCCTTAATCGGCTGCTTTGCTTACGGACCTTTGGCAGGAGTGCTAATCGAATTTTTGAAAATCCTAGTTAAATTAATGTTTAAGGGTACCTCCACCGCCTTTGTTGGAGAGCTTGCTAATTTCCTTATCGGCTCTACCTTCGTGCTTACGGCTTCCTTTATTTATTTAATCAGGAAAAACAAAAAAACAGCAATCGTTGCCTGTGTCATCGGCACGCTTGTTATGACACTGTTTGGCTGCTTTATAAATGCCTGCTATCTTCTTCCTGCTTTTGCAAAAATGTTTAATATGGATATAGAGAATATTGTTTTAATGGGCACAAGCGTAAACGAAAGCATTATAGATGTATTTTCCTTTGTAGCATTGGCAGTGGCCCCTCTTAATTTATTAAAGGGCTTTGCCTGCTCGGCAATTACGATTTTGGTGTACAAGAAACTTAGAAAGGTTATGCAGTAAAGCTAAATTCGGTACGCTTTCAATTTTTGGCGACCGCGCCAGACGATTTAGTTTCGCAAGCGAAAGTCTTTTTGCCATATAGGAAATCCTATACGGCAAAAAAGGCACTACGTGCCAAGGATGTTTTTACCTTTTTACCTTTACCATTTGATTTGACTTGCAAGGATGCTTAAATAATAATACAATTATATTGATTATGGAATTTGAATCTTTTTGCAGTAATGATACCCTTGAACTGGGTAAAAGAATAGGAGAAAAGGCAGTCCCCGGCAGTGTATATACGCTTATCGGGGATCTTGGCGTGGGTAAAACTGTTTTTACAAAGGGAGTGGCTTTGGGCTTGGAAATTAACGAGCCTGTCAACAGTCCTACCTTTACGATTGTCCAGGTATATGATGAGGGTCGTCTTCCCTTTTACCATTTTGATGTATACAGAATCGGTGATGAATCCGAAATGGATGAAATCGGCTATGAAGAATATTTCTATGGTGACGGCGTGTGCTTTGTGGAATGGGCAGATTTGGTAAAGGGCATCATTCCAAAGAAACATACCCGCATCGAAATAAAGAAGGACCTTGAAAAGGGATTTGATTACAGACTTATTACAATTACGGAGTTTGAATAATGAAAATTTTGGGGCTGGATTCTTCGGGCATGACTGCAAGCGTTGCAGTGGTGGAAGAGGATTTGCTTGTAGCAGAATATTCGGTAAATTATAAAAAAACACATTCTCAGACTTTGGTGCCTATGCTTAATGAAATCGCAAAGATGACTGAGCTTGACATGGAGTCATTAGACGCAATTGCGATTGCAAAGGGGCCGGGTTCATTTACAGGATTACGTATAGGCTCTGCCACAGCCAAGGGCTTAGGCTTTGCACTGAATAAACCGATAGTAGAAATATCAACAACAGAAGGCTTGGCCTACAATATGTTTGGAACCGACAGACTCATATGTCCCATTATGGATGCAAGAAGAGAGCAGGTGTACACAGGCCTTTATGAATTTGAAAAGGACACCTTAAAGACGATTGTGCCTGCAACTGCAGAGCCTGTTGAAGATACCATAAACAGAATAAATGCCATGAATCGCCCTGTGATATTTTTGGGAGACGGCGTGAAGGTCTTTAAAAACAAGCTTGATGAGCTTTTGAGAGTGCCGGTCGTTTATGCTCCTGCAGGAAAAAACCTGCAAAGCGCAGCAAGCATTGCAGCCTTAGGCCTTATTGCCTTTAAAGAAGGAAAGGCAATTCCAGCGTCAGAGCATGTGCCTGACTATTTAAGACTTTCCCAGGCGGAACGCGAAAGAAACGAGGCAGCCAATGCCGACTGACAAGCTGATTGAAACCCGTTCTTTAGAAGAAAACGATCTTGACGAAATTTCAAGAATAGAAGAAGAAGCCTTTTCCATGCCCTGGAAAAAGGAAGATTTTAAGGAATTGATTGAAAGCAATTCATCAGATTATCTTGTTATCACTTTTGACAAAAAGCCTATAGGAACCGCAGGCTACACCTTTAACGGTTTTGAAGGCTATATAAATAATGTAGTGATAGATAAAAATTACCGGGGAAAGGGTTATTCGAAAATTTTAATGGAAGCCCTTTTAAAGGAAGGGCGCAGTAAAGGGATTGACGAATACACTCTTGAAGTAAGGGTAAGTAACACACCTGCCATAAAGCTTTACGAAGGCTTAGGCTTTGTAAGCGAGGGTATCAGGAAAAATTTTTACGAAAAACCAACGGAAGATGCCGCTGTAATGTGGCTGAGGTAATATGTTAGAAGTAGCTTTATTGGGAACAGGGGGTATGATGCCCCTTCCGAAACGCTTCCTTACATCCTTAATGTTAAGATACAACGGAAGCAACATTTTAATAGACTGTGGCGAAGGCACACAGGTGGCACTTAAAAATCAGGGCTGGAGTCCTAAGCCCATAGACGTAATGTGCTTTACCCATTATCATGCAGATCATATAAGCGGGCTTCCGGGAATGCTTCTGACAATGGGAAATGCCGAAAGAACAGAGCCTTTAGTGATGATAGGCCCTAAGGGACTTACTAAAATTGTACCGGCCTTGAGAATGATAGCTCCGGAGCTCCCTTTTGAAATTTCTTTAATCGAAATACAGGATAATTTTCAGACCTTTGAATTTGACGGCTTCAGAATAGAAGCCTTCAGGGTCAACCACAATGTATTGTGCTATGGCTATAACGTGGTGGTGGAAAGACAGCCTAAATTCGATCCTGAAAAAGCGAGGGCTTTGAATATACCGCTTAAATTGTGGAATCCTTTGCAAAAGGGAAACACTCTCACAGAGGATGGCATCACCTACACTCCGGACATGGTGCTTGGCAATGCAAGAAAAGGCTTAAAGGTGACCTACTGCACCGACTCACGCCCTACGGATTTTATTGTTGCTAATGCAAAAGAAGCGGATTTATTTGTATGCGAAGGCATGTACGGAGAGCCGGATAAGCTTGAAAAAGCAAAGGAACATAAACACATGACCTTTTATGAGGCAGCAGAAATGGCAAGGGATGCACAGGTAAAGGAAATGTGGCTTACCCATTATTCGCCTTCTCTTATAAGACCTAAGGATTATGAAAAAGAAGTAAAGGAAATTTTTAAGAACACTGTTATCAGTAAAGACGGCACTACCAAAGACTTAATGTTTGAGGACTAGGATGAAAGAAAAGGGACTTAGGGGAGTCCTGATAGCACTTTTTGTGGCAATACTGCTTGTAGGAATTTTTTACAGACTTTCCAATAAGACGGTTGTAAGCTCTGAAGATGAAATGGTTGAAACGGTTACTGCCATTGACACGGCACTTTCAAGAAATTTAACCACCAATTATCCGCCGACTCCCAAGGAAGTAGTTAAATACTTCAGCGAAATTACACAGTGCTACTACAACGAGACATTTGAGAGCGACGAGCAGTTGGAAAAGCTTGCGAATCAGATGCTTTTGCTGTACGATGATGAACTTGTGGGATACAACTCTTATGAGGATTATCTCTTTGACCTTAGATCAGATATTACCTATTACAATACAAACGGATACACGATTTCAAGCTTTGCACCTTCTGCAAGTACAGATGTTGAATATTTTACCGAGGATGGCAGCGAGTGGGCACGGCTTTGGTGCTTATATACCATAAAATCAGGAAAATATTATAAGAACGTTAATGAGGTCTTTATATTAAGAAAGGACGAAAAGAGCCATTGGAGAGTCTATGGCTGGAAAGAAGTCGATGGATGATAAACTGATACTTGCTATTGAAAGCTCCTGTGATGAAACGGCGGCAGCAGTAGTAAAGAACGGACGAAAGGTACTTTCGAATATTATAGCCTCTCAGATAGATTTACACACTCTTTACGGTGGTGTTGTACCTGAAATAGCTTCGAGAAAACATACGGAAGCCATTAATCAGGTAGTGGAAGAGGCTTTAAAGGAAGCTTGCGTTACATTAAAGGATATAGATGCGATTGCAGTTACATATGGGCCGGGGCTTGTGGGAGCACTTCTGGTAGGTGTTTCTTTTGCCAAGGCCTTAAGCTTTGCTTCCGGCATTCC
Source organism: Lachnospiraceae bacterium (assembly GCA_963643225.1). Lineage (GTDB taxonomy): Bacteria > Bacillota > Clostridia > Lachnospirales > Lachnospiraceae > UBA1258. The sequence goes on from CAVIIX010000024.1 coordinate 28,852, forward strand.
ACTTGTGGGAGTGCATCACATTGAAGGTCACATAAGCGCCAATTTTATTGAAAACAAGGAGCTTGAGCCTCCCTTTGTGTGCCTCGTGGTATCCGGAGGGCATTCACATCTTGTAAAGGTGCTTGATTACGGCAAATACGAAATTTTGGGACGCACTCGTGATGACGCAGCAGGTGAAGCCTTTGATAAGGTGGCGCGTGCCATAGGACTTGGATATCCCGGCGGCCCCAAAATTGATAAGGTATCCTATGAAGGAAATTCAGAGGCAATTAAATTTCCAAGAGCCAGGGTTGAAGGCTCTGTATACGATTTTTCTTTTTCCGGATTAAAGTCGGCAGTTTTGAATTATTTAAATCAGTGTGAAATGAAGGGCGAAACAATTGTGCAGGCAGACGTTGCGGCTTCCTTCCAGAAAGCGGTAGTGGACGTGCTTGTGGAGCATTCAATAACGGCAATTAAGGAATCCGGCATGGATAAATTTGCAATTGCCGGTGGCGTTGCTTCCAATTCGCACTTAAGAGCGGCACTTGAAGAAGCCTTAAAAAAGGAAAAGGTTTCTTTCTACAGACCATCCCCAATACTTTGTACCGATAACGCGGCAATGATAGGCGCGGCGGGGTATTACGAATTTATAAAAGGAAACGTTTCTGGACTTGATTTAAATGCAGTGCCTAATTTGAAGCTTGGAGAACGATAATGAAGCATGTGGGAATTTTGATGAGCGCGGGCAAGGGACTGCGTATGGGAAGTGAAGTGCCAAAGCAGTACATGGATTTAAACGGACGTCCGGTACTTTATTATGCACTGGCTGCAATGCAGGACAGCTTCCTTGATGAAATAATAATCGTGACGGGTGCAGGAGACGAGGACTACGTTAGAAAAGAAATTGTTGAAAAATTCTTATTTAATAAGGTAACGAAAATTGTAGCAGGCGGCGCCGAAAGAAGCGATTCCGTATTCGAAGGCTTAAGGGTAGTTACGGATAAAGAAAAGACATATGTTTATATTCAGGACGGAGCACGTCCGATGCTAAGCGTTTTGCTGCTTGAACGCATAAAGGAAGACGTTGAATGCTTCGGTACGGCGGTTATGGGAGTTAAGAGTAAGGATACAGTTAAACTGGTGGGTGCAGACGGCTTTGTACTTACCACACCGAACCGTGAATGTGTTTACAATATTCAGACACCACAGGCGTTTTTGTGTAAGGATATTTATGAAGCCTATGAGGCACTTAGGAATTGTAAAGACACTAAAGTTACAGATGATGCATCAGTGATGGAGGCCTTTGGAAAACTTCCCGTGCACATTACAGAGGGAGATTATCGCAACATAAAAATCACTACCTCTGAGGATTTTTTGACCGTTAAAAATTTTCTTCAAAAATTTGAAAAAAACGGTTGACACTTAAAGGTGATTTTGGTAAAGTATTCCTTGCGCTGAGTTAACTCAGTCGCAAGGTTTTCTTTTGAAAACTGACTATGGAGAGGTATCGAAGTGGTCATAACGAGGCGGTCTTGAAAACCGTTTGTCCGCAAGGGCGCATGGGTTCGAATCCCATCCTCTCCGCGCGGTACTAATTAAACAGCGCGAAGTTATTCAAGCTTTTGGAGAAGTACTCAAGAGGTTGAAGAGACACCCCTGGAAAGGGTGCAGGTCGTTAATAGCGGCGCGAGGGTTCAAATCCCTCCTTCTCCGTTTGGTACATTCCAAGTACCCAAGGACCTTGACAATCAAACAACAATGCAACCCTGAAAATCTTTGAGAAAAATT
>CAVIIX010000025.1:0-30455 GCA_963643225.1 Lachnospiraceae bacterium
TAAAAAGGTGTTAGAGAAGTTATTTAAGGATTTATTCTTCTGTTTTGTGTTCAATCATTAAGGTTGTATGGCCTAGTGGCTCAGTTGGTTAGAGCGCCGCCCTGTCACGGCGGAGGTCGCGGGTTCGAGTCCCGCCTGGGTCGTTTGTCTGTTTGACAGGCGATTATAATTGAATATCTGGGGTCTTAGCTCAGCTGGGAGAGCATCTGCCTTACAAGCAGAGGGTCACAGGTTCGAGCCCTGTAGGCCCCATTTATGTGCACGTGTGGCGGAATAGGCAGACGCAAGGGACTTAAAATCCCTCGGTAGCAATACCGTGCCGGTTCAAGTCCGGCCACGTGCACTTTCTTTTTACCTGACTATACGGTTTCCGTATAGTTTTTTTAACATATATTGGATTGCAACGCAATCCCATATATGTTAAAAAAGGCACTACGTGCCAATGATGCGCACTCGCGCGAAAGGTAAATGTCGCCTTGGCGACCGCGCTAGGCGCTTTAGTTTCGCAAGCGAAACTCTTTAACAATATATTGGATTGCAACGCAATCCCATATATGTTAAAAAAGGCACTACGTGCCAATGATGCGCACTCGCGCGAAAGGTAAATGTCGCCTTGGCGACCGCGCTAGGCGCTTTAGTTTCGCAAGCGAAACTCTTTAACAATATATTGGATTGCAACGCAATCCCATATATGTTAAAAAAGGCACTACGTGCCAATGATGCGCACTCGCGCGAAAGGTAAATGTCGCCTTGGCGACCGCGCTAGGCGCTTTAGTTTCGCAAGCGAAACTCTTTAACAATATATTGGATTGCAACGCAATCCAATATATGTTAAAAAAGGCACTACGTGCCAATGATGCGCACTGTGGCTGATGTACTGCCTTGTGAGTAAGTAGCATGGCAAAATCTCAGAAATAATGTAAATTACGGTTCTTTTATGTTAAAATAAGGATTACTTGTGAGGTGAAAAATGATCAGTTCATCCCTTTGCTATATAGAAAAAGACGGAAAATATCTGCTTATACACAGAGTCAAGAAAAAGAATGACTTTAACGAGGGTAAGTGGATAGGAGTCGGCGGTAAATTTGAAGAGGACGAGATGGCAGATGAATGCGTTGTGCGAGAGGTTTTTGAAGAAACAGGACTTACCATAACCAAATTTTATTTAGCAGGCGTCATCAAATTTTATTCAAACAAAACTGAAGATCAGGATATGTATTTATACAAGGCGACGGAATTTACCGGCACCCTTCGCACCGACTGTCCGGAAGGAAACCTTAAGTGGGTAGATGCCGATGAGGTGCTAAAGCTTCCCACATGGGAAGGCGACCACTATTTCATAAAGCCTTTATTACAGGGCAAAAGAAACCTTAATATGACAGTCAAATACGAAGGCGACGTCTTAACTGAATTCCTTGATGAAACCGAGCCTGTTTTAATAGAAAAGGCTTTAAAAATTAAGTCGCCCCACGGATTTTCAACAAGAATAGGCGGTGTAAGCGACGGCCCTTATGCGACCCTTAACCTTGGCATGAACCGAGGTGACAGACGTGAAAGAGTTCAGGAAAACTTCAGACGCTTTCTTGAAGCTTCAGGTATTAAAAATAATGAATTTGTGTGCGGAGCTCAGGTCCATGGTAATTACGTGCATATAGCAAAAGAAAAGGATTTGAGGCCTGCCTATGGAAAGGGCGAAATGCCCACTGCTGACGGATACGTGACCAATTTAGTCAACGTGCCCTTAGTCATTTTTACAGCTGACTGTGTTCCGGTAATCTTAGAGGATTTTGAAAATAAGGTAATCGGCTGTATCCACTGTGGCTGGCGCTCAACGGTTGCTGACATTCAGTCTAATGCCATAAATAAAATGGTTGAGTTAAAGGCTGATACTTCAAAAATTCACGCAGCAATCGGTCCCGCCATTGATAAATGCTGTTTTGAGGTGGGCCCTGAAGTAATCGAGGCTGCAACCCTTTTAATAGGTGAAAGCATAGCAGACTTTTATACAGCCAGGGAAAACGGAAAATACATGCTCAACCTACGGGGTGTTGTAAAGGAACGCTTTATACAGTTAGGAATAAATCCGGAAAATATTGAGATGGTGGGAGAATGTACTCTGTGCCATCCTGAAAAATATTATTCCCACAGATATTCGGATGGAATACGTGGAAGCCTTGCAACAGTTATAGAATTAGAGGCTTAGAAAGGAAAAACATGGAATTTAATATTAATTCAGGAATACTCTATGCAGTAGCAGCGATTGTAATTTTATTTGTGCTTGCCCAGTCTGTTTTCTTTTTAATAAGATCCTACAGACACGGTAAGGAAATAGGAATGGATGTAAAGGTACTAAAGAAAACTATCGTATCTTCAGCAATCTTTACAATCGCTCCGGCCTTTTCAATTTTACTTGGAGTAATCACCTTATCTAAATTTTTGGGAATTCCCCTTCCGTGGATTCGCATGAGTGTCATCGGAGCTTTAACCTACGAGCTTCCGGCAGCCACTTCAACCGCCAATGCCTTGGGAGTTTCTTTATCTGAGCCCTTACAGAATGCCAGGGATTATTCGGCAATTGCCTGGGTTATGACCTTGGGCATTATGCCAAGCATTATTTTACCCCAGCTTTTTATGAAGAAAATTCAGGGTGGTGTTCTTAAAATAAAGAATAAAGACACCAAGTGGGGCGACATTTTCATGACCTCTTTATTTTTAGGCATGATTTCAGCCTTTTTAGGCATGGTATTTGCAGATGTAAGAAGCGGCCTTGCAGGCTTTATTCCGATGTTTGTAATGCTTGTGTCGGCTCTTTTGATGGCTGTATGTGGCGTCTTAATTAAAAAGTGCCACCTTAAATGGCTTGAAACCTACGCAATTTCAATCAGCATGATAGGTGCAATGGTATTTGCCTGCATCATCACCAAAATAATAACAGGATAAGGAGAGAGCCATGAACGATTATATGAAGAAAACCGACAAAATCGGTAAAATATGGATTTGGACAGCAGACGTTGTAATTTTAATGGTACCTGTAGTTATCTGCCTTATGTTTAACGCATGGCCCTCAATGACTGCAGTGCTTAAGGGTCTTTTAGGAGTTGCCCCCATTTACTGGACAGTGGGTGCAATTGAAGTTATCACCTACACCCCCATGCTTGGTACAGGCGGTACATACCTTGCCTTTGTAACTGGCAATATTACCGCAATCAAGGCTCCCGCTGCATTAAACGCAATGGAAAATGCAGAGGCAAAGCCAGGATCCGAAGAAGGTGAAGTGATTTCCACAATAGCAATTGCTTCAAGCGCAATCGTTACTACGCTGATAGTGGCAGCGGGTGTGCTGGGACTTGCTTTTCTTGCGCCGGTTCTTAATTCAGAAGCCCTGGCTCCGGCCTTTGACAATATCCTTCCGGCACTTTTCGGAGGTTTAGGAGTGGTATATATCAGTAAAAACTGGAAAATCGCAATTGTGCCTTTGATTTTCTTTATCATTTTATTTATCTGTGTGCCTTCACTTGCAAGCTCTGTAGGTGTTTTAGTGCCCGTAGGCGTGCTTATTACACTTGGCTCTGCCCGCGTTTTATATAAGAAAGGAATAGTATGATTGCTTTATATATAATTCTTGCTGCCTTACTTGTTTTTATTGCAGTTATTTTAATTCGCACATTAAAATTTAAGCCTGAAGAATATGCCAAAGTAACGGCTTCAGAAGTTAACACTGCAAAAGAAAAAATCGTTAAAGACATGTCTGACATGATTAAATGTAAGACTGTTTCGAATCGGGACGAGTCTTTGGTGGACCGTTCGGAATTTAATAAATTCGAAAGCTTAATTAAAGAAAGATTTCCTAATGTATTTAGTAATATGACCTTTGAACATGTGGGAAAAACGGGATTTTTATTTTCTTTGGAAGGAGCCTGCCACGATAAGCCTTCTGTGCTTATGGCTCATTATGACGTAGTGCCGGCAGAAGAAGAATACTGGGACACGCCTGCATTTGAAGGAATCGTTAAGGACGGTTTTATAATCGGAAGGGGTACACTTGATACTAAGGGTACTTTATGCGCTATTTTGGAAGCCGCTGAGGCTTTATTTATGGAAGGATATAAGCCTTGTCAGGATTTATATTTTTCTTTTTCTGGAGAAGAGGAAATAGACGGAAACACCTGTGCAGACATCGTGGAGCATTTACGCTTAAAGGGCGTTACACCTGCATTTGTATTGGATGAAGGCGGTGCAGTTGTTGAAAATTCCTTCCCGGGCGTTACAAAGGAATGCGCAATGGTGGGAATCGGTGAAAAGGGCTCCGTTGCAATGGATTTTGAAATTACTACAAGCGGAGGACATGCTTCAACGCCTCCCGTACACACATCCTTAGGACAGCTTGCGGAGGCGATGGTTGCAATAGAGAAGCATCCCTTTAAGAGACAGCTTACAAAGCCGGTAAAAGAAATGTTTGAAACCTTAGGCAGATATTCTACATTTTTATACCGCATGATTTTTGCAAACCTTTGGTGCTTTTTGCCTGTGCTTGATTTAATATGCAAAAGGTCAGGTGGCGAATTAAACGCAATGCTTCGATCCACCGTTGCTCTTACCCGTGCAAATGGTTCAAAGGCCTATAACGTTATACCTCCCGTAGCAGATTTTGGCGTTAATATGAGATTACTTGGCAACGATACAATTGAAAGCGCGACCTTATACATAAATAAAAGCATTGACAATTCCCTAATTTCAGCTAAACTTGTAAACGGTGCAAATCCCTCCATATATTCGGATACGGAAAGTGAAGGCTGGTATCTTTTAAAGGATATAATCCATGAGACCTGGCCTGAAGCCATCGTTTCACCATATTTAATGATGGCCTGCTCTGATTCAAGACACTACTGTAAAATCACCGACAAGGTATACAGATTTTCGGCGCAAAAGCTTTCTAAGGAAGAACGTGCCATGATACACGGGAATAACGAACGAATTCCCATTGACACTTTGATTAAAACCGTGGAATTCTATACAAGACTTTTGCGGAAATTATAATTTTGGACGTTAAGCGCACAAAACGGAGAAATATTTAATGAAGAAATGGATTAAAATTACTGTTGCTGGTGTAGCTGTAATATTTGCAGTAGTACTGGGCGTTCCTAAGGGCATCGAGCTTTACAACTACATTAAGGAAGAAAGAGCCATTACGTCTAGCTATGAAACCTTTATTTTAGAAAATAAAAGCTTCTATGAAAATTCCTATTTTAATGATGTGGATATAAGCGGTCTTTCAATGGAAGAAGCCTACAAGGCGGTTACCGATGACTTCGAAAAGAACGTAATTACAATAAAAACTCCCTTTGAGGAAGAGGAAACCTTTAGCTATAAAGACTTAAACGCAGAATACAACGATTTGTTATCAGAGCTTCAGACAGCCTTTTATTCTCAGACTTTAACAAAAGAGGAATATGTAAACGGCGCCGAAAGAAAAGATTATGAACACAGCATGGCTGAATGCGTTGACTTTTCAAAGGTTGATTTAAGCGGTTTAGCTATCTATGATTTATCAACAAGAATTTATTCAAAGGATGCCTACATAAGTGTAGACAGTGCATCAGGTACCCTTTTAGTTACAAAGGAAGTATACGGTAATGTTATTAAAGAGGGAAGACTTGAAGAAAAGCTTAAGGCAGCAGTACTGGCTCATGATAATACAATTACTTTAGATTATACAGACTATGAAATGCCTTCGGTTTTATCTACAGACCCTGAGCTTGAAGCCACAAAGAATTATTACGAGATTTTATTAAATAAGACTCTTTATTTAAATGTATGTGGTGTGAAAATTACACTTACACCTTCACAGACACTTGGTTTATACGATTTTGTGTCAGGGGACGAAGCAAACGATGCTGCGATTTACGACTACGTACGTTCCTTAAAGGGTCAGTACGACACATATGGCTCCTACAGAGATTTTTTAACAAGCACCGGTGAAATTACCACCATTACAAATGGCAATTACGGCTGGCTCATTGATCTTGATGCAACGGCAGAGGCTATTAAAACAGCCTGCCTTTCGGAAAATTCAGAGGTATCAGTAGACGCCTGCTATACTGTTATCGGACAGCGTGCTGCTAACGATGAAATTTCAAATACTTATGTTGAAATTTCTTTAAGAGATCAAAAAATCTGGATGTACATAGGTGGTGAGCTTGTAGTTTATGACGATGTCACCACCGGCGAAGTGAACGACCCTGAAAGTGTCACTAACTGCGGCATATTCAAGCTTACCTACAAGAAGTCTGACGTAGTATTGCGAGGTCCCACCTGGGAAGACCCGGTATCCTATTGGATGCCCTATGACGGAGCCAACGGTATGCACGATGCCACCTGGAGAAGCTATGAAGAATTTGGCGGTGATAACCGCAATGGTAACGGCTCGCATGGCTGCGTAAATTTACGTCTTGAAACCGCCACCATTATATACAACAATATCCAAATGGATACACCAATAATAATATGGTAAAGAAAAGCGCGGGTGCAATGCATCCACGCTTTTTTACCGTATAGGAATTTTCATTCCTATACGGTAAAAAACGCTCCGCGAGGATCGCACTGCGGCGGAATGGAACAATGTCGCTAAAGCGACCCGCCGCAGGCGAAGAATCCTGCAGGCAGGATTCTTTCTCGTATAGGAATTTTCATTCCTATACGGTAAAAAACGCTCATAAAAGTTCAATAATCGGTTAATTATTTGGGAGTTAAATGTAGGTGGAGGATTTATGCAACTACGTAACAGAATTACAATTTCATACGGTGTTATAACCGCAGTGGTGCTGGTAGGAACAGCGGCACTTATTTCTGTTGGCTCAAATTATATGATTAAGCGCGTGGTTGAGAAAAATGTTTACAACACTACAGCTGAAGCAGGCTACATTCTTGACGACTATTTAAGCGATGTTGAGGATATAACAGCTTTGGTATTTTCAGATGACGAAGTGGCTGAATATAACCACGATAAATATATAGCTGATGAATATGAAAAGCTTCAGACCGAAGAAAAGATTACCGATTATTTAAATTCCATAAGCGTATATAAGAGCTATTCAGATTTTGCTATTTTCTATAAAGACGGAGAATATTTAGGGCAGGCTTCATCTACTACAGATGAAATTTTCAAGGATGAAAATGTCTATGAAAAGCTTGCTTTAAGGCTTGAGGACAAAAATGAAAGCTGGTTTACGGGGTATAAGGGCAATTACAGAAGAATGTATTATGCAAAGCGCTTAAACAATAGTGCAATCGTGCTTACATCTTTCTTTTACAGAGAGCTTGATGATATCTTTACAGCTGCAGGCACAACAACAAAAATGCAGGGGTGCGTGATTGCAGATGGAGCAAATATTTATGCTACAAATACCGACAAGATAGGAAAGGCCTATGATGCAGAGCTTGTAGAAAGCGTCAGAAACGATAAAACAGGTGCTTTTGAACAGAACGATTTAATTGTTTCCTATTATGAGTGCGCCAATGGATGGCTTTTAATCACCTTTACTTCTGAGGATTCACTAAATGAAATTTCCGGTTACATCACAAGAGTAACTGTTTTCGCAATTTTGGGTGCTGCAGTAATAATTTTCTTGGCAGGCTTACTTATTGCAAATTCCATTACAAAACCTATTACAGGTATGGCTGATGCAATTTCGGAAGTGGAAGGCGGAAACTTTGATGTAAAGATTCCGGATGGCTCCACAAAAGAAATCCATACTCTGTCTGAAGGTTTAACTGACATGATTGCAAGTGTTAAAGAAAATATGAAGCTTGCAGATGATGCAAACAAAGAAAAATTAAAATTCCTTGCAAATACTACCCATGAAATCCGTACTCCCATGAATGCAATTTTAGGGTATTCGGAAATGATTATTGATGAAGGTGACGCTGCAAGTATTGAAAGAGCCTCTACTATTAAGAATGCGGCAAAGAACCTTTTGACCATCGTTAATGATATCTTAGACTTTTCAAAGATTGAATCCGGAAAGGTTGAACTTAAAGAAGATAATTACCATATTGAAACAGTTATCGATGAAGTGGCCGGCATAATAAAAATTCCGGCAGGCCAGAAGGGACTTGATTTACAGGCAGAAATCCTTAATAAATTCCCTGCAACGCTGTATGGTGATGACATTAAGATAAGACAGATTTTGATTAATCTTGCAAATAATGCCATTAAATTTACAGACAACGGCTATGTGCGCATAACCGGTAAATGTGAGAAGATAAAGGATGACGATGAAAAGGTTAAGATGATTTTCAAGGTTATAGACTCTGGTATCGGTATCAGGCCTGAGGATATAGGAAAGGTATTCGGAGCCTTTGAGCAGGTAGATTCAAAGGCTAATCGTAAGAAAGAGGGAAGTGGCTTAGGTCTTTCGATTGCCAAGCAGTTTGCCCATATGATGAATGGTGACATTACAGTTGAATCAGAATACGGCCGAGGCACCATCTTTACAGTTGAAATAGAAGGAAAGGTTGTAAGCTGGCTTGCAGATGAAGAAAAGCCTGTTGATGTAGCGGGCAAAAAGATTTTAATTGTAGACGATGCGGAAACCAACCTTTTAATGTTTGAAAACATGCTTAAGCCTTACCACGTTGAAATAGATATGGCAAACTGTGGCGAAAGGGTTTTGGAACTTGTAGATAAAAAAGCCTATGACTTAATTTTTATGGACCACTACATGCCTGATATGAACGGCGATGACGTTACTAGAGAAATCAGAGCAAGAAAGGATGAAGACCCCCGCTTTGAAGCCGTGCCAATTATCGGCTACACCGCAGATGATGATGCGGATTCTACAAGACTTATGCTGGGCGCCGGTATGAATGATTGCGTTATGAAGCCTGTAAGCATCAAGAAGCTTGAAAGCCTGTTTAGAAAATTCTTAATGACTGTTTTAATATGTGTAATGGTGTTCCCTGCCTCTGCCTGTACCATTTCTGATGCCTTAAAGGGAGATGAAACGGAAATTGTGGAAAAGTCGAAAATCAAATTTTCCTGGTGGGGTGATGATGACAGACACGATTATACCCTTGATTTATTAGAAAAATTTGAAAAGATTTATCCTGAAATTGACATAGTGCCCTCCTATACAGAGCTTGGCACCTACGAAAGCCGCACAAAGGCAATGTTTGCGGCAGGAAAAGAACCGGATATCATGCAGATTGATTATAACTGGCTTTCTACTTATTCAGAAGACGGGAATGGTTTTTATGATTTATACGATCTTTTAAAATATATTGATTTATCCACCTATAACGGTAAATATCTTGAATATGGTACAAGGTATTCAAAACTTAATGCAATTCCGGTAGCCTTAGATTCGGAATTTTTATACGGAAATTTAACCCTGCTTGGCAATTTAGGCTTTACAATGCCCAGGTCCTGGGATGATTTGGATAAGCTTGGAGAAACTGTTAAGGGTTCAGAATATGCAGCCATAAGCATTGATTCTGTTGAAGAGCTTCTTTACCTTCTTGTAGCCTATACGGAGCAGGTTTCCGGGAATCCCATGTATACAGAGGATGGCACCCTGGGATTTGGCAAAGCAGAATATGAAATAATGCTTGAAAAATATTTGGATTTAATCGATAAAGGCGTCATTAAACCCTTTGGGGGAGACACCTTTGCTTCTTTTGAAGAACAAAAATCACCCCTTACAATAGGATGGATTACAGAGTCATCTGATATATGCAGTCCCATAAGCATGCAGACTACGGTTTCTGTAGCCACCTTCCCGGTTTTGACGGATACAAATCGTCTTGGACTTTATGCAAGAGCCTCGGCTCTTTATGCAATATCCGATGAAACGAAGCATCCTAAGGAAGCAGCAACCTTTATGAACTACCTTTTATTTAATATGGATGCTATTGAAACCTCCGGTGTAGATAAGGGTGCACCTATTCAGAATTATGCGGTTAGTCTTGTAAAAGCAGTGTCCGATTCAAGCAATACACCATATAGGGCGGCTCAGCTTTTATATTTAACGGATCTTGAAATGCAGGAGCCAAGAATGAATTCTGCGACTAATCTAGCACTCTTTGAGGATGTATTTTCGGCAGTGGGTTATGAGCGTATGACAATAGAAGAGGGGGTAAACACACTATTTATTAATATGTATTAGAAAGTGTGTTGAACTTATTAAGATAATACGATATCATCTAACTATGTTACCAAAAAGGGGAGGGGACCCGAAATGGTCGTGGAGAATAAACCTACAATTCTCATTGCAGAAGATGAGGAAATCAATCGTACAATACTAAGGGAAATTTTAAAGGATAAATACAGGATACTAGAGGCTGAAAACGGAAGTCAGGCGGTATACTGTATTAAGGCTGAAGAAACGGATATTTCCCTTATAATTCTTGATATTCATATGCCTAAGCTTGATGGCTTCGGGGTAATGGATTATCTTGTATCCAGCGGTTTAAACGAAAAGATTCCGGTTATTATTACAACAGGAGATGAATCGGCAAATTTACTTGTGGAATGTAAGAAAAACAAGGTTGTGGACATTGTTTATAAGCCTTTCAGACCTGCCGATATCAGAAAAACCGTGGATACTCTGGTTGAAATCAATAAGCTTGAATTGAATCTTGATGCTATAATAGAAGAGAAGTCTGAATATCTTACAAACCAGTATGAGGCTTTAAAGAAGGCTAAAACCTTCCACAGAATGCGCTGGGAAGATAACGTAAGAGCTATCATGAAAAAGATGCTTCCAGAGGATGTTAAGCATAATGACAGAATAAGAGCATACACGGAAGCGATGTGTGACAGAATCCTTACAAAATATCCTAAATACGGCCTTTCGAAGAGCATAAACAGGACAATTGCAGATTCTTCGGCACTTCACGATATCGGTAAGGTTGTAGTGCCGGACAGGCTCTTTGATAAAAACGATGCTTCTGCTACAAGAGCTTTGGCGCAGATTAAAAAGCGTCCAATTGCGGGCAGCGAAATGATTAATTTGATGTTTGCAAATACCGGCCATCAGGTCGAAAGAAAATATGCCTACGATATATGCAGATGTATGTATGAAACCTACGACGGAAAAGGCTATCCCGTAGGGCTTTCCGGCAATGAAATCCCGATTTGTGCCCAGATAGTAGGCCTGGTACACAGATATGATGAATTAAGAGTATTAAAGGATGGCTCCGTAAAGCCCCATAAATCGGTAATGCGTAAAATTTTGGAAGCAGAATACAGAGTTTATAATCCGGATTTACTGGATGTGCTTGAAGAAATTTCGGACGTCATCGAAGAAATATCAAATAAAACCTTTAAGGAGAGTGATGAAAATGGCTAATTATCCCACACCACACATTAATGCAAAACCCGGAGATTTTGGTAAAACCGTGCTTATGCCCGGCGATCCTCTTCGTTCAAAATTTATAGCAGAGAATTTTCTTGAAAATCCAACACTTGTTAACAACGTACGTGGTGTTCAGGGCTATACCGGCACCTATAAGGGCACAAAGGTGTCTGTTATGGCAAGCGGTATGGGTATGCCTTCAATCGGTATCTACAGCTACGAGCTTTTTAACTTCTTTGATGTAGATAATATCTTAAGAGTAGGCTCTGCAGGTGCACTTCAGAAAGACATTAAGATTCGTGACATCGTGTACGGAATGGGGGCCTGCACCAATTCAAACTACATGCGTCAGTACAACCTTCCGGGTCCATTTGCTCCAATTGCTGACTACACACTTTTGAGTGAAGCCATTAAGGCAGGAAAAAAGCTTAATGTTAACTACCATGTAGGTAATGTTGTTTCTTCAGACACCTTCTATGATGCAGACCCTACAGTCAATGAAAAGTGGGCATCCATGGGCATTATGGCAGTGGAAATGGAAGCAGCAGCCCTTTATATGAACGCGATTAAGGCTAAAAAGAGAGCACTTGCTATTCTTACTATTTCAGATTCCCTTGTAACAGGCGAAGTTACAACGGCTGAAGAAAGACAGAATTCCTTCACCCAGATGATGGAGATTGCCCTTGACACGGCAGTTGCCATGGAAAATCAATAAGAAGCAGAATTTTTAAAATAACAACAGTTTTCACACATTGTGAATGATAAGTCCTTCTTGTTGAAAGAAACAGTACAGGGTGCAAAAGAAAAAACACAAGTCTAAGTGAATGCAGCCAAGGTGAATAAACTATGAATAATGTATTAAGCAGCTATATATTAAGTTCGGCCTTTATGGTCATTATTATGAGTATTCTTGTGGTTCGCTCTTTTTCAGCAATCTCGTACGGAAAAAGTCGTGCCCGTACTCAGCTGCTTATCGGCATGACAGTGCTATACATTATTGCCGACTGCGTTTTCATTGTCTGCCATCTTTCGGAAAACTTAAGTGTAAGCACGTGGAAGATCGTTTCCTTTGCCTTCTATCTGGTCTACACCCTGCTTCCGTTTATATGGCATGTGTTCGTGCGAAACTTTGTGGGAAGCACCATGGGATGGCTGTTTAGAAAGCTTGAGCTGCTCCCAATTTTGATACTGCTTTTCATGGTTGCTGTGACACCCTTTACAGGAGCACTGTATTATTTTAATGCTGAGGGCATGTATACGAGAGGCTTTCTTTATAACTTTTATTCTTACCTCAACTACTTCTATTATGCGGAGACGATACTAGACCTGATAATCATACAGGTAAACAGGAAGACGGAGGTCGAGCGCTATGCGCTGCACACGATGCTGATCTCGCTCATTGTACTTATTGGTGCGGTTATCAACAACACTATCATTCCGGTGGGAACTATTTTTCCGTTTATGCCGTACTGTTCGATTGTAGTCACGATAATGGCGTTTTACTTCATTGCCACAAAGGACACCGACCTGTTTAGGCAGCAACAGCAGGAGATTGTCAATGTATCTCTTCAGAAGGCGCAGGAGGCAAGTAGGGCAAAGACTGATTTTCTTTCCCGCATGAGCCACGATATCCGCACTCCTATGAATGCCATAATCAATCTGACGGAGCTTGCGCGGCATGAGAGTGATCAAAGCCTTGTGCGAGAGTATCTTGACAAAATTGCAATCTCCAGCGATTTTCTGCTTGGGCTGATTAACGATATTTTAGATGTGAGCCGAATCGAAAGCGGCAAGCTGACCCTTCACAAGGAGCCCCTGACACGCCAGGAATTTCTTGCTTCGATTGAGACGGTCATCATACCGCTGATGGCGGAGAGAAGCATCAACATCCACAATGAGCTGAATCCGGGCGAGTACATCATCCTGGTTGATAAGGTGCGTTTCAATCAGATTTTCTTTAACCTGCTATCGAATGCCGTGAAATTCACGCCTGACGGAGGCGACATCTGGCTTAAGGTAACGAATCTCGAGACTGCTGATAACAAGCTGAAAATAAGAATAAGCGTGCGCGATAACGGCATAGGCATGAGCGAGGAATTTCAAAAGCATATGTTTGAGCCGTTTGAGCAGGAGAGCTCCAAGCTAAGCGATGGCACGAAGGGAACAGGACTCGGACTTTCCATCGTCAAAAACCTTGTGGAAGCTATGAACGGCACAATCTCTGTAAGGAGCAAGTTAGGCGAGGGAACGGAGTTCGTCATTATTTTCGAGGCAGACATCGTCAGGCAGAATGAAATTTCTTCTTCAGATTCCTTAGATTCTTCAGATTCTCAGGCTTCTTCCTCTTTGCTGAAGGGGTTGCGCATATTGCTGGCGGAGGACAACGAGATAAACACCTATGTGGTTAAGATTATTCTTGAAAAAGTCGGTTGCGTTATCACAACGGTTGAGAACGGGCAGATAGCTGTGGACACCTTCGCTGCGAGCAGGCCGTACTCATTCGACGCAATTTTGATGGACGTGCGTATGCCGGTGATGGACGGACTGAAGGCTACGAAGGCAATCCGGGCGCTTAACCGTCCCGATGCCGTAAGTGTACCAATTATTGCAATGACTGCCGATGCCTTCGATGACGAACGCAGCCGTACGCTAGAAAGCGGCATGAATTACCATATGTCGAAGCCAATTGATGCGCAGCAGCTTTACAAGGTTCTTCAGACTTTCTGCACCAAGTGCTTAGATGGAGTATAAAAAAGGTATGACTGAAAAAAGCGTTACTACGTGTCTTACGATGTATCGGGCTGAGTCAGTAACCTAGTTAAAAAAACCCTGCTGCCAAAAGGCAGTGGGGTTTTTAACTTTTATGGATTATTTGGTTTCTAAATCAAAATTAAAATATCTTACTGCATTGTTGTAAGAAATGTCTTTTACAATTTCGCCTAAGATATCTTCATCATAGGGGAATTCTCCATTTTCAACCCATTCACCTATTACATTACAGAGAATACGTCTGAAATATTCGTGGCGCGTATAGGATAAAAAGCTTCTTGAATCTGTCAGCATTCCTACAAAACCTGAAAGGTTACCAAGGGAAGCTAAAGATTTAATCTGTCTTTCCATGCCGATTTTGTGATCGTTAAACCACCAGGCGGAACCCTGCTGAATCTTTGCAACTGCGGTTGAGTCCTGGAAGCAGCCGAGTATTGTGCCGATTGATTCATTGTCATTAGGGTTAAGTGAATAAAGAATGGTCTTAGGAAGTGCATTTTCTTTAACGAGGGCATTAAGGAAATTTGCGAGTCCTGTTGAAGAGGTTTCAGACATGATGCAGTCATAGCCTGTGTCGGGACCAAGCTTATTAAACATGGGAGTGTTGTTATCGCGCTTACAGCCGTAGTGAAGCTGCATTACCCAGTTTCGCTTGTTGTATTCCTTACCCATTTCAATCATGAACTGAGTCTTAAATTTAAGCTCGTCTTCTTTTGTTACAGCTCCGCCTGCTAAACGCTTTTTAAAGATTTCTTCGATTTCTGACATGGAAGCTGGGTTATACATAACGTATTCAAGCGCGTGATCTGAAACGGAACAGCCCTTCTTTTCAAAATAGTCAAGTCTTAAGCCTAAGGCTTTGATTAAAGCGTCAAAAGAATCAATCTTCACACCGGATACTTTAGATAATTTTGAAAGGTAATCAAGATAGGTCTCCTTCTCTAAATTCATTGCCTTATCAGGTCTCCAGGCAGGAAGCACCACTACGTCAAAGGATGAGTCGTTTTTGATATCATCATGGTAATTAAGTGAATCGATTGGATCGTCGGTAGTGCAGATAAGAGTAACGCCGGACTGCTTAATCAAATTTCTTACACTCATGCTCTTGTCCTGTAATTTTTTGTTGCAAAGCTCCCATACCTCCTCGGCGGTCTTTTCATTTAAAGCACCGGTATAACCAAAATATCTCTGAAGCTCTAAGTGACTCCAGTGATGAAGGGGATTGCCGATAGCCTTTCCAAGACATTTAGCCCAGGTAATAAATTTATCGTGGTCGGAAGCGTCGCCTGTAATGAATTTTTCATCAACACCGCAGCTTCTCATAAAGCGCCATTTATAGTGGTCGCCGCCCAGCCATACCTGTGTGATGTTTTCAAACTGACGGTCCTCTGCGATTTCCTTAGGGTTAATGTGGCAGTGGTAGTCAAGTACAGGCATTTTCTCTGCATAGTCGTGATACAGCTTAACGGCTGTTTCGTTTGTAAGGATAAAATCCTTATCCATAAATGCTTTCATATTTTCTCTCCTTTTTAAATGACAATGTCTGTCATGTAGTTCCTCTTTTAATTAATTCACCGGAATATTCGGTTTTTTTAGGCATTTCCTTTCCGTCAAGCACTCCTAAAAGTGTGCTCACAAGCTGCTTTGACAAGGCTTCAAGCTTATTGTCTATACTTGAAAGCTCAGGCTCTGTCATACAGCTAAAGAAAGAATTGTTGTATCCTACAAGGCTTAATTCTTCAGGCACTTTTATGCTTCGCTTAAGAGCGCACTTTAAGGCTGCGATTGCAAGATAGTCCTCGCTTGCCACAATTGCGTCAAATTCAAGACCGCTTTCATATAAAGCGTTAACGGCCTTTTCAATTTCTAAAATATTTTCACAGCTGTAGGGCATAAACTGTAAATATTCTTTTGATAAGGTTAAGCCTCTTGCTTCATAGGAGGCCTTGAAGCCCTCGAGCTTCTTTGTGGCTGAATAGGATTTTGAACTGTATAAATAGAGTATTTTTCTTTTGCCGCTTTCAAATAAAAAGTCAACGGCCATTTTTGTAGCGTTAAAGTCGTCGCAGTAAAGAGAGTAGACATTTGGATATTCATACATTGCGTTTAAGAGCATGACGGGAATGGTGTCTGCCGCGTCCCGTATGTATTTGTTACCCTGATTGGTGGAGTCAAGAAAATTAGAACCCACCAAAATGGCTGCGTCCACCTTCTTTGAAATAAGTAAGTCCAAAGCCTTCTGCTTATCGGAAGCGTTGTAGCCTGTGCATACAAGTAAGGAATCGTACTGGTGTATACGCAGCTCTTCCTCAATATAATAGACGGCTTTGGCAAGGTAGGTATCGGAGGAGTCGGCACAGAGAATGCCGATGGTCTTCATGGTGTCGAGACCTAAGCCTCTTGCAAAGGCGTTAGGCTTATAGCCCATTTCCTCCATCACCTTTAATACCTTTTCCTTGGTGTCGGGATTTACATTGCTGTAGCCGTTTAACACACGGGAGACTGTAGCTATGGAAACTCCGGCCTTATCTGAAATGTCATAAATAGTAAGCTTTTCTTTTTTATTATTCATGTAAAAAACTCCGCAAATTTTGTAAGCGTTTTCAAAAACTAAATTGATTATACGAAAAACTTTTTAATAAATCAAGTTGACTTTTGCGATTTTTTCAAGTAATATACGGAATGTAAGCACTTACATAATTTTTGGAGGTTAATCATGAAAACTTTAAACAAAGATATGGTAACTGTAAAGGAACGCCCAATAAAGGTTTTACAGTTTGGCGAGGGCAATTTCTTAAGAGCCTTTGTTGATTACATGTTTGATATATGTAATGAAAAGGAATTATTCGATGGTTCGATAGTATTGGTTAAGCCCATTGAATTCGGAAGCCTTGAACAGTTTGGCAAGCAGGATAACATTTACACCGTTTCTTTAAGAGGAAGAGTGGACGGCGAGGCTAAGGTTCAGAACAGAATTATCACTTCCATCGCAGATACCGTTGGTGTATATGAAGAATATGACCGCTTCATGGGATATGCTCATCTTGATACCTTAAGATACATTGTATCCAATACTACCGAAGCAGGTATCGTTTATGATGCTTCTGATTCCTTTGAAGCAAATCCTTCAAAGACCTTCCCCGGTAAGCTCACAAAATTCTTATATGAAAGATACAATTTCTTTAAGGGCGATATGTCAAAGGGTCTTGTTATGCTCCCTGTAGAGCTTATTGACGATAATGGTATCGAGCTTGAAAGATGCGTAAATAAATTTATCGATTTATGGGAATTGCCGGAAGACTTCCGCAGCTGGGTTAAGGAAGCCTGCAATTTCTGCTCTACACTTGTAGATAGAATTGTAACCGGATACCCACGCAACAACGAACAGGCTATCTGGGACGAGCTTGGCTATGAAGACAGACTTGTAGTTACAGCAGAGCCCTTTGCTTTATGGGTAATTGAATCAAAGAAGGATTTAACAGACGAGCTTCCTTTCGTAAAGGCAGGACTTCCTGTTATTTATACAGACAACCAGAAGCCCTACAAGCAGAGAAAGGTACGTATTCTTAACGGAGCGCACACCTCCTTCGTACTTGCTTCCTACCTTGCAGGCAATAATATCGTAAGAGAATCAATGGAGGATGAATTAATCCGCGACTTCATGAACGACACTATTTTTAATGAAGTTATTCCGACCCTTACACTTCCCAAGCAGGATTTACTTGATTTTGCAGATGCTGTTATCGGCAGATTCAATAACCCTTATGTGGATCATGCACTTTTATCAATCGCTCTTAATTCAGTTTCAAAGTGGAGAGCGCGCTGCATGCCTTCTTTCCTTGAATACATTAAGCTTAACGGAAAGAATCCCAAGCACTTAACATTTTCTTTGGCAGCATTAATGGCTTTCTATTCTTCTGATAAGCTTGATGATAAGGCATTAATCGGCTTAAGAGACAAAAAAGAATACCGCATCATGGATGATATGGCAGTACTTGAATTCTTCCGTGACAACTCAGGTAAGGATTCTGCTTCTTTTGCCAAAGCCTTCTTATCAAATACGGATTTCTTCGGTGAAGATTTATCGGCTGTAGGCACAACACTTGCAGACGTAACAGCATACCTTGACGATATCAGAAGTCTTGGCATGAGAAAAGCAATGGAGAAAAACTTTAAATAATGGAAAAGTTTATTAAAATCAATCCTCTGGATTCAGTAGTGGTGGCACTTGCGGAAATAAAAGCCGGGGAAACAGTAGAGGTTTCAGGCTCTGCTGTTAAAGCCCTTGGCGATATTCCCGCGGGCCATAAAATGGCGATTAAGGATATCGAAGCGGGAGAGTCCGTTATAAAATACGGTGAGGCAATCGGTAAGGCAAAAGAAAAAATCCCTGCAGGCTCCCACATTCATACACACAATCTTGCAACTAAGCTTGATGAAGACGTTTCCTACTCATATGAGCCTTTAATAAGAGAAGCAAAGGTACCCTCTGGCTCCCTCAGAGGTACCTTTAAAGGCTTCTTAAGAGGTAACGGCAGGGTGGGAATTCGCAATGAAATCTGGATTATCCCGACCGTCGGCTGTGTAAATAACGTGGCAAATAAAATTGCTGAGCTTGCACGTCCCTTTGTAAAGGGCTCAGTTGACACCGTTGTGGCATTTCCTCATCCTTACGGCTGTTCACAGATGGGAGACGATCAGGAAAATACCCGTACCATTTTAGCAGACATGATTAATCATCCCAATGCAGGCGGCATTTTAGTATTGGGGCTTGGCTGTGAAAACAGTAACATTGATGTGTTAAAGCCATATATCGGTGCGCATGATGAGGCACGTGTTAAATTTTTAGTAAGCCAGCAGGTGGAAGATGAGGTTAAGGAAGGCCTTGAAATCGTAAAAAATTTAATTGACAAGGCATCTTTAGATACAAGAAGCGATCAGCCTGTTTCAAAACTAATAATCGGTTTAAAGTGCGGAGGCTCTGACGGATTTTCAGGCATTACGGCAAATCCATTAGTAGGTTTCTTTTCAGACCATTTAGTGTCTATGGGTGGCACAACGATTTTAACGGAGGTGCCGGAGATGTTTGGTGCTGAAACGTTACTTATGAACAGGTGCGAAAACGAAGGTCTGTTTAATAAAACCGTTAAGCTTATTAATGACTTTAAGGATTATTTTAAACGCCATGGTCAGACGGTTTATGAAAATCCTTCTCCAGGCAATAAAGCAGGCGGCATATCCACTCTTGAAGATAAATCCTTAGGCTGTACACAGAAATCAGGTTCTTCATCTGTTAAGGGAGTTTTAAATTACGGCGAAAGAGTAGAGACTCCGGGACTTAATTTATTGTCCGCTCCCGGTAACGATCTTGTGGCCGCTACTGCACTTGCTTCAAGCGGAGCCCACATGGTACTCTTTACAACAGGTCGAGGCACCCCTTTTGCTACCTTTGTGCCAACCGTTAAAATATCAAGTAACAGTGCTCTTTATGATAAGAAAGGAAACTGGATTGACTTTAACGCGGCAGAGGTGCTTGAAAAAAAGACCTTTGAAGAATTATCCTTAGACCTTTATAATTATGTGCTTTCGGTAGCCCAAGGAGAGAAAGTAAAGGCAGAAAAAGCCGGTTACCATGATATTGCAATTTTTAAACAGGGTGTGACCTTATAATAAGCACTTATCAAAAAAATTACGAAAGAATTATGAAGCACTACGAAGTGCTATTTCAGACCTTTCTTCACTTTTAGAAGAATACAGCGTTGAGGGCTGCGATGAGCTTTGATAATTTCAGATTTTGTAAAAAGTGTCTCACCCGCGACATGCTCGACAAGGACACTTATTTTAAAACCCTAAAGGAATTAATTGAAAATCTTCCGGAGGATGTCAGGGCATCCTCCGATATTTATGAATTAAGGCTTTCTGTCTGTACCGACTGTGACCGTTTAACAGACGGCATGTGCTCTGCCTGCGGCTGCTATGTAGAGCTAAGGGCAGCAAAAGTCTTTAATAAATGTCCCTATGACAAATGGTAAACGCACTCATACTGAGTGCGTTTATGTATCCGGTGAGCTGATACTTTAACCTACAGAAAACAAAAAAGCTGTGGCAGATGCCACAGCTTTTTTTAACCCATTACAACTTTTACATTAATCAGCTTCTTAGAAGCGTCGTAAGGAATTACGGTAGTGCCGGTTAATTCCTTACCATCTACGATTAATGCTTTAACGCCCTTTTCGACGCCGTTTGTGATGACTTTAATATTGTAGGTAGCGCCACGGAATTTTCTTGTTACCTTGAAGTCGCCAAAGTCCTTGGGAACACAAGGATTAACGGAAAGACCTGCGTGGGTAGGGTAAACACCTAAGATGTACTGAGAGATGTTTACAAAGGTCCACGCTGCGGTACCTGTAAGCCAGGAGTTCTTACCCTCGCCAGGAATGTAAGCGTCGTTACCTGCTACCATCTGGCAATATACGTAAGGCTCTGTCTTGTGAATTTCGGAAATTTCCTCGGTGTAGGCAGGACAGGTCTTTTTGTAGACCTCGAAAGCTCTGTCGCCACGGCCGATAACTGTTTCTGCGATGGAAACCCAGGGGTTATTGTGGCAGAAAATACCGGCATTTTCCTTATATCCCGGAGGATAAGAGGAAATTTCACCAAGCTCTAAGTGGTAAACTGTGTAGGCTGGCTGTAAAATCATTACGCCGTATTTACAGTCAAGGTGCTTTTTGACGGAATCAAGAGCCTTTTCTGCGAGGCCTTCCTTTACACCGATTCCTGCCAAAGAACAGAAGCCGTTTGATTCAATGAAAATCTTACCTTCTTCACATTCCTTTGAACCGATTTTGTTGGAGTAAGCATCATAAGCTCTTACAAACCATTCACCGTCCCAGCCGTCCTTAAGTACTGCATCGTACATAATCTGAACTTCTTTTCTTGCTCGGTCAGCTTCTGCATTGTCGCCTAAGAGTTCAGCAAGCTGTGCGTATTCTTCACCGTATTTTACAAACATACCGGCGATGAAAACGGATTCGGCAACCGGGCCTTCCGAAGGACCGAAGCACTGGAAGGATTCGCCAGGATGCTCTGAAAAGCAGTTTAGGTTAAGGCAGTCATTCCAGTCTGCTCTTCCGATAAGAGGAAGATTATGGGGACCCTTGTGATTTACGATAAAGTCAAAGGAGCGCTTTAGGTGTTCCATAAGGGAAGTAGCTACCGACATATCGTTATCGTAGGGAACTGTTTCTTTTAAAATTGAAATGTCGCCGGTTTCACGTACATAAGCGGAGGTGCCTGCAATGAGCCATAAGGGGTCATCGTTGAAGCCTGAGCCGATGTCTGAGTTGCCACGCTTTGTTAAAGGCTGGTACTGATGATAAGCCGAGCCGTTTTCAAACTGTGTGGAAGCGATATCAATGATACGTTCTCTTGCACGCTCGGGAATGAGATGCACGAAACCAAGAAGGTCCTGGTTGGAATCTCTAAAGCCCATGCCTCTTCCGATACCGGATTCATAATAGGAAGCAGAACGGGACATATTAAAGGTAACCATACACTGGTACTGATTCCAGATGTTAACCATGCGGTTTACCTTGTCGTTGCTGCTTTCAAGAGTATAGATGGATAATAATCCGTTCCAGTATTCATTTAATTTGGCAAAAGCCTTTTCAACGCAAGCATCTGTCTGGTACTTTGCAAGAAGGGTTTTTGCAGGTTTTTTGTTGATAACACCCTTTGATTCCCATTTGTCATCATCAGGGTTTTCGCAATAACCCAACACGAACACATAAGATTTTGTTTCGCCGGGATTTAATGTAACCTTAATCTCGTGAACTGCAATGGGAGACCAGCCGTGGGCAATTGAGCCGGTGCAGGAACCCTTTTCAAATACAACCTCTGGATCGTGGTTGTCTCTGTAAGCACCAAGGAAATCCTCACGCTGTGTATCAAAGCCTTCAATTTTTGTATTTACCGAATATACGCCATAGTGGTTACGGCGTTCTCTGTATTCTGTTTTGTGGTAGATGGTTGAGCCGATAACTTCAACCTCACCGGTTGAAAAGTTACGCTGGAAGTTCTGGGAATCGTCTGCCGCATTCCAGAGGCACCATTCTACGTAAGAAAAGAGCTTAAGCTCCTTTACACTGTCGGTAGTGTTAGTAAGCTTAATCTGGTTGATTTCACAGGTGTCATCCGTTGGAACAAAGGCCAGAACATTTGCCTTTACACCATTCTTTGAGGATTCCCATTTGCTGTAACCGATACCGTGACGGCATTCATAGGAATCAAGGTCGGTCTTTGTGGGCATCCAGCCGGGGTTCCATACGGTGCTGCCATCCTTAATATAATAGTATTTACCGTTTGAATCACCGGGTACGTTGTTATAACGGAAACGAGTAAGCCTTAATAATTTAGCGTCCTTATAGAAGCTGTAACCACCCTGTGTGTTTGAAATTAATGAAAAGAAATCATTACTGCCAAGGTAATTGATCCAGGGCAGAGGAGTCTTGGGTGTAGTGATGACATATTCTCTGTTTGCGTCATCAAAATAACCGAATTTCATAGAGCATCTCCTTTAATCAAGTGAAAAATTTGAAATATAATCGCAAAGTTAAACGCTTCGCGCAAAGGCGCACAGATTCGAAAGGGTAGATGTCTGCCTTGGCAGACACGAATCCTGCGCGCAAGACTTACAAGCAAGTCTTGGCTTAAGTAAACGATTAAGTTAAAAAGTAAAAAAATACCTTTCAGTAAAGACATTATATATAATAATTACACTAAAATCAATAGAAAAACGTCTATTGAAATACCTGAAAATATATTTTATACTAAACGAGTGAAAACGTTTAAGGACGTAAAGAGGTATACAATGGTTTCTATGAAGGATATAGCGGCGAAGTGTGAAGTTTCCGTCGCTACAGTCAGTAAGGCATTAAACGATCAGGCGGATATCGGAGCTTCCACGAGAGAACTCATTAAAAAGACAGCCAAGGAAATGGGCTATTTGCCAAATTCCCAGGCTCGTGCACTTCGTACAAACCGCTCCTACAATATCGGCGTCTTATTTGTAGACGAAGGACGGTCAGGTCTTACACATGATTATTTTTCAAAGGTGCTTGATTCTTTCAAGGCAGTTGTTGAGGAGCATGGTTACGATCTTACCTTTATTAATTGTTCAAAAAAACGTCCCGCCCATATGAGCTATCTTGAACACAGCCGCTATAGGGGCTTCGACGGCGTGGTAATCGCATGCATTGATTTTAATGATCCTGAGGTTTTGGAGCTTTCAAATTCAGACATTCCCTTAGTCACCATCGACTTTATGTTTAATAACCGCTCAAGCGTTATTTCCAATAACTATGCAGGCATGACAAGCCTTGTTGATTATGTGGTAAAGCAGGGACATAAGAAAATCGCTTATGTATGCGGTGAAGATACTGCCGTTACAAGAAATCGTCTTGCAGCTTTTTATAAGGTACTTGAAGATAACGGTATTAATGTACCCGATGAATATGTTTTACAGGGTTCCTACCGTAATATCGAGAAAACAGAAGAACTTACCGATACTTTACTTAAGTTAAAGGACAGACCTACCTGTATTCTTTACAGTGACGACTATTCAGCAATGGGCGGTCTTAATGCAATTTACAGGCACGGCTTAAGGGTGCCTGCGGATATTTCAATTGCCGGCTATGACGGCGTCAATATTGCATCAAAAATTGAGCCAAAGCTTACCACCATCCGCCAGGATACCGATGCAATCGGTGAGAGCGCTGCATTAAAATTAATCAGCTTAATAGAAAAACCAAAGACAACCGTAGAAGAACAGATAACGGTGGAAGGTACCCTTGTGGAGGGCAAATCCGTCATTAAATTAGATTAAGCAATTATCAGATTCATTTTCTTTTTCATATTCTTTTACTCTTTTTTACTTGAAAATAGCCCATCGACCGATGGGCTATTTTCATGAGGGGAGCTTAATACCATAAATAATTCTAAAAATTAAGTCAACTATTATGGGTATTTTAACGGATATGTAGTTATGTGGAGAACTAACTTATCGTTAAATCAATTCTAGTACTTTAGTACCAAAAGTGACAATATCCAATAGTGCTAAAGTCCTAACGCGGCCTTTGTGCAAAATCACCAAGTTATTTCCATATTTAATTGACAAGAAACATATTAAATTTTATTATTGCTTTATGAGAAAATATGAATTAATGGCTCCCTGCCACTTTGGCTTAGAGAGCGTGCTTAAAAGAGAAATAACGGATTTAGGCTACGATGTGTCGGAGGTAACGGACGGAAGAGTAAGCTTCTTTGGCGATGAAGAGGCTGTAGCAAGGGCGAATATAGGACTTCGCACCGCTGAAAGAATACTTATTAAAATCGGTACCTTTAAGGCTACCACCTACGACGAACTTTTCGAAGGCACAAAGGCTCTTGCCTGGGAAGCTTTTATTCCTAAGGATGCTAAATTTAATGTGGTGAAGGCTTCCTCCATAAAGAGTAAGCTTTTCAGCCCTTCAGATATTCAGTCCATTATGAAGAAGGCTATCGTAGAGAGATTAAAGAGCGTTTATAAAGTAAGCTGGTTTGATGAAAACGGCGATGACTATCCACTAAGAGTGACTATTTTAAAGGATGAAGTGACTGTGGGACTTGACACTACCGGTGTAAGTCTTCATAAGAGAGGCTACCGTAAGCTTGTGTCGAAGGCTCCGATTGCAGAAAACCTTGCAGCCGCTTTGATTGCTTTGACTCCCTGGAAGGAAGACAGGATTTTAATCGATCCCTTCTGTGGAAGCGGAACCTTCCCAATTGAGGCTGCAATGAAGGCAGCTCATATGGCTCCCGGCATGAATCGTGAATTTACGGCTATGGACTGGGATGGAATCGTAGCACAAAGGGTCTGGAAGGATGCTTTTGACGAAGCAAGAGACGAGGTTAATTTAAACATAGAAACCGACATTCAGGGTTACGACCTTGATAAAAACATGGTAGAGGCAGCAAGAGCCAATGCCAAAATGGCAGGGGTAGACAGGCTTATTCACTTCCAGCAGCGTGACGTTAAGGATTTAAGCCACGCTAAAAAATACGGCTTTATCATCACAAACCCTCCTTATGGAGAAAGACTTGAAGAAAAGGCTGCACTTCCTGCCTTATATGAGACGCTTGGTAACAGATATGCTTCTTTGGAAGACTGGTCTATGTTTATCATCACTTCCTTTGACGGCGTGGAGGCTTCAATGAAGCGTAAAGCAGATAAAAACAGAAAAATCTATAACGGAATGATAAAAACCTATTTCTATTCCTTTATGGGCAAAAAACCAGGTAAAAAATAAACATGAACTGTGAATTTGATTTTTCCTTCAGAGACAAGTTCATAAAGATGAGTCTTTACGTGACAGTGGCTATTGGTGTTTTTCTTTCTTCCATAATGCTTGCCTATGCAGGTCATAAGACTATTATTATGGATGAAGAGGAAATCGAGGAAATTGTTGAGACAGAAGAGGTAAAAGCCTCAAGGTGGCACATTGACTTAGATAGTCTATCAGGCAAAAAAGGTGAAAATATCACGTTTTTGGTGCCTTCCTATATCGATAACGAGGATGTAAGCATCAACATGAATTATGCAGACAACACGTTGACTGTTACGGTACCTGACACTAAAGAGTCGTATTTTCTTTCAAATCCACCAAAGGGTGACTTTGAATATGTAAGGTCTGCCGAGGGTGTTTTTAACGGAACTGATACTACCATTTCTCTTGCTTTATCGGAAACCTTAATTCCCAAAATTTCCTATTATAATAATGAAGTAAGAATTGCTTTATGCAGTCCTTCTTCTATTAAGGAAGAATCGCCAATTGTAATTTTAGACCCGGGACACGGCGGCGCAAAGACCGGTACCGTTGTAGGAAATTTAATGGAAAAAGAAACCACTCTTAAAATATGTAAATATGTTGAGGACCTTTCAGAGGATAAGCCCTACACCGTGATTCTTACCCGTGAAACCGACGTTTATTTAAATACTCAGGAACGCATTAATTCGGTTTTGAATACATGCGCAGATTATTATATAGGTATTCATTTATCGTCTAATGCCGAGGATACAAAGCTTTTCGGAATGGAAAGCTGCTATAATGATGTTTTCTATCATAATACAGGCATTGAAAATGTGAATTTTGCAAATGCGGTTTTATTAAATTCGGTTATGTCAACCAATGATCTTGCAATCGGCTTACGTCCCGCAGGGGCTGAGGAACTCATTTTGCAGGTGCTTTATATTCCGGCTACAGTTCTTTATGCAGGATATATGAGCAATGAAGAGGAGGCTTCACTTTTAGGCAAGTCTGATTATTTGTACAAAATCGCCGAGGGTATTGTGGCAGCTTTGGATGAAGTAATTGTTTCAGAGGTTAATTATTAATGAAAATGAATGTAATTTTTGCAACAGGCAATAAAGACAAAATGCATGAAATCAGGGAAATCCTTGCAGGCATGGATATAATCGGAGATGTTAAATCCATGAAGGAAGCGGGGCTTGATACTGAAATTATAGAGGATGGAGCTTCCTTTGAAGAAAACGCATTAATTAAAGCCAGGGAAGTTTATAAGGCAGCAAAAGAAAATAATATGAAAGACATTTTAGTGCTGGCAGACGACTCGGGACTGTGTGTTGAAGCCTTAAACGGAGAGCCTGGCATTTATTCAGCCAGATATTTAGGAAAGGATACTTCCTATAAAGAGAAAAACGCAAATATTATCGGGCGCGTCAATTCAGAGGGAAACGGTAACAGAAGGGCACAGTTTGTGTGCTGTATCGCCGCGGTTTTCCCTGACGGCACCGAAAAGGTGGTAAGGGGAGTTTTAAACGGCGAGATTGCAGATAAGGAATATGGTTCAAACGGCTTTGGCTTTGACCCTATTTTTTATGTGCCGCAAAAGGGCTGCACTACGGCCGAGCTTGCACCCGCCGATAAGCACGCCATCAGCCATCGTGGTAATGCCTTAAGACTTATGAAGAAGGTGATTTCTGAATATAAGGAAATTTAAGGACATTAAAATTACGTCTTTAAAAGTGAAAATTTCAGGGCATTAAAATTGTGTCTCAAAAAGTGAAAATTTTAGTTGACAGTTTGAACTCCTTACAGTATAATCATTTTTGCGTCACGAGGACGTGGTCCATTTTTTCGGGGTGTGGCTCAGCTTGGCTAGAGCGCCTGGTTTGGGACCAGGAGGTCGCAGGTTCGAATCCTGTCACCCCGAGCCTAACGTGAAGAGCATACGTGTCCGTAGCTCAGCTGGATAGAGCAACGGCCTTCTAAGCCGTGGGTCGGGGGTTCGAATCCCTTCGGGCACACGCGGGTGTAGTTCAATGGTAGAACACCAGCCTTCCAAGCTGGATACGTGGGTTCGATTCCCATCACCCGCTTTTATTACGTTTATTATCTTAATAGAAGCGTGATATGGTGGCTGTAGCGTAGTTGGTTAACGCGCCAGATTGTGGTTCTGGAGACCGAGGGTTCGAGTCCCTCTAGCCACCCTCGTGTTTTTATACGTACATCCAATAGGGTATGAGTGTTGGAGATTGCTTTGGGCTATCGCCAAGCGGTAAGGCACAGGACTTTGACTCCTGCATTCACGAGTTCGAATCTCGTTAGCCCAGTTGGAATTAAATAATGCGGGCTACTAGCTCAGGTGGTAGAGCACTTGACTTTTAATCAAGTTGTCGCGGGTTCGAGTCCCGCGTGGCTCACGGAAAAGAGAACCGGTTCGGTTCTCTTTTTTTACTCTTACGAAAACCCCGTGCCACGTTAAAGCGTGAAAGCTGTGCTTTCGTAAGAGCAAAAAGTTATACCTTGCAGGATGCGCACCTAGCGGAGAAGAAATTTATAAAAGCTCAAGAGCACCCACTGCCTAAAGACAGTGGATGCTCTTGAGCTTTTATAAAAAAATAAACCAGATATCTGAGCGCATGCTGTTTTCACACTTTTTGTTGAATTTTCTGAATATTCAGAGTATAATAAAGCCACTTTATCAATGCTTACGGAGATTAAAATATGTTCAACCAGGTGGGTGTTCCGTTAATTAAAGATGTTATTTTAGTGATTTTCCTTGTGTGCTGCATAGTGCTTTCCTTGCGCATTCATTTTGTGAAGATTAGGACAAAAAAAGCACTTATGGATAATCAGGCTTTAATCGAAGAAGCAAAAAAGAGCAGTGAGGAGGCCATAAAGGAAGCAAGAGCCAAGACTGAATTTGTGGCAAACATGAGTCATGAAATCCGCACTCCAATGAATGCTATATGCTGTGCTACAGAGCTTTTGGCGAAGGAAGACTTGACGGCATCACAGAAATCCTACCTAAGCATTTTAAAAAGTTCCTCGGACAATCTCTTAGACATGGTAAATGACATCCTTGACTTTTCTAAAATGGATGCAGGCAAGATGTCCTTAATCGAGTCGGAATACAATCTTTCCACCATGCTTGAGGACGTTAAAAACATTATTTCCGTGCGTTTAAGTGATAAGCCAATCGCTTTTACCATCGACCTAGATCCAACACTTCCAAATGATTTAATTGGCGACGAAGTGCGCATCAAACAGATTTTGATTAACCTTTTGGGTAATGCGGTTAAATATACCACTAGGGGTGAAATTAATTTAGACATCACCTACGAGCGTTTATCCAAGGACTCTATTGATTTGACTTTCTCAGTCAAGGATACCGGCTGCGGCATTCCTCCTACAGAGAAAGAAAAATTATTTAAAAAATTCGAGCAGGCAGACCAGGCAAATCATCGATATACAGAGGGTACAGGCCTGGGCCTTTCAATATGCAAACAGCTTGCCACCATGATGGGTGGCACTATTGCTTTTGAATCGGAACTTTCAAAGGGCTCTACCTTTATGGCTACTGTCAGACAGAAGATTTCAAAGGATTCGTCTCCTGTTTCACAAAACGGCGCCGGCAGATATTTTTCCTTAGACTTTTGTGTATGGGAAGATAATCTTTATTATAAGGAAAACATTTTAAGAATACTTGCGGCGTTAGGCATTCCCGCCAAGTCTGTTGATCATATTTCAGAGCTTGAAGGAGTTATTTCTTCGGTTAAGATTGACTACATCATTACAACAGAAAAGCACTTTGCAGAGACAGTAAATTTAATAAATAAAATATCTCCCACCACTATTCCCGTTAAGCTTGTTGAATTGGGAGAGCCTGCCGACACGTCCTTTGACGGAAATTTCCGAACTATCCGCCGCCCCGTCGACGCGTTCGAGGTGATAAAGGTGCTTGAAGCAAAGGAATTTAAAAATAAGCACGTGGCAGAGCATTCTGGAAAGCTTATGGCCCCTGACGCTAGTCTTTTACTTGTAGATGATAACAGGGTTAACCTGAAGGTGGCAAAAGCCCTAATGGAAACCTTTAGCGCCAAGGTTGTGGCTGTTGACTCTGGCTACGAAGCAGTGGAGCTTATCAGAATGGGCGAAAGGTTTGACTTGATTTTCATGGACCACATGATGCCCGGTATGGACGGTATCGAAACCGCGAGTAAAATATGGCAGATACAGGGTGAAAACAAAACTCCAATCATTGCTCTTACTGCAAACGCAGGCGGCGAGGTTGAAAAGCTTTTCTTTGAAGCCGGAATGAGCGATTTTATTCCAAAGCCCATCGTCATGAAGCACCTAAACTTCGTGATGCAGAAGTGGCTACCAAAGGAAAAACAGATATTCTCACAGACTGTGGAGCAGAAGCTTTCGCGAAGAGAAGACCGTATGCATTCAAAACCCTTCCAGCCTGACTGGGGTTTAAGTAAGGTTTGGAATGACGATAAAATATATCTTGAAATACTTAAAATGTATAAAGAAAAGAGCCCTAAGCTTCTAGATTCTCTGGATAAAGAAAAGGATATGGAGGTAGCTGCAGGCATTGCCAGAGAGCTTTCCACAATATCGGCTTCTGCAGGAGCTGCAAGGCTTCCTGATATGCTGACAGAGCTTATAAATCTTGGAAGAATAGGAGAGTCATCGGTATACAGAGCAGGGCTTGACAAAATAATCGAAGAGTATAAGCTGTTGAATGCTGAAATTTCTAAATATTTAGAGACTGAAGGTGCAGATGATATCTTGACTATTGAGTTCTAAACAAGATATAATAAAGCGTTCGCGAAGGCGGACGCTTTTTTGACCTATAGGAAATTGCGTTGCAATTCCACATTGGTTAAAAAGGGCTCAATTGTACATGACAATTGAGCTTTTGCTCAATTGTACATGACAATTGAGCTTTTGCTCAATTGTAGGCAGACGCGCAAAGCGCGCAGCG
>CAVIIX010000026.1:0-26977 GCA_963643225.1 Lachnospiraceae bacterium
GAACCAGGTCATAAGACCTGGTTCTTTTGTTATGCTGCGGAAGATGGGACTTGAACCCACACGATCGCAATGATCACAAGATCCTTAGTCTTGCTCGTCTGCCAGTTCCGACACTTCCGCGCACTGTGTTGTTCAACACGCAAATAAGATATTATCATCTGAGTCTTTGAATGTCAACAAGAAAATGCAAAATTTTCGACGATATTTTAAACTTTTTTCAAATTGGTACCCTGCTCCTAATTTAATTGAAAAATAACAATAACTATGTTATAGTAAAGTCAACATGGAAGTTGAATTTAGGCGCAAGCCTAAATCATAGGAGTGACAAAATGAACCTTAATTCAAATATTACAACTTTATTTTCTTCACTTAACAATTCAAGCTCCTACAGCTTTTCTTTAACAGATTATGCAAGCATCAAAAACGGAAGCTACGGTAAGCTTTTAAAAGCCTATTATACCAAGCAGGCAAAAGAAACTGCTGAGGCAACCGATGCTGCAGTCAAGGAAGCTACAGCCGAAGCCTCCGATAAAACAAAAAAAACGGAAAAACACGATACACTTACAAAGCTTTTAAACGATAACGCTAAAAAGACTTACACAAGCGATGCAAATTATACCGCCACCAATTACGTAAGTTCGTTAGTCGATACCACCATTTAATTAAATAAGAATTCAAAGGGCAGGAGAAATCTCCTGCCCTTATTTTTTTAATAAAACCTAAATATTCTTGACTAAGGCCCTACGTCCAAAGCATAATCATTACACTATCCCAAAGGTTTCTAAAATGATTTTTAAAAGCAAAATACTTATAACCGTCAGGATAATTATTCTTACTATTTTATTGCCGTTTTTAACTACAAGCCCTGCTCCCAGGAAATTCCCGGCTATGCTGAATAAGGCTGCCACTGTTCCAAGCTTTATATATACAAGGTCGTTTTGTAAAAACACTACAAGAGACGATACATTGGAAGTTAAATTGGCAAGCTTTGTGGTGGTAGCGGCATCAAGTAAGGTCATGTGGGCAAAGCCCGTATATATTAAAATCAAAAAGGTGCCTGTACCCGGGCCGTAAAAGCCGTCATACATCCCTATAATTAAAGAAGAAAGCGATACAATGATTATCTGCTTTTTTAAAGGAATCTCTATTTCCGCCCCTTTTTCAAGATTCTTTTTCTTCAATACATAAAAGGCAATAACCGGAAGTGCCACCATAAGTATTATTTTAAACACTTCATCGCTTACTAAAAGGGCAAGCCTGGCTCCGATTGGAGCCCCGATAAGAGCCATTATTACTGCAGGCAATCCAAGTGCAGGCTTTGGTCTGTTTTCTTTACACAGTCTGGCGGTTGCAGTGGCGGTTCCAAACACTGCAGAAAATTTATTGGTGGCAACTGCGTTGTGGGCAGGAATCCCAGCAAATAAATAAGCAGGAAGCGATATAAGACCTCCGCCTCCACCGATTGAATCCACAAACCCTGCAAGAAACACTAACGGGCACACCAGCAAATAAGTCTTTAATGTAATTTCCATTGTATATTTACACCTTTTTATCTAAAAACTTTATAAAAGCCCAAGAAAACCCACTGCCTAAAGGCAGTGGGTGCTCCCCCACAAGGTGCTTGATTACAAGCTTTTATTTATTTAGTTCCATTATGGTATTTGCATTCTCTCCTAAATAGGTTTCCGGTAATTCTCCGTTCCAACCGGTTACATAATAGTAATCGACAAGCTCCGGATATTCTCTAAGCATCGCACCTAAGTTGCTCATGATGGCTGCATCCTTAAGACCCTGATATTCAGCTGCGTCGGCACCAATCTTAGCAACCTCTGCATCAGCCTGAGCGGCAATAATCTGAGCCTGTGCCTGAGCATCTGCTGCAATCTTTACTTTCTCTGCGTCAGCTTCTGCTTCGATAATAGCCTGCTCCTGCTCGGTCTGAGCTTTTAATTTGTTCTGCTCTGCTACCTGCTTTGCTTCAACGGCATCCGTAAAGGAATCTGTAAAGTCGATGTCTTCAATTGAGGTGCTCACAAGCTGTACGTTGTACTGCTTCAAGGATTCAGTCAAAATTTCCTCAACCTCGTTTGATAAAATACCACGGGATGCAATCAGGGATTCTGCATTGTATTTTGCAAATACACCTTTAACGGCTTCTAAAATCTTAGGCTGTACTACTTTGTCAAAATAATCAACACCGATTGTCTTATAAATGGTCTGAGCGTTTGCTTTGTCAATCTGGTAGTTAACCGTGTAGGTAAGTGTTACTTCCTGAATATCACTTGAGAAACACCCAAGCTGTAAGGAAGCCTTCTGGGCACGGTTATCCATGTTTGTAACCTTTTTCCAGGGAGCCACAAAATTAATACCTGCTTCGTAGGTTACGTTTTCAACCTTACCGAAGGTTGTTACTACACCGGTGTGACCGGTGGGCACTACTCTTATGCAGCTTGAAATTAATAGTGCTAAAAATAAAACTAATGAAAGAATTGTTAAAATCTGAAACTTTGCAGGATTAACGGCTTGTTTTTTAAGTCCTATAAAAACAAAGGCCAAAATAAGAAAAATAATTGAAACAACTAATGCTATCATGTTTTCCTCCTCATATATGTTTGTTGTCAGACATATGATACTATATTTTTTAAGTTTTACAAATAGTCTTCAAAGAAAAAAAACTCTCCTTATTTTGCTATTTTAGCAATTTAGTGTATAATGAACTTTCAAAGGAAGCTTAAAGGAGTTGGTCATGGGAAAAAGATCCATTAGAGAAAACAAAAATATTTATCAGATAAGCCGTGAAAATGCAGGTCTTACAAGAGACAAGGCCGAGGAATTGATGGAATACGTATCGGCAGAGCGTATTGAAAAAATTGAATCTAAAAAGAGCCTTCCACATCCTGATGAAATCATCAGGATGGCTGAAGTTTACAAAAACCCTACTCTTTGTAACTATTTCTGTACTCACGAATGTCCCATCGGTGAAGTTTATATAAGCGAAGTGACGGTTAAGGATTTATCCCAGATTACTTTAGAGACCTTAGCTGCCTTAAACACCTTGGAGAATGCAAAGAGCCGCTTTATTGAAATTACCGTTGACGGTGAAATTTCAGAAGACGAGCTTCCAGATTTTATTAAGATTAAAGAAGAACTTGATAAAATGTCCCAGACCGTAGCTTCCTTAAAGCTCTGGATTGACCAGACTGTTGCAGACGGTAAAATTGACACTTCAGTTTTAAAGAAAGTAAAAAATGGGCTCAAATAAATTATCCGAAAACGAAATAAGAAGCCTTCTTCCTAAAGAGCTTTCTGCTCTCCCAATTCTTGTATACGATGAAATTGATTCTACAAATACCGAGAGCAAGCGTCTCATACAGGAAAAGGGCTTTAATAACGCGCTGGTGCTTGCAAACTTTCAGACTCAGGGCCGTGGCCGGGTGGGGCACAGTTTTTTGTCTCCAAAAGGAAGCGGAATCTACATGTCTTACATCTTTACACCGAATTCTTTAGAGGGTGCAGAGCACGCCACTACAAAGGCAGCCGTTGCGGTTTTAAAGTCCCTTTCACAGCTTTATGACATTACTGCTTCCGTAAAGTGGGTTAATGATATTTATTACTGCGACAAAAAGATATGCGGCATTTTAACAGAAGCCGTGACTTCTGGTATAAACAAAGGCTCTTTGATAATCGGCATCGGCATTAATTTTAAAAAATTCAAGCTTCCTGATGCTTTAAAGGAAACTGCAGGCTTTCTTCCGGCAAAAGAAAATGTCACAAGAAACCTTTTAATAGCAAAAATCCTTTCGAATCTGTATCCTGAAACTAAAGACCTTTTAAATAACAGTTACATTAAGGATTACAGGGAAGCCTCCTTACTCACAGATAAAGACATTTCTTTTTATGAAAAGGAGGTTTTAAAATATGCCCATGTTCTCGACATTGATGAGGATGCCGGGCTTATAGTTAAATTGCAGGACGGCACCGTCACTACCCTTCATAACGGTGAGGTCTTTACTGTAAGAAAAGTATAAAAAATCCACGGGCCTAACCCGTGGATTTCGTTTTCTTCTTAGTCATTAAAAGAGCTGTTCAAGTACATCAACAACTGCCTGGTATTTGCTTATTAATTTTTCATGATTTTCTTTCACGAAATCAATGTGTCCTGCCTTGCCCTCAAGCTCTGAGGACTTAGCCATTTCAGAGAGTTCGTCGGCACCAATCTGACGTGCCGCATTCTTTAAGCCGTGAGCCTCGATAATGTAGCGGTTCATATCGCCTGAAGCCATCAAAGCCTTCATAAGTGGGATTTTTTCTTTTCCCTCATCCAAAGCTGTTTGAAGTACTTCACGATAAATATCTTCATCGCCGATGCAAAGCTCTAATGCTTCATCTAAATTAAACCCATAACTTCCCAAATCACTGATCTGCATATGTGCCTCCTGATAAATGTGTGTAATATTACCCCCGTAACCTACGCACCGACACTTTAATTATTTTTCCTTCTTTGCTTTTTCTTTTGCCTTCTCTGCTTTTATATCTACAGAGATATCGTACTTGTTGCTGCTCTCTTTCTCTTTTTTCTCGTCTGTTTTCTCTTCGTTGCGATGTTCCCTTAAGGAATCAACAATTTTCTCTATCATGAGTTTTTTAATAAAAACGTCACAACCTAATTTACATACGAACGCATAGAGCTGAAGGTAGTCTCTATCGCTTTCCGGGGCATCCTCGAATTTACCGCAGGAATCCTTGTACTGTTCAATTACCTCATTGCAGATATCCGAAAACTGGATGCTCTTGTCATCAAAAATTTCACGGTACACCTCTTCAATTCCGTAGTCGGAACCGTTATCAAAAAATTTTGAAACAATGGGGTCCATTAAATCCTTAATGTCATTTATCTGTAGTATACTCTTAAAGTAATAAATCATAATTAAAATTAAGAGATGCTCTTTATTATACTTTTTTCGTACCGGAGGGGGAATGACATCGTTCTTGGCATAATTATTAATCATGGTCTTTGTCATAAGCTTTTCATCCGTGTGCACACGGGCGCTTGACTTAAGGCGTTCGTCCATGAAGGTTGTTACCTGGTCCATGTAGAGATCTATATTTGGAATCTCTTCCGGCTTTATGTAATTCATCTTTGCAAAGCTTTCAACTATACTGTTTAAAAGATCATCTGTGTCGATAGTCATGGTATTTACCCTGAATCTTGAATATATTGAAGTGAGCTTAAAATTTGTTCACTTCATTATATGGTATTTCAAACTACTTCTCAAGTTCAAATATTAAGAATTATTTTACACCTTTACTTTAAAACTTTAGTATGTTAAAATGTGAAGGAACTGGTAAATGTTCCTAGGAGGGTTTGTATAGATGAACAAAAAAATTAAAACAGAAGCAGTTGATTATCTATTTGATGCTATTCTATGCCTGGAAAATTGCGAAGAATGTTACAGTTTTTTCGAAGATTTATGTACAGTTAACGAACTCTTGTCCTTGTCACAGCGTTTTGAAGTAGCTTCCATGCTTAAGTCAGGTAAGACCTACATGGAAATAGCCGAAAAGACCGGTGCTTCAACCGCCACCATCAGCCGTGTCAACAGATCCTTAAATTACGGCAATGACGGTTACGATTTAATCTTCTCAAGAATGGATAAAAAAAATAATTAAGATAATATTTTTTACCATATATGGAATTGCAACGCTATTTCCTATGGGTAAATAAAAGAGCTTAAGGAAAAATCCTTAAGCTCTTATTTCTGTTTTCTTTTTCCGTCTTATGCTTTTGCAGGCTTTTCTTCTGCCTTTGCCTCGGACTTAGCTTCTGTTGGCTTATCACCTGTCATTTCACATGTACCCTGGAAGATAGCGTTTTCATCTACAATAAGGCTCTTTGTGTGAATATTACCATAAATTCTGCCGCTTGCGTTAGCTTCGATTTTATTGGAAGCGTAAAGCTCGCCATAGACTTCACCACCGACAAGAATGTTGTTGGCTTCAATCTTGCCGTCTACCTTACCACCGTTACCGATAATAAGCGTGCCTTCTGAAATAATGTTTCCTTTTACGAAGCCTTCTACTCTGAAGGTTTCCTTGGTACGGATTGTTCCTTCGAATTCAGTACCTTTCCCGATTACGCTGTTTACTTTGCTTGCTACATAATTGTCAGCTTTGTTTCCCATATTCATACCTCCTAGCCGTCAATGGCTATAACCTGCATAGGTTCTACGTACTCACCCTCGTAAGTAATCTGATAGCCTAAATAAATGTTTGCGTCACCACCTACAAAAATGATAGTGCCCTTTACCACCTCATCTCCCAAAGAAACCTTGGCGTCTGCATTATTTCTGTAAATAGTAACATATCCGTTCCCGTGGTCAATCATGACGCAGCGGTTAAAAATTTCATCTTCAGAGATGGCAATTACCGTGCCGGAAGCCGTTGCTACCACATCTGAGCTTGAAGACATCTCAAATACCGCAATTGGATTTTCTTCCGTCACATGAGTGGGCTCTACAATGTATTTATTACCCACATCGTAGTTAAAATAGCCTGCAGGTTCCTGATTTTGCTCATCCATAACTGAAATGTCCACAATAGCAGCTGAGCCTGTAAGCGGAAAGCCTGAAGGCAAATGCCTTAAAGCATCCTCTTCTTCTTCCTTTTCCTGCTCTGCAAGTGCCATTGCCACCGTATTATTTAAGACCTGTACCTGGCTTGTAAGCTCGGCTTTTTCATTGCCAAGAGATAAAAGCATTTCATCCTGTTCCGAAATAATGTCCTTTAAAACTCTTAGCTTTGATTCCATCTGGTTAAGCTCGTAGAATTCAAAGGCTGTAAGACCTATTCCTATTATCACCACCAGAATTGTCACAATCAGAGAAGATCTGAAAAGATTGAATCTTGACCGGTAATATTTTGTCTTATCTACGGAATAATCAGACGTAACGGCAATCGTATAATGTTTTTTTATCTTTCTGTGTTTTCTTGCCATAAAATTCCTCTAGAAAATGCCTTCAAAACCTTTCCCATTTTATCAAAAAAATCGCATGCTTGCAACAGGCTTTAGGGTTTTGAAAATTTTAGTCATTCTAATCATTTTTAACGCTTTACTTTTCGAAAGTGATGTGATAATCTTAACTTGTTGTGAGAGACACAACGCATATTTTTTTGGAGGTATCTGTAATGAACAAAGGTACAGTAAAGTGGTTTAACAACCAGAAGGGTTACGGTTTTATCTGTGACGAGTCCGGCAAGGATGTATTTGTACACTACTCAGGTCTTAACATGGAAGGCTTCAAGTCTTTAGAAGAAGGCGCAGCTGTTGAGTTCGACGTAGTTGACGGTGCAAAGGGACCTCAGGCAGTAAACGTAACAAAGTTATAAGATTCAGGTACTGCGGATCTTATACACTTAATCAGCTACACGATGTGCCTTTTCTTGTTTTATATTAGAATTAGCAATACGGTTTTTTGATTTAAGTGAGGGGAATATCCTAAAGAGTACACGAAAGGGCTTCGATTTCTCGAAGCCCTTTTAGTGTGCACAAAAATATCAGCTGTTAAGTTCCACTTATTTACTTAACGGTATTTACTTGCAAGATCCTTGTAGGAAAGGGTGCCGCCGTACAGGTCAAGGGCACTGCCTACTGAAAAGTTGAGGCTTGAATTTGAAACCGAGGCGATTCTTTCGATATCGTCGTAGCTTGAAATGCCTCCTGCATAGGTGATGGTCTTTTTGGTGGTAGCTGCTGCATCAGAAAGGATTTTAATCAGGCTATAGTCGATGCCATGCTTTTTACCCTCAACGTCAACGCCGTGTACTAAAAATTCATCACAAAATTCGCTTAAATGTTCAAACACGGAAGGGGTCACACGCACATTTGTAAACCTCTGCCATCTGTCGGTTACAACGTAATAATCACCGTTTAAGGCTCTTGCGCTTAAATCAAGCACTACGTGCTCTGCTCCCACCGCATATCTTAAGGCTCTTAAATTATCAAATAAAATTTCCCCGTCTTTAAATACATAGCTTGTGACTATAACGTGGCTTGCACCCGCATCAATATAGTGCCTGGCATTTATCGCATTTACGCCGCCGCCTATCTGAAGCCCACCAGGGTATGCTTTTAAGGCCCTTAAGGCTTCGTTTCTTGTGGCTTCAAAATATTCAGAGTCCTTATTGTTAAGCAAAATAACATGAGCTCCCTTTATCCCTCCTGCCATAAATAAATTGGCATACCAGACACTGTCTTTTTCGGATATAAAGTTGTCGATTGCATAATCGCCTTCATCCTGCAGGCTGCCGCCTACAATCTGCTTTACCTTGCCGTTATGGATGTCAATACAGGGACGAAACTTCATATAAGCCTCCAAGCTGCTTATCCGATTACCTGACTCATGTCATAGAGTCCTGCAGGCTTTCCTGCAAGATATTTAGCAGCCAAAACCGCACCGTTTGCAAAGATTGCCTTTGAATAAGCTGTATGTGTGATAGTAATTACTTCATCTGTTCCTGCAAATATAACCTCATGCTCTCCCACTATGGAGCCGCCTCTTACAGCAGAAATACCGATTTCCTTAGGGTCTCTCTTTTTTCTTTCGCCGGAACGGTCGTATACGTAGTTATATTCTTTATTTAACTCCTGATTTATGGAATCCGCAAGTGCCAATGCTGTTCCTGAAGGAGCATCTACCTTCTGATTGTGATGTTTTTCAACGATTTCGATGTCAAATCCTGCAGGAGCAAGTATTGAAGCTACATTCTTTAATTCCTTTAGCAAAAGGTTGATACCTAAAGACATGTTGGCAGAACGTAATATTGCTGTTTCCTTTGAATATACCATAACCTTATTAACCTGTTCGTCGCTAAGGCCTGTGGTGCACAGTACCAAAGGAAGGCTTTTTCCTTTGCAGTAATCTAAAAGTCCGTCAACAGCCTTAGCCGAGGCAAAGTCGATTACAACATCGGCTGAAACATCACAGTCGTTAATGTCTGTAAAAACAGGGTATGGATTGGTTTTAATATGGTCGGAAATATCAATGCCTGCAACGATTTCACAGTCAGGGGCCTTATCAACGATGCCCGTGATAACCTGGCCCATTTTGCCGTTACAGCCATGCATAATTATTCTTGTCATAATGCACCTCTTATATAATCAGTCGTTGGTAAGATCGTTAAATTTGATTACGGAGCTTGAAGAAACCTTGATGCCGTAGTTAATGAGCGAATTTTTGAGTCTTTCAACGTTGCTTCCTTCCATTTCGGTTAAGGGAAGACGTAACGGGCCTGCACAAAGACCCATAAGATTCATTGCAGTCTTAACAGGAATAGGGTTAACCTCGCAGAATAAAGACTTAATCAAATCAATTGCTTCAAGCTGTAATCTTAAGCTTTCTTTTACGTTTCCTTCAAGGTATTTTGCAACGATGTCGTGGGTTTCTTTAGGTGCTACGTTACTTAATACGGAAATAACTCCGAGACCGCCAAGAGATAATATAGGCACAATCTGGTCGTCATTGCCAGAATATATTGCAAAATCAGGACCCATAAGGGATGCAAGTGTTGCAACCTGTGAAATGTCGCCGCTTGCTTCCTTAATAGCTACAACGTTTGCTGCGCGCTTATTGATTTCCTTAACTGTAGCTGGCAGAATGTTACAGCCTGTACGAGATGGTACGTTATATAAAATAACGGGAATTGAAACAGCTTCTGCAGTCTTTACAAAATGCTCTACAAGACCCTTCTGGGTAGCCTTATTATAATAAGGTGTTACAAGTAAAAGTGCGCAAGCCCCTGCCTTTTCAGCTTCCCTTGATAAATAAATGGCGGTTTCGGTTGAGTTTGAACCTGTACCTGCGATAACGGGGACTCTGCCTGCAACGGTTTTAACCGTGTGTCGGATTACATTTAAGTGTTCTTCATGGGAAAGTGTTGAGGCCTCGCCGGTGGTGCCACAGGCTACAATTGCGTCTGTGCCGCCACTTATCTGGAACTCTAAAAGTTCATCAAGCTTTTCGTAATTAACCGAACCGTCGGCCTTCATTGGTGTAACGAGCGCTACTGCTGCTCCAGTAAAAATAGGTGTGTGCATGATAAATCCTCCCTTGTGTGTGCTCACCCTCTCAAAGTGTTTTTTGTCGGATATTTTATTCAACCGGGCAAAAAAGAATCCTGCTTGCAGTATTCTTTTTTGCGGCGGA
This sequence comes from Lachnospiraceae bacterium, assembly GCA_963643225.1. Lineage (GTDB taxonomy): Bacteria > Bacillota > Clostridia > Lachnospirales > Lachnospiraceae > UBA1258. The sequence goes on from CAVIIX010000026.1 coordinate 10,203, forward strand.
TCGCTTCAGCTACAATATTTCAATCCTCAGCAGTACGCATCATTGGCGCGTAGTGCCTTTTTAACCTATAGGGAATTGCGCTGCACTTCCCTATAGGTTAAAAAAACCACCATAATATTATACGGTGGTTGCAATAAAATCAAAATATCTGATAGCTCCCCATTCCATAAAGGAATGACAGTCATACACTTATTGAATGTATGCCCAGGACACAGGGACCGGCTTCCTGCTCCTTCGGCGTCGTACCCTTTCCTTAAGCTTCAACGTGCCCGACACTCCGCTTAAGTACTAATGTAAAACGCAACCTCTACCGTGTTCTTATTCATTTGTTTGTCATGTTAGCACGCTAAGGCCCTGCTGTCAACACAAAAAACACGTAAAATCACATAAATTCAGAAACAAATTCAACGTTTTTTGTGGCATTTTACATTGTACGGTTAATAAACGGGTGTTATAATCCCTAAGGTTGACTTGTTTTATATTTATATTAGGAAGAAAGAGGTTTATATGCTTCAGAAAAGAGAAGACATTCGTAACGTAGCAATTATTGCCCACGTTGACCATGGCAAAACCACACTGGTTGACGAGCTTTTAAAGCAGAGCGGTGTATTCAGGGAGAATCAGGAAGTTGCTGAAAGAGTAATGGACTCAAATGATATCGAGAGAGAACGCGGTATCACAATTCTTTCAAAAAACACAGCCGTAACGTACAAGGGCACAAAAATAAATATTATCGATACCCCCGGCCATGCTGACTTCGGCGGCGAGGTTGAACGTGTACTTAAGATGGTAAACGGAGTTATTTTGGTAGTGGACGCTTTCGAAGGTCCAATGCCACAGACCCGTTTCGTATTGTCAAAGGCAATGTCACTTAACCTTCCTGTTATTGTGTGCATCAATAAAATCGATCGTCCCGAGGCCCGCCCTGAAGAAGTAATCGACGAGGTGCTTGAGCTCTTGCTTGAGCTTGATGCTTCCGACGAACAGCTTGACTGCCCCTTCGTATTCGCTTCCGCTAAAGGCGGCTTTGCTTCTTTGGACGCAAAAGAAAAAGGCACCACAATGGAGCCCTTATTCGATACAATAGTAAATTACATTCCTGCTCCCGAGGGTGACCCCGACGCAGGTACACAGTTACTTATTTCTACCATCGACTATAACGAATATGTAGGTCGAATCGGTGTAGGTAAGGTTGATAATGGTACGGTTTCTGTCAATCAGGAGGTCGTAATCGTCAACCACCATGAGCCCGATAAGCAGAAAAAGGTTAAGATTTCAAAATTATATGAATTTGACGGTCTTAACAAGGTAGAAGTAAGAGAAGCAGGCATTGGTTCAATAGTTGCAGTTTCAGGCATTTCTGATATTAAGATTGGTGATACCCTTTGCGCAGTTGATGCAATTGCACCAATTCCTTTCCAGAAGATTTCAGAACCCACAATTGCAATGGACTTTATCGTAAATGACTCTCCTCTTGCAGGTCTTGAAGGTAAATTCGTTACTTCCCGTCACTTACGTGAAAGATTATTCAGAGAGCTAAACACAGACGTTTCTTTACGTGTAGAAGAAACCGACTCCACCGACCGTTTCAAGGTATCGGGCCGAGGCGAGCTTCACTTATCTGTTTTAATTGAAAACATGCGTAGAGAAGGTTTTGAATTTGCCGTTTCAAAGGCTGAGGTACTTTATAAAACCGATGAAAAGGGCAAAAAGCTTGAGCCTATGGAAATTGCCTACGTAGATGTGCCGGAGGAATATTCAGGTACCGTTATCGAAAAGCTTTCCATGCGTAAAGGTGAGCTTAAGGAAATGGGCCACACCTCAGGCGGCTACACCCGTTTGATTTTCTCCATTCCTTCAAGAGGCTTAATCGGTTACCGCGGTGACTTCATGACAGACACCAAGGGTAACGGTATCATAAATACAATTTTTGACGGTTATGGTCCCTACAAGGGAGACATCGCTTACAGAAGCCAGGGCTCCTTAATTGCTTTTGAATCAGGCGAATCCGTTACCTACGGTTTATTCAACGCCCAGGAGCGTGGAGTACTTTTCATCGGTGCAGGGGAAAAGGTATACGGCGGTATGGTAATCGGCCAGACCGGTAAGGCAGAAGACATTGAAGTTAACGTATGTAAAAAGAAACAGCTTACAAATACCCGTTCTTCCGCTGCCGACGAGGCTTTAAGACTCTCCCCTCCCAGGGTATTATCCTTAGAGCAGGCTCTTGATTTCATTGACACAGACGAGCTTTTGGAAGTAACCCCTTCAAATTTACGTATCAGAAAGAAAATTTTGGATCCACTTCTTAGAAAGAGAGCAGGTTTCAAAGCAAAACAGCAAAATCAATAAAACTTATGCGCCAAGCCTTGTCGCTTAGGCGACATATTCCTTACGCGCGAGTGCGCATTCTTTACGCTAAGTGCCTTTTTAAACCTATAGGGAATTGCAACGCAATTTCCTATAGGTTTAAAAAAGAATCCTGCAAGCTAAATTCTTTTTTTATAGGTCGGTTTTAAGCTTTTCACAGTAGTCAGAAAGGGGCATTGGCTTGGCGTAGTAGTAGCCCTGGATGACATCGCAGCCTTTGTTGGTTAAGAAGTCTGCCTGTTCCTTTGTTTCAACGCCCTCGGCAACGGTCTTTAATTCAAGGGCCTTTGCCATGTCTACCACGTGGGAAATGATTTCATTTCCACGTTCTATGTTGGTGCCGCCTCTTAAGAAGCCCATATCAAGCTTTAATACATCAAGTGGAATATCCTTTAAGGAGTTAAGGGATGAATAACCGGAGCCAAAATCGTCCATTGCTATATCAAAGCCTATGCTCTTTAAATGACAGATTCTTTCTGTAAGCTTTAGCTGGTCCTTCATGTAGGCGCTTTCTGTTATTTCAAAATACAAATTCTTCTTATCAATAGGATAGATCTTTGAAAATTTTTCTATTACATCTATAATTTCATCGGTTTCAAGACTGACTCTTGAAATGTTTACGGAAATAGGCACCATGGGTGTCTTTTCTTTTTCCCATTTCTGCACCAGCTTGAAGGCTTCTTCCCATACATATTTATCTAGATCTTTAATAAAGCCGTTCTTTTCAAATACAGGAATAAACAAGCCTGGAGAAACAATCTTACCGTCAGGCTTTACCCATCTGCATAAAGCTTCGGCTCCCACAATCTTACCTGTATTGTGGTTATACTGGGGCTGTAAATAAAGCACAAATTCGTCATTATCCATTGCGTCACGCATTTTAAGGGTAATATCCGTTTCGTTCTGCATTTCGGCACGCATTTCATCGGTAAATTCAGTATAGGTATTTTTTGTCCTGTTTTTAACCGTGTCTGCTGCGTAGGTACATAAATTAGATACATCCTCAAGACGTAATTTGTGATCGTTAAAAATATAAAAGCCGTATCGTATGGTAACAGGGAAATAAACGCCTAAGCGACGTACGTTTACTACTTCATATTGTCTGAAGCATTCATTGTTTTTTTGTGTGTTTTCAAAGAATATTGCAAAAGTACCGCCACTGAATCTGCCGCAGGTGCCCTTAAAATCTTCTGCCATTTCAGAGATTCTCCTTGCAATATAGCAAAGCACCTTGTCACCCATATCGATACCGTATAGATCGTTAACATTTTTAAGCTTGTTAACGTTACCTACGTATACTACATATTCCTTATCCGGATTTTTATCAAGAATTTCTCTTGCCAAAACTCTGAAGCCCTTCTGATTAGGAATACCCGTCATACGGTCTATACGTGCGCTAAACTGTAAATCATCGTTCATAAAGTGCACGCAGTCCTGAATACGGGCATAGCCGTTTGCAACCGCAACTGCAAGCTCACGGCAGGATTTATAACCACAGGACTGACAGTTAACTGTCTGCTTTGATTTAGTGTCCTTATGCATGGATTTAAAGATTTCGTCTATGGCATCCTCAGGCACCACGTAGGGCTGCTTAAAATTATCGTGAAATTCACACTTGAAATCTTCAAAATCAAGGTCCTTATATTTTTCTTTCTGAGCTTCGTAATATTTTTCCGGATTATCGTAATTTTCAAGCTCCTTAAAGGCCTCGTTACGAATTTTCCTGTACTCCTCCATTATGCCTACAGCCTCAACGTCACGTCTTCTCACGCCGCTTCCCATTAAGCAGCCTTCCTTACAGGCAGATATTGAAAGCATTAAAGGATGCGCCACTGTATTGGAAAGTGCAATTGCGTTAAGCATCTTGGTAGTAGATTCATCAATACCTGAAAAGTGAGTAAACACTTCCCCCTTGTCAAAGTATAAAGAAACCGCGTCTATAAAGCCGTGCATATAGGGCACGATATTGCCAATACCTGTGCAGCGTAAATCTGCCTCCGCAGACTCTGCACTTAAATTTTCCTTTCGAATGAATTTTGCAAGAGAAGAAAAAGTAAAGCTGTATTCAATTTCCTCCTTTGTGTCTGCATTTTTTATCTCCTGAGCTACCGTTACGCAGGAATTTAAATAGGCAAGCTTTGAATCATCCTTTAAATATTTATGCACATAAATAGCCGTACTTACACAGGGTGACTGTACCGGAATAAGTAATGGCAGAAAATTCGGATGTAGCTTTTCAACATAGCTTACAACAGCCGCGCAGGTATTTGAAATAAACTGCTTGGACTGATGTCTTTTATCAATGTGTTCCTTTAAATATTTTACGTGGTTAAAAATGGAAATTTCTGCGCCGTACGCTACATCATAAAATTTGTATACGCCGAGTTTTTTTAATACACCTAAGATTTCTCCGGCCCTTTCACCGTAATCTGCGTAGAAGGAAGGGTCGATTAAAATAGAAATCCTTTCACCGTTTTTAAGATCTTCTAAAAAGATTTCAAAATCATCTCTGTAATCCCTTGCTTTGTGTATGCAGGCATCAATACAAAGACCGCAGTTAATGCATTTTCTGGATACAGCAACTTTGGTTTTTCCATTGTCTGCAACCGACACGTTGGCTCCAAGAGAAGGGCACACGCTTATGCATTTATTACAGCCCACACACTTTGAATTGGTATGAACAATTCCTTCGTTAAAACGGCCCATTTTACTCCACCTTTATTTATTCAAAAACTGCCATGACCATGGTCATGTTAAAGTGCTCAAAGTTAATCTGTTCTCCAAAGCCCGACATCCCCACAAAATTTCCGTATTCCATTGTAAGCTTATCATTGAAATTTTTAATTTTTCTGGTTTTCTCAAAATACCTCGTTCTGGCATAGCAGTTTACCACCACCGTCATGGAGGGCGACTCTATTTCATAACGGATGTCAGCAGCGGTTCTGTTGGCCACTTTATCCGCATCATCTGCCTCCAAAAGAACAAGTTTTGACCTGTTATATATTCTTGAATAATAGGAAATGCTTCCGTCGTCTCCAAGCTTATCAGGTTCTGCTATGTAAATTTCATCTCCCGATAATCTTCCTACCGGATGAAGCCACAATTCATCTGCAAGTTTTTTTCTTTCTACCTGTAATAATGAGCTCATAACGTCAGCCGCAGGCCTGTTGTTGTATTCATAAACCACTCTTTCGTCACAGTCCACGTCCGTGGCGGTAAAATAGTGATTCATAGGCTTAAAAAGATTTTCCTTATAGCATAAAATCCTTCCGTTAAGGTTTTTAATAAGCACAAATACAGAGGCTTCATCATAAACCGTTCCATTTACTGAAACATAGGTCTTCTTTGAAATCAAAGGAGCACCTGCTGTTCCCCCCACTACGTTAATGTGCTTATGCTCAAGCACACTTCTGTAGGTATCCTGCACCAGTTCCTCGCACTTACCATAGGCCGTTGAAAATTCGATACATACGGTATTGTCTAAATCCGAAAGCTCGCTTAAAGCCCGCTCTACTTCCGAAGCATAACGCATGGGATAATGGGTGATTTCTAACAAGGTGCCTGCCGCACATTCGATTCCATCATAAACGCACAAAGCACAGACTCCGCCTACAGAATACCCTTTATTTGAAAAGGCGGTATAGGTAGAGACTCCTACAATTACAGCTTTTTTGAAAGCCTTATGAAATTTGGTGGTAAAAAAATCAAATCCCTCATCCGGGGCAGCAAAAATGATAAGCTTTGGGATTCCCATTTCGTTAATCTGATCGCATAAATCATCAAAAGCCGCAAACTTATCCGTTATTTCACTATACGCTACACAGTTCTTAATCATACTTAAGCCTCATTTTAATTAGTCTATCAAAATAATCTTATCAGAATATTAAATTCACCCTTAAGCATCCATTATTGATTAGTCAATGATATTCGCAATTCGCTTCGCTACGGCTCTACTAAAAGCGGCACTACGTGCCTTACGAGGTACTGGGCTTGTAACCCAGCACCTCGCGGAGAGCACCCACTGCCTAAAGGCAGTGGGTTTTCTTGAGCTTTTATTAAACTGTTATGAAAATACTTCTTTTGCAATATCAGCTGACTGCTTTGCATCCTTTGAATAAAAATCTGCGCCGATCTGAAGTGCATATTCAGGTGTTAAAACAGCTCCTCCCACCATTACCTTACAGTCAAGATTGGCTTTACGTAATTTAAGGATAGTCTCTTCCATTGCACCCACAGTAGTTGTCATTAAAGCGGAAAGCCCCACAAGCTTAATATTTTTCTCTTTCACCGTTTCCACTATTATTTCAGGGTCTACGTCCTTTCCTAAATCAATTACCGTAAAGCCGTAGTTTTCAAGAATTGTCTTGACTATATTTTTACCGATATCGTGCACGTCTCCCTTTACGGTGGCAAGCACAATTTCGCCCTTTGAAATAGAATTTTGATTGTTTCTAGCTAAAAATTCTTTAATAACCTTAAAGCCTGCCTCAGCGGCATTTGCAGAAGATAAAAGCTGTGGAATGAAAAGCTTCCCCCTTTCAAATTCCTCTCCTACCTTATCAAGAGCAGGAATTAATTCTTTATTTACTATTTCAAGAGGCTCTTGCTTTAATAAAAGCTCACTTACCTTAGAGGCGGTCAAATCCCCAAGCCCCTTCATAATGTATTCTAAAATGCTGCCTTCTGATTTTTGAGCTGATGAAGGTGCTGTTTCTTTTGCAGCCTCTGCATATTTATTGACGTAATCCGTTGCCTTTTCATCAATTGAAGCAAGCACTCTGTAGGCATCCACCGCTCCCATCATAGCCGCATTGTTAGGATTAATAATAGGAAGATTTAAGCCTGATTCCATTGCAAGAGTCAGGAAGGAGGTATTAATGAATTCACGCTTTGGAAGACCGAAGGATATATTGGATACCCCAAGCACAGTGTTTACGTTAAACATAGTCTTAATGCTTTTAATAGCAATTAACGTTTCTCTTGCTTCCTTTTGCTGAACACTTGCGGTTAAGGTCAGTGCATCAATGTAAATGTCTTTGTTTGAAATGCCGTATTCGTGGCACTTTTTTATAATGTAATCAGCAATTTTAACACGGTTTTTGGCTAAAGAGGGGATACCCTCCGCATTCATGGTAAGGCCGATGACTGCTGCCCCGTATTTTTTTGCAATAGGTAAAATCCTATCAAGCACCTCATCTTCACCGTTAACGGAATTAATCAAAGCCTTACCGTTATAGATTCTAAGAGCTGCTTCTATTACTTCTGGATTTGAGGAGTCAAGCTGTAAGGGCACAGGCACCACTGCCTGTAATTCCTTTACCACTTCCACCATCATTTCCTTTTCATCAATGCCCGGAAGCCCAACATTTACATCCAGAATCTCCGCCCCTGCATAAACCTGCTCGATTGCCTGGTTTTTAATATAGTCTAAGTCATGCTTAATGAGTGCTTCCTTAAATAATTTCTTGCCTGTAGGATTTATTCTTTCGCCCACCACATGGACGTTTTTAACATTCACAACGTTTCTGTTGCTGCATAAATAGGAATTTGTGCTTTTAGGTGTCTGTTTCGGCTTATAGCCCTTTGCTGCCTCTGCCAAAGCCCTTATAAATTCAGGATTTGTGCCGCAGCACCCGCCTGCCATTGATACGCCCAGCTCTAAAAAGGGAAGCATAGCCTTTGCAAAATCTGAAGGAGTCATTGAATAGGCTCCGGTTTCAGGGTCCGGAAGGCCTGCGTTTGGCTTTACTATGATTGGTAAATTTGAAACCTCACGGATTTTTTTGACTATATCCAGTAATTCCTCAGGGCCCAAAGAACAGTTTACGCCGATTGCATCTACCCCTATGGCTTCAAGGGTAACCGCCATGGCTTCAACTGAAGTGCCAGTAAAGGTGCGGCCATTTGCTTCAAATGTCATTGTGACAAATATTGGAAGATGTGTATTTTCTTTTGCCGCAAGCACCCCTGCCTTTACTTCAAGTAAATCTGTCTGGGTTTCGAATACTAAAGCGTCAGCTCCGGCTTCTTTGCCTGCCGTCACCATTTCCTTGTATATATTATAGGCATCCTCAAATTTTAATCTGCCGAAGGGCTCAAGCATGTCGCCGATTGTGCCCATTGAAAGCCCCACGTAGGCGTCAAAGTCTCTAGCCACGTCTTTTGCATTTTTAACGGAGGCCTTTATGATTTTTGAAACAGAATATTTACTGTCCTTTAATTTATAGCCGTTTGCGCCAAAAGAACAGGTGTAAATCAAATTTGCACCTGCCTTAAGATAAGATAAATGAACCTCTTTAATTATCTCAGGATTCGTAATATTTAATTCCTCCGGCACCTTGCCCATAGGAGCCTTTTTCTTTACAAGCTCCGTACCCATTGCGCCGTCTAAAATAAGGATTTTGTCAAAAAAATTCATGATGTCTCCGATTATAATTTATTTACGCTCTTAAATAAGCTCTCCGTTGCCTGAGTGATATAGGTTGCGGTTTCAACGTTATTCATGGTGTATACGTGTACTCCCCTTGCATCATTTGCCACTAAATCCGTTATCTGGTCTACTGCATAGGAAAGACCTGCCTGATTTAAGGCCTCACTTGAATCCGCATATTTACTGATTAAGCGGGCAAATTTTGAAGGTATGGAAGCTCCGCACATTGCAACCGTTCTCTCTACCTGGGATTTTTTAACTATAGGCATGATGCCTGCCGCGATAGGCACGTTGATTCCTGCCTTTTCCACCTTTTCTCTGAAAGCATAGAAGATTTCGTTATCAAAGAATAACTGAGTCGTAAGGTGAGTCACACCTGCGTCTACCTTTTTCTTTAAATTTTCAATGTCTTCATCTAAAGAAGCTGCATCCACATGGCATTCAGGATAGCATGCACCCGCTACGTTAAAATAAGGATCGAAAGCCTTTATGAATTTTGCAAGGTCAGAAGCATGTGGAAATGCCATAATGGGCGCACCCTCCGAAGGCATGTCGCCGCGAAGTGCCAAAATATTCTGAACACCTATTTCCTTAAGCATTTTAAGTGTATCCTCTATGTCTTTAACGCTAGAGCCCACACAGGTTAAATGGCTTACAGGCTCGATGCCGTATTCCTTTTTAATTAAAGAAGCAATTTCCGCGGTTTTGTTTTTCTGAACTTCCGAGCCCCCTGCTCCATAGGTGACGGAAATATAGTCAATGGGAAGGCCTCTTAAGCCGTATAGAGTATTGTAAACGGTCTCAATGGAGCCTGCCTTTTTAGGTGGAAACACTTCCATTGAATAAACCGATTTTTTGTTTTTGTAAAGCTCTGATATGTTCATATCCTTCTCCCTTATATTTAATTTTCTCTACGATAGTTTATTTTAAATTAAGTGTCAATGTAAAAGGCTTCGGAAATCTTTGAAATTACTGCACTTCCGTTAGAAATTGAAGTTATTTTTTCTTTTGCGGATTCGTATCCTTCAAAAGAAAGTCTAATAAAAAGCACCACCTTGTCTGAATACACTGTATCTTTAATCGAAATGTTTTCTTTTTCCAAAAAACGCCTGATTTTATCGGCATTTCCGTAATCCGATTCAATGCTTGCCTCAATGCCGTAACGCATAATGCCGGTTTTTGAAGCCTCTAATCCAAGCTTTACAGCCTCCGCATACATTCTTGCCAAAGGGCCTGCCCCTAAAAGAGTTCCGCCAAAATAACGAGTCACCACCACGCACACGTTTCTTACCCCCGATTCCTTAAGTACGTTAAACATGGGAAGGCCGGCGGTTTGAGAGGGTTCGCCGTCATCTGAATATTTTACCTTATCTGCAGCCCTACCGATTATATAGGCATAGCAGTTGTGTCTTGCATCGTAATAGGTTTTCTTTATATCCTGAATAAAGCTCTGAGCCTCCTCTTCGGTTGTAACTGGAGTTAAATTGGCGATAAATCTGGATTTTTTAAGTTCTGTCTCGGCGCATCCGCCTTCAATTAATATTTTATAGGGTTCATTCATAAGGATATTATACTTCTTTTATGGAAATTTTGTGAAGATTTCTTTAAGCGACTTCTATTTTTAAGTTTAGTTTGGTATAATGCATTAGTTAGTAATTTTGTGCGCTTTTACACGCAATACGCGGAGGAAAATATATGAACTATGGAAGAAAGGGCATCCATGATAAGCAGGTAGCCCTTAATGCCAAGGGCCCAAAGTGGTCCAGAAAGTTTTTGCTTATTCTGGCAGAAGCAGTATGTGTAGCATTGCTTGCTGCAGCTGTTATTGGCGCAGCAATTGGAATCGGCGTTTTCAAGGGTATTTTATCAACCGCCCCCGATATTTCAAAAATTAACGTTACTCCAACCGGTCAGTCTTCTTTCATCTATGACAGTGACGGCAATCAGATTGAAAAGCTTGTAGCTTCCAATTCAAACAGAATTTTAGTATCAAGCGAGCAGATTTCTGATGACTTAAAGAATGCTTTTGTTGCAATCGAAGACGAACGTTTCTATACCCATAACGGTATCGATATTCAGGGTATTTTAAGAGCGGCCGTTCAGGCATTGGCACAGGGCAGGCTTGGACAGGGCGCAAGTACCATCACCCAGCAGCTTATTAAAAACAACGTCTTTACTGATTGGACCACCGAAACCAACGCTATCGAGAAGGTAAAACGTAAAATTCAGGAACAGTACCTTGCCATCCAGTTAGAAAAAGAATACGACAAGGACTGGATTTTGACAAACTACCTTAACACCATTAACTTAGGCCAGAACACTCTTGGTGTACAGGCAGCAAGCTTGCGTTATTTTAACAAAAGCTGTTCTGAGCTTACGCTTTCCGAATGTGCGGTAATTGCTTCAATTACACAGAATCCTTCAAGATACAACCCCATCGTGCATCCTGATAACAACCGTTCACGTATGAAGGACGTACTTAATAAGATGCTTGAGCTTGGCTACGTTACAGAGACAGAATACAATGCAGCCTTAGCCGATGATGTATATGCCCGTATCGAAGAAACAAATCAGATTACCAGCGAAAATGCTACCGTTATGAGTTATTTTGCAGACGCTGTTATAGATCAGGTTAACAAAGACCTTATTGCTGCTGGCTACAGCTCCGATCAGGCTTATGCATTAATGTATTCAGGCGGTATCAGAATTTATTCCACAATGGATTCTGAAATTCAGGCTATCTGTGATGAAGAATTTGCAAATCCAGAAAACTACGGTACTGATGCAAAATATCAGTTATCCTACCAGTTAACAATTCAGAAGGCTGACGGTACTCTTGAAAACCACTCTTCTGAAATGTTCAGAACCTATTTCAGGCAGTTTAATTCAAGCTTCAATCTTTTATATGATACGGAAGAAGAAGCCTATGAAGCTATAGAAGAATATCAGATAGCAATGCTTGAAGAAGGCGACGAAGTACTTGCCGAAGCCGTATCCTTAGTGCCTCAGCCTCAGGTTTCTTTCACAATTGAAGACCAGGCAACAGGCCATGTGGTAGCCATGATAGGCGGCCGTGGCACAAAGGCAGCCTCCCGTACTCTTAACAGAGCTACCCAGTCAGAGCGCCAGCCAGGTTCCTGCTTTAAGGTGCTTGCAGCCTTCGGTCCTGCAATTGATGCCTGCGGCTTTACACTTGCAGATACTTACCTTGATGCTCCCTTTAATTATTATGACGGCACACCCGTTGTAAACTGGTACGGCACTGCATACAGAGGTTATCAGAGCTTACGAGCAGGTATTTACAATTCGCTTAACGTTATCGCGGTTAAGACCATTACTGAAATCGGACCACAGCTTGGTTACAACTATCTTATGAATTTAGGCTTTACCACATTGGTGGAGTCACAGGTAGTAGGAAATCAGATATATACCGATATCGGTCAGCCCTTAGCCCTTGGTGGCTTAACAAACGGTATTTACAACCTTGAATTAAATGCAGCCTATGCAGCAATCGCAAATGGTGGTGTTTACATAGAGCCTAAGCTTTACACCCTTATTACAGATGCTGACGGCAACATTATTTTAGATAACAGAGAACCCGTTGCAAGAAGGGTCTTCTCTGAGCAGACTGCTTTTCTTCTCACAAGCGCCATGGAAGACTGCGTTAAGATAGGTACAGGTAGAAAGGGTCGTTTCGACGGCATGTCAATTGCAGCCAAGACCGGTACCACCTCCGACGAAAAGGATGTCTGGTACGTAGGCTACACACCTTACTACACCGCAAGTGTATGGACAGGCTACGACACACCTACCAAGATGACCTCCAACGAGCAGTTAACCATCAAGCTTATGTTTAAGGCTGTTATGAGCAGAGTCCACGAGGACCTTCCGGATATCGGCTTTACCGTTCCTTCAGGGCTTGTAAAATGTACGGTATGTTCCGAATCAGGACTTTTACCTCGTGAAGGCTTATGCGACGGCTGCCTAAAGAGTGAATATTTCACTCAGGATACTGTTCCTACAGAATATTGTGACGTACACTACGCAGGCCGTGTATGTGCCTACGACGGTTTAATAGCAACCGACTACTGTCCTTTCTGTACAGAAGGCGTTGTATCCTTAAAGAGAGTTGAGGATGAATCCTTATGGCAGGGCTCCACAATCCTTGCAGAGAATTCCGATCCTCTCGCTGAAGACGTAGTCATCCAGCAGGCCACCACTTCAAACTACTGCCACCACAGTTATGAATTCATAACTCAGGAAAATGCTGAAGGCATTATAGCGCAGGAATGGGCAAATTATTACGCAAGAATCAATGCGGCCGGAGGACAGTAAAAGTCATGTTTTAGGTAATTTTAAAGAGGATTTTGGAGTTTTCCAAAGTCCTCTTTTTACGACAAAAATCCCTCTTTATTTTCCGCTTTTTTTCGTTGACAAACAGCCTTTATCTATGCTAATATATCACTTGTGCCGAGCGTAATCTGGCAAAATGCTGATGTGGCTCAGTCGGTAGAGCGTCGCCTTGGTAAGGCGGAGGTCACGGGTCCGATTCCCGTCATCAGCTTTAAATGAAGAATCCCTTAAAATCAAGATTTCGTTGATAAAATCAAGGTTTTAAGGGATTTTCTTTTGTTTAAAATTATTAATAGTATTAGTCAATTATATTCGCAATTTGCTTCGCTGCGGCTCTGTTAAAAGCGGCACTACGTGCCCAACTAGGTACTGGGCTTGTAACAAAGCACCTCGTAGTGGAACACCCACTGCCTAAAGGCAGTGGGTGCTCTTGAGCTTTTATAAATCTACAATCCTCTGATAATACTTAAATAATCCTGCCTCTGATCCACTACTGCATAGACAATAACCTGCTTTTTATTATCATCTATCTTATAGAATACAAGATCCTTTTTCAAAACAAAAACCAGATACCCTTGTCTTTTTAAAACATTGTATTTCGGCTCAACGCCAATATACGGATTATCCCCCAGATTCATAATGGCTTCTTCAAGATAATCCAACTTTTCCAATGCCGCATCGTACCCAAAGTTTTCTGCAACATAGAGGATGATCTTTCGGATTAAGGAATCCGCCGTATCCGTTCGTATTACTTCGTACTTCAAGCTTTACACTCCTTAAGAAGACTCCTTAAGTCATCAAAGGTATCCTTCATCGGCGCAACCCTTCCGTACTTAACATCCTCATCGGCTTCTGCAAGAATTTCTAATAGTTCAATCCTTGCCTTCATCCTCTTATATTCCTCATATGCAAGAGAAACTGTATCTCCCCTTCCATTTACCGTAATAATAACTGCCTCGTTATCCTCGCGGCATTGTCTGGATATTTCGTTATAGTGATTTCGTAAATCAGCTGATGGTCTAATTACTTCCTGCTGAGCAAACATGATCATCACCTCCGTTTTTATTATAGACATATTATATCGTTATACGTCTATATTTGCAATAATATTTGCATCCATCAAATTATTCTACCGTAATGTAATTCTGCAAGAAGTAAAAAGGAGCTGTAGCACCAGCCACAACTCTTTTCATTCAGTCACTTTTCAATTTGCTCCCATAATTTTTGCACATATGAAGTCAGGCAACCCTCTACATCGTCCATACTGATTTTACCGCCAAGCTCGGCCAAAACTTTCTTTACCTTGCTTTTCTTATTATACGCAGTCTTTAACGGATTCGATTTTGAACGGATACTATCATCTTCATCCAACAACTTTCTGAAAAGCGGTGTCACCACAAAATCACACATTTCCATTCGGCATATTTCCTCATCTAAAATGCCAACGTCTTTTACCAAGATATAAATGTCCAGCTTGCTAAACTTTGCAAACGTTCTATCCATCTCTGCCTTCGTATCATCAGGAAGCTCAGTTATATCTGTTAACCACTTTTCATATCGTAACTTCTGTAATAATAACGGTAGTGAGTATTTATAAAAGCTCAAGAAAACCCACTGCCTTTAGGCGGTGGGTGCTCCCCGCGAGGTGTTTTGTTACAAGCCCAGTACCTAGTTGGGCACGTAGTGCCGCTTTTAGTAGAGCCGTAGCGAAGCAAATTGCGAATATCATTGACATTTTCTCCGAGTTCATAGCAACGATGAATTGCATTTAATTTTACTTCTATTGGATGATTTCGTGGATGATCATGAGGATTATCAATTATTGGATGTTCTTCCCTTTGTTTAGGCGGAGTATTTTCTTCAGCAATCCATATATAAAGATTTGTACGTGAAGGATAACCTAGAATCCTAATAGTTTCAGTTGCTGACTCTGTTTGATGATATATACGTAATGCAATATCCTTTTGTTCTTTTGAATACATAAAAAGTTACTTTCAGAGTTCTATAGAAGTCCGGAATTTTGTTCGCACCTCCAACCCAAGTCTTTCAACATCCTCTTTAAGACCTGTGTTTTCCTTTTCAAGTCTCTTAGTCTGTTTCAAAAGCTCGGCTGTGTGTTCATCTACCTTCTTTGAATATCTGATATCATCGCTGTCTGTAGGACTTAAATTATTTACACTCTTTATTTGAGCGCTGTCAAAAGCTACATACACATTTGAAATTTCTGTGCCGCTGCCAAGTGCATCATCAATAATATTTTTAAAGATAACACCATCATATCCTCTTAATTTTGCATACAGCGCATAATCTCTTGTTGTAGTAGGAAGTAAGTAACCATAATTATCGATTGCAACATTCGTAAATCCATCCTGGCCTTCAAAGATTTTAATAGTGATATCTTTTCCGAAAGCATCTTCCATTTCTTCTTCGGTCATGTTGTAATTTACAGATGCATCGATATCGTCTAAGTCTTGCCATTCAAGTGAAAATGTTCCATCTTCCTTTTCACCATTGACATAAATATACTCAAACTGTTTTTCAACATTGCCTATTGCTTCCAGCTCATCCCAATTATTGTTGTAGCCTTCTACAATCAAAGGATTTTCAAGATTAAGATAAACAGCATAGTTAGCGCTTTCTTTATTCGTTTTATCTTCGTCAATTCTATTCGGACTATAAATGTTATCTGTTCCGCTATAGGTTTTTGCAATAGAAGGACTATCGGTAAAGAAGAAGCTCATTTCATCATCTGAATAATTGTTGTTGAATACGTTAAAGCCAGCTTCTTTAGTGCCATGATAAACCTTTACAAGTCTGCCCATATCATCCCTTGCCTTTGACTTAGCAAAGAAATTCTGCTGTCCGATGCTGAGTGTGTTGCCATCGGAGTCTACCTTTGAGGAAAGTTTGACAGAATTATTATCGTGTGATATAATCTTTGTTAAAGAAGCATCTTTCCTATAACCGCCAGCAATTGGTGCTGTGCCGTTCACTGGGTTTGATGCTTTTTTGATTCTTACAAGATTACCCTTTTCTATTTCTTTTTTAATATAATCTTCAAGACTACTTCTTCCAAAAACTGTAGCAATTTTATTAGTATCAATGAATACCTCGTTTACTTGAGCTTTTTCATTTATATAAACAGGAACATTTATAACCTCACCATCCGAATCTGTATGCTGTGATATTAACAGAAAATAGTTTTCTCTTCTTTCTGCATTATCTGCATTTTTTGTACCCCTATAGGCAAAAGTTATTTTGTCAAGGTCATTGATTACTTCAAGGAAAAGTATTTTACCTAAACCATGATAATTGATTTTTTTGTCAACTTTTAGTCCATGTGCTTTGGCTTCTTCCTCAGTAAAAATATTTTCTCTGATATGTGAGGCCTTCATTACTAAAGGATAATTATGTGTGCCTTTTTGATTAGTAATTATGGAAGGAGTAGTATCGGTCAACTGTACATCATTTCTGTATTCTTTGTTTTCAAGAACTTTATCAACTTCAATATCTGTTCCGACTTTAAGTGAATATCTAAAATTGGACCTATGTCAATACTTTGGACACAAAAAGTTGAACATTTTTCTCTCTGCATAACACAAGCAGAGAGAAGTGTTGCTTA
>CAVIIX010000027.1:0-23494 GCA_963643225.1 Lachnospiraceae bacterium
CTTTATCTCCATAGAAAACATCGGTTAAATTTGTAAACTGATTTACATTAAATTTTACAGCATCAATTTCTGCTTCAGGCTTAAAATTTAAATATATAAACAGGCCCAGCAATGCAAGTGAAAGAATAAAATAAACAATTTCCTTAAAAACTAAAGAAAGTGATTTTTTAATAATTATTTTTCTTTTTAAAAGGGATAGTAAAATAAACAGACCTACTGTTATGATAAAAAGGCTTGCTGCGAGAATATAGGACAAATTTATATCAAAAACGTAAACTGCGACACCCAAATTTATTTCAACACTATCCACAAGCGCAACAAAGAGTGTATATAAATATACACTCATCATTGTTAAGAAAATTATAAAATTAGTGTACCCAAACCAGCTCTTCTTTAAGTTTAAGTCCATTTTATTCCCCTATTATTTTACTTGTCAGACAGAACCTTTTCGATATTATATCTGGGTCGATGCTTAACCTCGATATAAATCTTACCAATGTACTGGCCAATTAAACCGATACATACAAGCTGTACACCGCCCAAAAACCATATGGATAAAATAAGCGATGTCCAGCCGGCAACAACGTAACCAAAGCAATAAGAAATTAAAGCATATACAGCCGCAAAAATGCTGAGTATTACAATTGTTATTCCCAGACCTGTAATCATTGAAATAGGCTTAACGGAGAAGGATGAAATTCCGTTAAAAGCAAGTGCAAGCATTTTCTTTAAGGGATATTTGCTTTCTCCTGCCACTCTTTCCTTACGGTCATAGTAAACACAGTCAGTTTCATAGCCGATAAGCGGAATCATACCTCTTAGGAAAAGATTTGCTTCCTTATATTCCGAAAATTGTTCCATTGCACGCCTGCTCATGAGTCTGAAATCAGCATGGTTATAAACGGTTTTAACTCCCATGGCCTTCATAAGCTTATAAAAGCTCTGGGCCGTAAAACGTTTAAAGAAGGTATCTGTATCACGTTTTTTTCTTACACCGTATACAATATCCTTACCTTCGTGGAATTTATCAACCATTTCTTCGATAACATCAACGTCATCCTGTAGGTCTGCGTCAATCGAAACAGACATATCGCACATTTGCATTGCAGTAAGAAGACCTGCTGTAAGTGCGTACTGATGTCCAACATTTCCTGCAAGCTTAACACCAAATATTTTGTCTGGATAAGCTTCATGTTCTTCTTCGATTAAGCTCCAGGTTTTATCCTTTGAGCCGTCATTTACGAATAAAACATAGCTGTCTTCTGAAATTTTATCTTTATTAATAAGATCTGAAAGTACATCTCTTAATGCCTTTGATGCAATCCTTAAAACCTCTTCCTCGTTGTAACATGGTACTACAATCGCAAGTCTGTCCATATTGAATTTATCCCCCAATTTTAACCTATAGCCTGATCCAGATCCGCAATAATATCCTCAACGTTTTCAATACCGACAGAAAGTCTTACTAAATCAGGTGAAATACCGGCTTCAATAAGCTGCTGTTCACTCATCTGTCTGTGAGTATGAGATGCCGGATGAAGCACACAGGAGCGTGCATCTGCTACATGTGTAACGATAGCAATCATCTTAAGATTATCCATAACCCTGGCAGAAGCTTCCTTTGTACCAAGGCCAAAGGTGATAACGCCCGAAGTACCCTTAGGCATATATTTCTGAGCAAGCTCATAATATTTATTTGATTTAAGGCCTGGATAGTTAACCCACTTAACCTTTGGATTAGCTTCAAGCCACTTTGCAACCTCCAAAGCATTTGCACAATGTCTTTCCATTCTCAATGCAAGAGTTTCAAGGCCCAAATTAATGTAGAAAGCATGCTGAGGAGACTGAATTGAACCAAAATCTCTCATAAGCTGCGCGGTACATTTTGTAATGTAAGCACCCTTACCGAATTTCTGTGTGTAAGTAATACCATGATAGGTTTCATCAGGTGTGCAGAGCCCCGGAAATTTATCTGCATATTTATCCCAGTCAAAATTACCGGAATCAACGATACAGCCGCCCACTGTAGCTGCATGACCGTCCATATATTTGGTGGTAGCATGTGTAACAATGTCAACTCCAAATTTAAAGGGCTGACAATTAATGGGTGTAGGGAAGGTATTATCTACAATTAATGGACATCCATGTGCATGAGCAGCCTTGGCAAATTTTTCAAAGTCAAAAACGTTAAGGCCCGGATTAGCAACGGATTCACCGAATACGCACTTGGTGTTAGGTCTGAAAGCAGCATTAAGCTCTTCTTCGGTGCAGTCAGGATCAACAACAGTTGCTTCAATGCCCATCTTAGCCATAGTGTTCTTTAAAAGGTTAAAGGTGCCGCCATAGATGGCACTGGACATAATAAAGTGGTCACCGTTTTCACAGATATTAAATACTGCATAGAAATTGGCAGCCTGGCCAGAAGAAGTGAGCATTGCTGCAACACCGCCTTCAAGCTCGCAGATTTTCTTTGCAACGTAGTCATTGGAAGGATTGGCAAGTCTTGTATAAAAATAACCGTCCCTCTCAAGATCAAAAAGCTGTCCCATTTCATCGCTTGATGAATATTTAAAGGTAGTACTCTGAATAATAGGCATTATTCGAGGATCACCATTACCAGGTGTATATCCTCCCTGAACGCAAATTGTTTCCTGTTTCATTTATATGTTCTCCTTGATATTTATTCTTCTTCCCAGTTAGTGTAAACATTCTGAACATCGTCATCTTCATTAAGTAAATCCAATGTTCTGTTTAAATTCTTGACTGCAGTTTCATCTGTAAGGCTTACGTAGTTTTGAGGAATCATTGTAACCTCTGCAGAAGCATAGGTTAAGCCTTCCTTTTCCATAGCCTTTAACACATTATCAAATTCATCTGGATCGGTTAAAATTTCAAAGCAGTCTTCTTCTTCAGAAAAGTCTTCTGCGCCACAGTCAAGAGCCGTCATCATTAATGTATCGGCATCCATGTCGCACTCCTCCTTATCAATAATAATCTGTCCCTTCTTATCAAACATAAAGGAAACGCAGCCCTGAGTACCGATGGAGCCCTGACCCTTTGTAAAAGCACTTCTAACATTGGCTGCTGTTCTGTTCTTATTGTCTGTAAGACAGTCTACAATAATTGCAATACCGTTAGGGCCATAGCCTTCGTAGGTACAGTATTCATAGTTTACACCGCTGCCTTCACCTGCAGCCTTCTTGATGCCGCGTTCAATTGTATCGTTTGGCACGTTGTTTGCTTTAGCCTTGGCAATAACTGTTGCAAGCTTAAAATTATTGGCAGGATCGGGACCGCCTTCCTTAACCGCTACGGCAATTTCTCTTCCGATAATTGTAAAGATTTTACCCTTTGCAGCATCGTTTTTTTCCTTTTTGTGCTTAATGTTGGCAAATTTTGAATGTCCTGACATAATTATTCCTCGTCTTTCTTTGTTTCATCTATTTTCTTAACAGACACCTTGGAAATCATTCTGTTTTCAACCTTTGAAACCGAAAATTCATATCCCGAGACTTCTGTTTTAAAATCTTCATTCTTTTCTGGCAGTCTGTCTAACTTTGAAATCATGAAGCCGTTAAGAGTTTCAAAATTATCAACGTCAAATTCAACACCCAGTGTTTTTGATATTTCTTCTAAAGAAGTAAAGCCGTCAATAACATAGGAATCGGCGCCTGTTTTACGTATGTGTTTTTCT
This sequence comes from Lachnospiraceae bacterium, assembly GCA_963643225.1. Taxonomy (GTDB): domain Bacteria; phylum Bacillota; class Clostridia; order Lachnospirales; family Lachnospiraceae; genus UBA1258. Next base: position 3,695 of record CAVIIX010000027.1, read on the forward strand.
TCCACATCGTATTCGTCCATAATGTTACCAACTATTTCTTCAAGAATATCCTCCATGGCAATTAAACCTGAAGTCTGGCCGTATTCATCCACCACAATTGCCATCTGAGTTTTTTTAGACTGCATCGCCTTGAATAAATCATCAATCTTTGTAGTCTCAAGCACCACCATTGCTTTTCTTATCAGATTTTTTATTTCGCAAATGGGCATATCAAGATTTTTATCCTTGGCATGAAACCGCATTGCATCCTTTAAATAAAGAATGCCGATAACATGGTCTAAGTTTTCATCATACACAGGATATCTTGAATTATTATTTGAAAGCATAAAGTTAAGTGCTTCAATAAAACCTGTTTCTTTATCAATTGCCACAATGTTAGAGCGCTTTGTCATAATGTCTCCGGCTTCCTTGTCGGCAAAATCAAAAATATTGTTAATCATGGCAGCTTCACTTGTTTCCAAGACACCAAGCTCTGTGCCTTCATTAACCATTGAAATTATTTCATCCTCCGATTCTAAATCTTTACCTTTTCCTTTTACTAAACGTATTACTAAATCTGCAACTACCAAAACAATTAAAATTATCAGCAATATCGCGACATAATCGTCCATATAAAAATTCCTTTCACTAAAAAAGCACACTAAAAAAATATATCATTTACACTATGTAACGTCAAGAAAAGCTATTTCTCATTTTTGTTCTTTTTGTTGCTGTGAGTTTCGCTTTCAACCAAAGGCTCTACATTGTATTTCATATCAAAAATATTAATTACATCTGCTCCGAATATATCATGCATATAGGTATAAAAATTTTGATTTCTCTTAAGCTTTTGTTGTTTAATAACAACCTTTTTCTTAAGTTCAATTCTCATTTCATCTACCCATTTTGATATTTCATCAATATCAAGGTTATTATCCTGTATCTGTTCGTAGCAGACTTCCATAGTGGCAAGCATAAGCTCATAATTAACTTTCTGAATACGCTTTGGAATGTCATATAAATCATCTCCGAATTCAGAAAGCTTATCATTACATTCTTCGATTAAACGCTTGTTTTCATTAAGCTTCTTTTCGGTTTTCTTAGAAGGGTTAGTGGAAATTTCGTCCATAAGCTCCACTATTTCATCCATTAACCTTTTCTTTAAGCTTCTTACTTCCTTGGTCTTTATATTTAATTTACCCTGCTTTTTAAGTAATTCATTTAATTCTTCTTCTAGTTTTATTATTTCAGGGCTTGGATCTGTCTGGGTAAATAGCCTGTGCCAGGTATTATCAAGCGTTAATATCGGTATTTTTTTATCCTTTAAAGCCGGTATAAATACCTCTTCTTTTCTGGACATAATTCCTCCGATTAATCCACTGCCTGTTCCTTACAGGTAATATTGTAGGTAAGCTTCATAAGAGAATCCGACAAATGAACATTTTCAACCACAATATCCTTAGGAACATTTAAGTCAACATGTGCAAAATTCCAAAAGGCCTTAACGCCGCAGTTAACAAGCTGCTCAGCCACTTTAACGGCTGAGGTCTTAGGAATAGTTAATACAGCAATATCTATATCATTATCCTTAACAAAGCTTTCAAGATTATCCATGGGCTGAACGTACATGTCTCTTATCTTTTTGCCGTAAAGCGCTTCGTTACAGTCAAATATTCCGGTAAAATGAAAGCCTCTTCTTTCAAAATTCATGTAATTGGCAAGTGCCTGTCCTAAATTACCGGCACCTACAATGATAAGATGATGGGTTTTATTAATACCTAAAATCTTTGCAATTTCATCATATAAATAATTTACTTTATAGCCGTAGCCCTGCTGGCCGAAGCCTCCGAAATTGTTAAAATCCTGTCTTATCTGGGATGCCGTAACATGCATAAGCTCGGATAATTCCTGGGAGGAAATTCTTTCAACATTTGAATCCTTTAATTCTCCAAGGTAACGTAAGTATCTGGGAAGTCTTGATATAACGGCTTGTGAAATATTTTTGTCGTCCATAATTATCTCCGTATTCAAAAATTTAAGACTAAAATACATAATGATTATAATAGATTGTTAAATACGTGTCAATTAAATTAAAAAAGAGTTTCGCCTGCGAAACTGCGCATCCTTGGCATGCCTTTTTACCTAAGTCAATGATATTCGCAATTTTCTTCGCTACGGATCATATAAAAGCGGCACTACGTGCCTTAATAGGTACTATGCTTGTAACAAAGCACCTCGCAGGGGAGCACCCACTGCCTAAAGGCAGTGGGTTTTCTTTAGCTTTTATAAATTTCCTATAGGTAAAAAAAGACACTCAGAAGAGTGTCCTTTTAATAATTACATATTAGCTTTAATTGCTTCAAAAAAGTCGTGGGTATTGACTGTCTTTACATTAGGTAAAGAACATATTCTTGATAAATCTGCTGTCATAATTTTACTTTCGATCGTTTTAATAACAGCACCTTCAAGTCTTTCTCCAAAAGCCTCAAGTTCTTTATTAGAATCAAGCTCTCCTCGTTTCTTTAAAGCTCCGCTCCAGGCAAAAATAGTGGCAACAGGATTTGACTTTGGAGTCTCACCCTCTAAATATCTGTAATAATGCTTTTGAATGGTGCCGTGTGCTGCTTCATATTCAAATACTCCCTTAGGAGACACAAGAACACTTGTCATCATGGAAAGCGAGCCAAAAGCACTCGATACCATGTCGCTCATTACATCCCCGTCATAATTTTTCAAGGCCCAGATAAATCCCCCTTCTTCCTTCATGACTCTTGCAACCGCATCATCAATTAAAGTGTAGAAATATTTAATGCCGGCCTCTTCAAATTTTTCTTTATATTCTGTTTCATAAATATCGGCAAAAATATCTTTAAAGGTATGGTCATATTTCTTTGAGATCGTATCCTTTGTGGCAAACCATAAATCCTGCTTTGTTTCCAAAGCATAATTAAAGCATGAATACGCAAAGCTTGAAATGGAATCGATTGTGTTGTGTATGCCCTGCAAAATACCGGGGCCTTTAAATTCATGGATAAGTTCTCTTGTTTTTGTACCGTCTTCTGCAGTAAACACAAGCTCGGCCTTACCAGCACCTGGTATTTTGATTTCAGCATTTTTATAAACATCACCGTAAGCGTGACGGGCAATCGTTATAGGTTTTTTCCAGTTAGAAACACAGGGATTAATGCCCTTACAAATAATAGGAGCTCTGAAAACCGTACCGTCAAGCATTGCTCTTATGGTGCCATTAGGACTTTTCCACATTTCAGACAAATTATATTCTTTAACTCTTGCGGCATTAGGTGTGATTGTAGCGCATTTAACAGCCACCCCGTATTTTAAGGTAGCCTTGGCAGAATCCTTTGTCACCTGATCCTTTGTTAAATTTCTGTTTTCAAGACCAAGATCGTAATATTCAGTCTTTAGGTCAACATATGGAAGAATAAGCTCCTCCTTAATCATCTTCCATAATATTCTTGTCATTTCATCTCCATCCATTTCTACTATGGGAGTAGACATTTGGATTTTATTCATTGGAATAAGCCTCCTTAAGACCGTTTTTAACCATATTGTGATAAGCATTATTAATATGAATCGTAGCAAGTTCTTCTGCTTTTAAAGGATCTTTAGCTTTTATTGCTTCCATAATCATCTGATGCTCATGGTTGGAAGCAAGACTTCTTTCGGTTGTGGAAAGAGTTTTCTTTCTGACTCTTTGTACATACTGATGGAAGTCCTTTAATAAATGCTCAAGCATTTTAGAATTGCAGGATTCATACATGATTTCATGAAATCTTGAATCAAGCTCGGCCATCTGTTCAAAATGACCGCGTTCTGCATGGAATTTGGCAAGATAAATGTTTTCTTCCATTTCCTCAAGCTGTTCTTCCGTAATATGCTCACAGGACCAGGCAGCGCAAAGCCCTTCAAGCTTTGAACGGATCATGTAAATATCCTTTACATCATCCATAGTGATGCCTGTAACATAGGCGCCCTTATTAGGTACAATCTGAATAAGTCCTTCAAGCTCAAGCTGTCTGAAGGCCTCTCTTACAGGTGTTCTTGATACGCCTAATTCTTCGCCTATGGAAATTTCCTTAAGTTCATCGTTTTCTTTGTATTTTCCTGAAAGGATGTCTTCACGGATTTTGTTAAATACACGTCCTCGTAAAGAATATTTATCGGTAACTTCCTGCTTTAAGTCGTAGCTTCCCATATTTTCTCCAATCCAAGTTCTTTTGTATATTTCTTAACTAAAGCCATTATTTCATCATCCGTCATAACGGTAACACGACCATTGGAATATTCTGTATCAACTGCTTCCTTAACTGCCTTTACAAGCTCTGAATTCTTATCAACCTGCTTATCATCCGTAAGCTTGAATTTGGAATTCATCCAGTGAGCAATTCCTGCAAGTCCGGAGGTGTTTGAAATAGCACAGATAACAGGTCTGTTTAAGAATTTTTCCGTATCAAAAATATTGTAAATTTCTTCATTTTTAAGAAGACCGTCAGCATGTACACCTGCACGGGTTACATTGAAGTTCTTGCCTACAAAAGGAGTTCTGTCCGGAATATGATATCCGATTTCCTTTTCGTAATATTCTGCAAGTTCTGTAATAACAGTTGTATCCATGCCGTTAAGGTCACCCTTAAGCTGGGCATATTCAAATACCATAGCTTCAAGAGGTGTGTTGCCGGTACGCTCACCGATACCAAATAAAGAAGTGTTAACACCCGAACAGCCATAAAGCCAGGCTGTTGTGGAATTTGATACAGCCTTATAAAAATCGTTGTGACCGTGCCATTCAATTAATTCATGAGGTACACCTGCATGGGTGTGAATTGCATAAATAATACCCTGAACAGAACGCGGAATAACGGCACCAGGAAAGTTTACGCCGTATCCCATGGTGTCACAGGCTCTTATCTTAATTGGAATCTTATATTCATCCATAAGCTTCATGAGCTCTACACAGAAGGGTACTACATAACCGTAAATATCAGCTCTTGTAATATCCTCTAGGTGACATCTTACTGCAATGCCTTCATCAAGACAATCTCTTACAACGGATAAATAATGTTCCATTGCCTGTTTTCTTGTCATCTTTAATTTAAGGAAAATATGATAGTCCGAGCAGGAAACCAAAATACCCGTTTCCTTCATGCCGATTTCCTTAACAAGCTTAAAATCTTCCTTGGAAGCTCTTATCCAGCTTGTTACTTCTGGAAATTCATAGCCTCTTTCCATACATTTATATACGGCATCTCTGTCCTTTTTTGAATAAAGGAAGAATTCACTTGCCTTAATCATTCCGTTAGGGCCGCCTAAACGATGAAGATAATCGTATATTGTAACAATCTGCTCTGTAGTATAGGGAGCACGTGACTGCTGACCGTCTCTGAAGGTCGTATCAGTAATCCAGATGTTCTTTGGCATATTATGAGGAACAGTTCGATCGTTAAAGGGAATCTTTGGAATTTCAGAATAAGGGAACATATTTCTGAAAACGTTAGGCTTCTTAACGTCATCAAGGATGTACATATGCTCTTCAATCTGTAAAAGATTGTTCTTTTCATTCATTGAGACAGGTCTGTTAGTAAACATATCTGCAGCATCCTGTGAAAATAAAGCTTCTTCGTTAATAGACATTGTTATCATCTCCACGTTAAAATTGTATTTACTGTACGATTGTATACAATTATGCAATCAATGTCAATAGGCATTATCCTTTGGCAAAAGAAAACCCGGAGACTAACTCCGGATTTCTGTAATTACGCTATTTTTCTTTTGCCTTTAGTCAATGATATTCGCAATTCGCTTCGCTACGGCTCTACTAAAAGCGGCACTACGTGCCTTACGAGGTACTGGGCTTGTAACCCAGCATCTCGTTCAAGAGCACCCACTGCCTAAAGGCAGTTGGTTTTCTTGAGCTTTTATAAATATAAGTGCAAGTCCAAGTGAGAATAACCCCAATGCCAAAAACCATTTAGGATGAATCCTGTCACCAGTATCAGGGGATGTGTCAAGGTTATATTGAGACACAGCCGTTGAATTAAAGGAATATAAGCCATAATGCCCCGTGTGGCTTATTTCAAACTGCACAAAAAGTTCATTATCAACAGTTATAACACTGAAGCCTAAATCCTCAAGTTGTGCATCCTCATCTGTACAGATGACGTGAAGATTGGTGGTGGGCATATTATCAGGAAGCTTAATTAATATTTCAAGGGTCTGCTTTCCAAATTTTGATAAATAAACCTCTGAATCCTCTTCTTTTACAGAAATTTCATAGGTAGAAATGTTCCCTGGCACCGTATCTGCGTAAATACGCTTATACGCTTCCTTAATTTCAGGATTAACAGCTTCATCCTTTGTAATAAACAATACATATTTATCTGTATTGCCTGCAAAAGAAACCGTTTCTAAAGGCTCTTTTACAGCTTCATAATAAGCTCCAATCGAAGCCATATATAAAACGCTTGACAATTCATCAGGCAAAAAATTATATCCTTTACCATAAATATACATGGTGTTTGGAATAGAAAATTTGCTTGCTTCATCGGCAGTCAGTGTACAGTCTATAATCCTAAGTGTTCCGTTAAAATATTCGGTATTAGGCTCGGAAATAACGCATATAAGACCGCTGAAGCCGGAATAATTTCTGTCTAAAACCGTATCTACTCTGTCAATTTCTTCTGAACTTACAATTGCAACCTTAACGCCTTCAAGGGCATCCTCTCTGTAAGAAGAATTCGTAAGTCTCGACGTAGTCTTGTTATAAGTAACCTTTGGTAATTCTGTTCCCTGAAATACAACAGTTTTATATGCATCAGACAGACTCGATACGGATAAATTAAAAGCATCAAGACCGATTTCCTTAACAGTATCCACCAATCTTATGGTATTTAAAGGGCACCCGTAAAAGGCTCTGTCTTCTATAGTCACTAAGTTCATGCCCCCTGTAACGGTGCGTAAATTAGAGCAGCCGTAAAAGGCTTCTTCGCATACCCGCGTTAAGGATTCAGGAAAAGAAACTTCCATTATATGGCCCTTGTTTTTAAAGCATTCAGGCCCAATCTGTTTAACCCCTTCAGGAATGGAAACATTAGTATCACTTCCCTTATAGGCAACTAAAATACCGTCACCCATAATTAAATAATCAGAAGCTCCGTATAAGTACCAGTTTTCAAGCATTCTGGTATTTGCAAAGGCCGAAGGCTCAATATCCGTAACCGTTGAAGGCACCAAAGCCGTAGTTAAATTATCGCAGTGATAAAAAGCTCCATACCCTATGTGGGTGACGGAATCAGGAATGGTAATCGTAGAAAGATTAGTTCTTGCAAAAGCAAAGTCCCCAATTGAAGTTATACCTTTAGAAATTTCATATTCAGTTAATGTATTGTCTCCATAAAAGGCTTTTCCTGCAATTTTATCCTCTATAACAGCAAATTTAGGTAAGGATAAGCCTTTACCGTTAGTCTCTGTCTGTAAAACAGTTTCCATCTGTTTAACAATATCAGTATAATCTTCTGTCGCATCATGTCCGTTAACGGTAAGAGCTGTATTATCGATAAAGAAAAATGCCTGACGGCCTACAATTATAGTTTCACCGATAAGACCTTCTATTTCTTTTTTAGTCTGACTATTTATATCTATTAAATTATTGCTTGATGCATCAACCCAATCATTATCCTCGTTATCGATAATGTTGACAGGAGTATTATCAAAATTCAAAAACCATTTATAGGCATAAGAAGCTTCAGGCGCAATAATATTCAATTTAGAGCATCCGTCAAAAGCCGTTTCGTGAATAAAGGTAACCGAAGCAGGGATTTCAACATCTTCTAAATTAACACAGTTTTCAAAGGCCTTCATATCGATTAAATTAACTGAATATGGAATTTTAACAGTTTTTAAACCGTTGCAGTAAGAAAAAGCATGGGCAGGAATTTCATTTAAGAAAGGAGAAAGCTCCAGCGTGTCAATGTTTCTGCAGCCATATAAAGCATAGGGCTTAATCTTTTTAACCGAATCAGGCATTTTATAGGTAGTTAAATTAACGTAATCATTGGAAGAAACGGATTTCTTTACCTTTGCATTCTGTAAAAGTTCATATAAAGTTTCCATTTCATCATCGTAAATAGCGCCGTCCACACATACAAAATAATCATTGCCGGTAACAGAGGATAATTTATGGCAGCCTGTAAATACACCTGTGCCTAAGGCTTTTGTGCTTACACCAAATTTAACCGTTTCTAACTTAGAACAGTTACAAAAAGCCGCAATTCCTATTTCTTCACAATTATCGGGAATAGTAACTTTTGTTAAATTTATACAGCCTGAAAATGCTGCATAGCTTATTTTTTCTATTGAAGAAGGTAAATTAATTGTCTTTAAAGAAGTATTGTCCGCAAAGGCTTCCTCTCCTATTATTTTAACAGTATCAGGAACAGACACGACGTTAGCCGTGCCTGTGTATTTAACCAATGTGGTGCCGTTTAATTCAAATTCTGAGGTGACGGATTTAGTATCCTCTGCGTTTACATCCTCTACGGGGATCTGACAGACTACCAAGGAGGCAATAATCAATACCGCACCTGTTATTCTTCTAATAGTTTTCTTAGACATTTAAATTCCTATGCAAAAGCTTTATCAGATACTGTTTTTTTGTCCTTCATAAAGAATAATGCGATTGATAAGGCTGCAAGGCCTGCAACCAAAAACCACTTTGGCTGAATGCCGTCACCGGTTTTTGGTGATGCATCAATAGTGGTGCCTGCAGTTGCAGAAGCATTGGCTGTATTCACATAAATCGTATAAGGTGAAAAATGTGTGGCCGTAAAGGTGATACAAGGAACACCATCGATTGATGTAAATTTAGGATTAAGCTTATCAAGCTTTTCATTTACAACGCCTGCTACCTTATTGTTGCCTGCATAGGAAGCAAGTACATCAGGTAATGGAAGTGTAATTGTAATGCTTAAGCCTGAATAGTCAGTAATCTTATTTGTACCTGTTGCATCATAAAGAGTAATGTCCATTGCCGTGTATCTAATTGCATCAAGGGAACCGTACTCGTTTGTTAAAGCCTTTTCAACTGCTGCAGTAGCTGCTGCTGTTTCAGTAATTCTGATGACATAATTATCAGAGGATCCTGTAACAGATGCAGATGCAAGGCTTGTATTTGAAATACCGGATTTTGAAATAACAATGGTGTTGCCGGTATTTGTGTCAGTCTTTGTAGAGGTTTGTGAACCTGAAGATTCAGAACCCGAGCCTGAACCTGAAGTGTTGGACGGAGCAGCCTTAAAGGTAGCCTCAACCGAAGCTTCATGGGCCGGCATCTTAAGTGTTGTAGCCGCAACATTAACAGAGGCAATACCTAAATCAGAATTGTTTGTAACCCACTTATCAAATACATAGCCTGAAGGAGGATTTGTACAGGTAATAATAACCGTAGCCCCCTCTGCATAGGAGCCTGAACCGTTACCATTAGTAACAGTTAAGGTATAAAGAGTTGTATTTGAAGCAGCTGTTGAAGTGCTTGTAGTGCCACCAGAGGTGCTTGTGTTAGTATTCGAATCAGATGTAGTATTATTATCTGAAACTGTTGAAGATGAATCACTTGCATTCTGAGTATAGGTAGCCACAATAACAGAGTCAGTTGTAATGTTTGTTAAAGCTTTATTCCAGCCCGAAAAGGAATAACCGGTTCTTAGAGGATCTTTTGGAATATCCTCTAAGGATACGCTTGAACCTACATCTACATATATTAAATCTGAAAGCTCGGTACCATCGTAATCAAAGAACTGTACCTTAACAGTATCGTCTAACGTTTCTGAAACATCCGCCGAAAGGTCTCTTGCTGCTTTTCTTACTGCAGAATCCTTGTAGGAAATTACTCTCTTTGCTTCAACATATTCATTATCATCGGCTATAGTCTTTGTGCCGAAGGCATCTGAAGGAAGATAAACTTCAGTGCCGTAGCATACAAGCTCTATACCTTCCATGGCACCTGCAAAAGCATTATGTCCGATAGAAGTAATGTTATCGGGTAAAATAACCTGGTTTAAGGTATCGCAGTCCTTAAAGCAGTTGTCTGGAATTTCAGTAAGTAAATCAACACCTCTAAAGTCTACACCGGAAATATAATCACAGTTTTCAAAAGCTCCGTCAGAAATGGTTGAAACATTGGCAAGATAAGGGTCTTCATCACTTACCTTAATCTTCTTGCTGCCTACAGACTTACCTCTGGCTGAAAGCACTTCTACGATATTGTAGGTACTGTCATCATTTTCAGAATAAACAATACCGTTGTAGCAGATAACTCCGTCAGTTGTGGAGCCGATACCAGTAAGGGAAGTACATCCCGTAAAGGGAGCAGTTCCTAAATCCTGCATGGAATCTCCAAGTGTGATACTGCTTAATTTTTCACAGGAATAAAAGGCATAGTCGGGTAAATATTCAACGGTATGAAGCGTAATTGATTCTATTCTGTCGTTTCCGATTGCTTCTAATTCATATAAAGCCGCATCCTTTGAATCACCATTATAATCTGCCTTAACGGATGAGCCGTCTTCCGTAACTGTATAATCGCCGTAATAGCCCTTAAACAAACCGTATTTTTTATAGGTATCGATTGTATCTGCAGTAATAATCGTTTCTCCATCCACCGCATAATTTTTAATTAAGGGCGATAAATATTTTGAAACGTTAACTGTATTTGATGTAGGTCCTGATAAGGCTTCATTCTGTTTGGAGGTATTGTTAATAAATCCGTAGGTATCAATTGATTTAATGCCTGCAGGTACATCAAGGTTTAAAGCAGCCTTAATCATCTTCTCTTCCTGAAGAGAAATTGAATAAGTGTAAAGGATTGGATTTGAAGCATCCGTATAATCGTAAAATTCGTTGCCTAAATTTTCGTATCTGTCTGTTAACTGCCAGCTTGCAGTCTGTGCATTACCTTCAGCATCGATGTAATTAACAGCATTGCCTTCAGTCTGTGAATATTTATTTATAAGCTCGTAATGAGGATGATCTACAAGGGTAGGAAGACCGTTACGGTTATCTACAATTACAGTAAGGTAAGTAGGATAGCCTGTCTTATAGCATACTCTTGTGCCAAGGTCTGAATCTACATAGTTATCAAGCCCCATAGCCCATACAAAAGGACCGTAGGAAGTATCGATATCTCCTTCAAAAATAAGGGAATCAGAGCCTGTAGCAAAGGCCTTTTCGCCGATATTTTCAACCGGGAAGGAGGAATAGCCGTTTACAGGTGTATCAAATTCAACATAGGTTAAATTCTTGCAGCCTTCGAAAGCAGATGCTCCGATTTTTGTAACCGAATTACCTATATGTACTTCTGTAAGTCTTGTGCAGCCCTTGAAGGCTTCTGCAGCGATTTCTGAAATAGTATTATCTGCAATTGTAATAGTCTTAATATTATCGTGAACGTCCGGATCAAGGAAACAGTCCGTAGCAATTCCTGTAACCTTTGTATCTCCTACGTATTCTGGAATTTCCAAATCAAGACCGTTTGCAAGAGCTTCCGTTTTCATGTCACTGTTAGCAAAAGAACAGGACTGAAGAACACCCTCATCATCGATAATAAGAATATACTGACCGTTTGAAATTTCTACATGTTCACCTGATGAATTTGTATAAATATATGGAACATCATTATCAAGACCTGTCTTTAAGCCCCAGGTGCTTAAACGTGGTGATGCAACCTTACCTGCGGCATTTGTTTCGGGACCGTATACACAGAAGGATGCAGTCTGAATGGTATCAAAAATAGTGCGCTTATCATCACCGGAACCATAAGAACCGTAAGATACATAACCACAGGAGCCGCCGCCGTCAGCAGGGAAGGTTAATTTTTCCAAATTGATACAGTTATAGAAAACACCGTATGGAAGCTCTACAGCTGTAGACCGGCCGTAGTCTGAAGGCATTGTAACTTCCTTTATATTGGTACGGCCTGCAAGTACAAAATTACCTATACCGTTTGCGTTGGAAATATGATCCGGGAAATTAAATCTTGTTAAATTACCCGTAACACCCATACCGCAGGCAAAGGCACCTTCACCGATTCTTGCAATCGAATCAGAGAAGGAAATGCTGGTTAAGGCAATATCATCATAAAAAGCAAAATTATCGATATTACAGCTGTTTTGGTTAATTGCAGACAAATCTAAAGTAACCAAAGCTGTACATGTGGCAAAAGCACCAGGACCAATATAATCAATTGATTCAGGAAGCGAGAGTGACCTTAAGGAATTACATCCGTAAAACGCTTCTGTACCGATGTTTTTGGTTGTATTTGATAAATTAATAGTCTTAAGTCTTGTACAGTTTTTAAAGGCTCTGTTTCCGATATCCATTACGTTATCAAAGGAAATTGATTCAACGAAGGAATTATAGAAAGCATAATCACCGATATATTTAATTTCATCTGCAAGCTTTAAGGAAGTAACGTTGGCTGTATCCTTAAAAGCGTTATCACCGATACCTAAAACTGTTGTCCAGTTGCTGCCTAAAAACCCATATTCATCGTTAACATCGATAGAGTTAAGCTGCTGATTGGGAGTTCCCTTTGGCATATAGCAGTAAGTAACGGGTGTAGTGGAACCGTTTCTTGAATCCACTACCTTTTCAAGGGTATATGTTTCAGCGGTAGCAATACCGTTTAATTTATCTCTGTAATAGGGCTGCGCCGCGCAGAAATATTTGTATTTATTGGTAATGTCCATATCTGCAATCCAGCAGGTACAACTAGGGCATTCACCTGGATTTTCAACAACTGCAGGAGCAGTGCCTGAAGATGGATCTGTATTATAGGCGTCCAGATCAACCAGATATTTATCATATTTAGCTTTATCAATAACCCATGTATTATAGGAAGTCTTATAGGTATTAAACTGTTCCGGGAAATATTTTTCAATCCAATACTGGTCGAGGGAGTTGTCGATGGTATTGCTTACTGAAGTAATATAATATTTTGATTTAATTGATGTTGTTGTATAATTTTGGGGTGATGACTTAATGGTGGCATATTCAGTATTTGAAGTTTTGGCAGCAGAATGTGCATCAAAAAAATTGTTAAAGAAATCTTCTTCAACAACAAGGTATGACAAGGGTAAAAGTGAAGCAATCTCAAGAGTACCTGTTGCATACATTGAATTGTATTCACAGATAACGCCTTTACCTGAGGAAGCAAGAGTATATAGTTTAAACTGCCATCCTATTTCATAGGCACCTGATGATAACTGCTTAACAGTCATTGTCTTATGAATGGTAGAATCAGAATCCGTATATCCTGTGGTGCCGTATTTACTTAAATCTACAGATTTAAGGTCTGCGTCAAAGTCTGAAAGATTAGTAAAATCAGAAGCCTCAACACCATAAGAATAGGTGTTGTTTATTGTAGGTGCCACGTAAGCGGTTGTAATACGCGCAGGTACCAAAGCCACTATAAGGGCACTGGCCATACATACACCGGAAAGTGCACGACGTACCGCCTTTCTCGTCCTTCTTGACATTTTCTTTGTAGATTTAAATACTCCCATGTTGTTTTCTCCTTAAAGCCAGCGCTTAGTCGATTTTTTTAGCAACAACTACAAATCTTCCGTTTTTATCTTCCTGATAGTCGCAGGTAGAAAGTGTTAACAGCCTATCTCCGTATTCGGCTGTCACACCGGTATTTATCAACGACAAATTCGCCATTTCCTCCATTGCCGAAGCAAATTCTTCGTAGGAATTGGCGTCTATAAACTGATAGTACTTAAAAGTAACCTCATCAGCATTGTATATACGTGAACGAAAAGCATACATAACCTCGTATTCACCCTTTTCGTAAATCGTATCGAATAAAATGGTCTTATGCTCCTCGTAAAAATCCTGATTAGCATATTTTATAATCGAGGAAAACATTTTACCGTTCTTCATGTGATGCCCGTAAAGTATAAAGTTATCATTGCCTAAAATAACATCACAGTTACAGTCAAGGAATATGCATCCGTTAGAATCCTTATTCTGATTAAAATCATGTTTAAGGTAATATTCGTTGTCTGTAGTCTGCATCACAGGGTAGTCAATTATAGTATCGGCTATTTTTATCCATCCGATTAGACTTTTATTTTTATTATATAAAGCCAGATATTCATCAAGGATATCAGGAATCACAACCTCCTCTGAATATTCCTTTTTAACGGAGGGCGTAACATTTTTTAAAATGTCTGCAAATTTATCATCCTTTAATTCGTTTAATTCTTCTGCCTGACGCTGGGTTTTTCTGGCGTCTGAATAATATTTTATAAAATAGCCTATTGAAAACGCAGCTATAAACAAAAGAATAATTATCAAAAAAGTTCTTTCCCTGTTCTGCTTTTTAATTTCTTTTTTAACCTTTTCCTTTAATTTTGGATCTATCGGCTGGTTTTCGGGCTTACCTTTTGTTTTGTTTTTTTTATTTCTTTCAGGCTTTTGCTTAGCCTCGGCTTTAAGCGAATTATTTACCGGCACAAATTCGTCGCTTCTTACCTTTTCATATAAATCAAAAATTTTATCATCAAATTTATCTCCAAGCTTAGAATTAAATCTGACGGTTTTGACTATATCAACCGCTTTTTTTATGCCTTCCTCAGTATTCAAATCACAAATAGCTTCAATTTTATCAATAATTTCTTTATCCTTAACAGCAAGATCATACTCTGCCTTAGTATTGAAGCCTTCGCCATCTATAAAAAACATAATAATATAAAATCCACCTAATTTTAGTAATTACCATTTTTATTGTACTATATATTGGAAATTTTACAAGAGAAAAAACTAGATATTGTGCAAAATATAGTTTGATGACAACAAAAAAATCAGGCCTTAGACCTGATTTTTTATAAGAGTCAGAGTTCTTTAATTATCCTTACAGCTTCTTTGTATGAATCATCAATACGCGATAAATTTTTTGAATCAAAATCAGTTGATCCGCTTCTGAAAACCTCAGTGATGATTTTCATCTCACTGTAAAGCTTATTTAGCCCGAGGTTGGCAGAAACGCCCTTTAACGCATGTGCTGCATCAAAAGCAGCCTCAGCATCGTTATCCTCAATGCCCTTTAACATGTTGCCGTAATTTTTATCCTCCAGCAGCTTATTTAGGCATTTTAAATACAATGCTTCATTATCTACAAAACGCTCCAATGTTTCCTCAAGGTTCACTCCCAGATATTCAAGTTTTTTTACCTGATCGTCTGTCATAATATAGAACCCTCCTACACTTTTTCAAGTATATGTAAAAATTATTTACAAATAATTAACCAGCTGGTCAAACCCCTCTTAAAATCTTAATACATTAAATGAATATTTTGATATCTTAATCTTATTTGAATCAAGAACTGCTTCACTTGTATTTACACATAAAGGCTTTTCTATTGAATTGTAAGCATTCTTTTCAGGCCCGGTTAAAGAAATTATTTTAATATTTTTATTGTAGTTTCCTTCTATGTCAAAGGTGATTTCAATATCCCTATCATTGGAATTAACTAGCTTAATTATTCTTTCACCGGTCTTTGAATCTCTTGATACATTGTAATAAATTCCTTCTTTAATTGAGGAATTTAAATCAAATACCTTAATTGTCTCATCTCCCATATTGGAAGCATACATTTTCTGTACGTGGTAGCTGGGGCTTCCGTAAGAAATGTCTGTGTTAAACCAAATCATATCCGGAGACCACTGGGCGTAATTAACCCTTGCAAATAAAGGCGCATAGGAAGCAAGCACCACTACATCACCGTTTCTTTCTACGCCTGTTAAAAATGCGGCTTCAGCTAAAGCGCCCCATAAAGTATTGGCATCAGGGCGGTTAAAATCACATATTGGATGTGCTGCATATTCACCGGCAAACACCTTTATTTCCCTGTCATAGTTATCATAAAAATCGTTATGTTCGAATAAATATGAAGGCGCTACATAATAATGCTCGTCTAAAGCATAAGCAAAATCCTTTATATTTTTATTTTTACGATAAAAATCCCAGGCCATTGTGTAGCGTTTGGAAGTAATGTCAGGGCCCGCAGAGCCTATAAGCTTAATATAGGGAGCATATTCATGAATTGCCCTTTCAAACAGTACGTATCTTTCAAAGAAGTCCGCCTTTTCAGTCTGCCACTGTTCATTACCGATACCAAGCATTTCTAAATTAAAGGGTTTGGGATGCCCCATTTTAATTCGAATTTTGCCCCACTTTGTATTTTCATCGCCATTTGCAAATTCAATTAAATCTATTGCATCCTGCAAAAATTCTTTAAATTCCTCAGAATCTCTATCTACCATTTCATTAGACTGATACTGGCAGGCAAAGCCTACGTTTAATACAGGAAGAGCCTTTGCCCCGATGGATTCACACAGTAAAAAATATTCATAAAAGCCAAGACCTAAGGTCTGATTGTACCAGGCGTATTCACTCTCCAGTTTATTATTATTTTTACTGTTACCATGCACTGCCCAGCGGTTAAAATTAGTCTTTCTCTCCCATGTGGGCTTTAAGGTTTCTTTATAGCGATATCTGTTATATAAAGTATTTCCTTCAACGATGCAGCCTCCGGGGAAACGAATAAATCCCGGGTGTAAATCCTTTAATAAATTGTATAAATCCGCCCTGAAAATACCAAATACGGCAGATTCAGGTATTAAAGAAACATAAGAAATTTCTATAATGCCTTTTCCTTCAAAAGAAAGGTTGAAGTTTTCATTTTTAACTGATTCTGATGCAGTTAATTTACAAGAATAAAGCTTCCAGTAATTATATTTTTCATCTATATAGTCTTTGGCACTGATTTTTGCAAAAGAATTGCCAATACTGATTTTAAAATCTCCTTCAAAATCAACCGGCCGTGCCCACATTAAAAAATTATATTTTTCTCCATTTTTAAGGCTGATACCTTCATAGGCTTTATTGGAAATTTTAGTACCACCTTCGGTAACCGTTAACCTTAAATAATTTGCATTTTCTTCACTTAAAGGAGAGCCTGATACAAATAAATGTTTTGCATTATTAAAGTCCCAGGCATAATCAAAAGCCGGAACCGTATAATAGTCTCCTACATCACCCATTGACTTTACAAAGCTGAAGGATCTGTTTTCAAGCATTTCTGCATATAAGCCCCCATCTGCCGCGTAATTAATGTCTTCAAAGAAGAGACCTATCATATTTTGGTTGATTTTTACATTTGTTTCATTACTGATCTTTATATTCATAATTTTTCCTTTTTACTTTAAACGACTGCCTTTAGTTTACCTAAAAGCAGCCGCTTTTTAAAGTCAAATCAATAAGTTTTTTAAAAACTGTATGCCTGCAAATTAAGCATCAACGCTGCTTTCAGCAACCTTGCTTGCTCTTTCCTTAACCTGAGCCTCCTGTATGTCTGAAGGAGCCTGTTCGTAGCGGTCGAATTCATATTCATATTCGCCTCTGCCGCCGGTCATAGAGCGCAAATCGGTACAATAACCGAATAAGCTCATCATAGGAACGGAAGCTTCAATAATCTGACGTCCGCCCTGTACAGGGTTCATGCCAAGTACTCTTCCTCTTCTCTTATTTAAATCACCCATAACATCGCCTGTATAAGAATCAGGAACATTAACCTTTAAGTTTACGATAGGCTCTAAAAGGATAGGGCCAGCTTCCATGAAGCCTTTCTTAAATGCCTGAATTGTAGCCATCTTGAAGGCCATTTCCGAAGAATCAACGGGATGATAGGAGCCATCGTAAAGAGTAGCCTTAACGCCTACTACGGGGTAAGCTGCCAGGGGGCCTCTTAATACGGAATCCTGTAAGCCCTTTTCAACTGCAGGGAAGTAGTTCTTGGGAACCGCACCGCCCACAACCTCTTCTGCAAATTCATAAGGAACAGTGATATCTGAAGCAGGTTCGAAGCGCATCTTAACGTGGCCGTACTGACCATGTCCGCCTGACTGCTTCTTATATTTGTATTCAACATCTGATTTCTTTTTAATGGTCTCTCTGAAGGCTACCTTTGGTTTTTCAAGAGTAATTTCAACCTTGTATTCGTTTTTGAGTCTGCTTGTAACGATATCAAGGTGCATATCGCCCATACCGTAAAGTAATGTCTGACCGTTATCGGAGTCATTAACGTTCTTTAAGGTTAAGTCTTCATGCATCATCTTCTGTAATGCCTGACTTATCTTGTCAACGTCTCCCTTGTTAACAGGACGGTATCTCATATAGGTATAAGGCTTTGAAATTTCAAACATACCATATTTGATAATGTTAGCCTTTGTGGATAAGGAGTTGCCTGTTCTTGCGCCTGTAAGCTTTGCAATGGCGCCAAGATCGCCGGCATGTAATTCAGGCACTTCAACAGCCTTTCCGCCCTGCATGGTATAAAGCTTTGAAACCTTTTCTTCAATGTCTTTATCAAGGTTATAAATCATATCATCTGATTTAAGAACGCCTGAGCATACCTTAATAAGTGAATATTTACCGATGAAAGGATCCACGATTGTCTTAAAGATAAAGGCTGATTTAGCCTTTGAAAAATCGTAGTTAGCTTCAAAGATTTCGTTATTCTTCATTGAAATACCTGCAATCTTGCAGTTTTCGGGGCTGGGTAAATATTTAACGATATCATCAAGCAGGGTATAAATACCATAGCAGAGAATACTTGAACCCATTGTCATAGGTACAACGGAACCGTCAATAATATTTGTTCTTAAAGCTGCTCTGATTTCTGCATCTGAGAAGGTTTCACCGGAAAAATATCTTTCCATGAATTCCTCACTGGTTTCAGCAACAGTTTCAAGAAGGGTGTCTCTGTACTGCTGTAAGTTAGCCTTTGAATATTCTGGAACCGGAATTTCAACAGCTTCCTTACCCTGCCATTTATTACCGGTTTCGGAAATAACGTTAACGTAGCCAATAAGCTTTTCGTTTTCTCTGATAGGAAGATGGAAAGGAGCCATTCTCTTTCCGTATTTCTCTGTCATAGTCTCCAAAACGTTTTTAAACGAAGCATTGTCAACGTCCATATCGGTAACGAAAACAAAACGGGGCTTTTTATATTTTTCACATAATTCCCATGCCTTTTCTGTACCTACTTCAAAACCGGATTTACCGGAAACAACTATAATTGCTGCATCTGCAGCTGCAACAGCTTCTTCAACTTCACCAATAAAGTCAAAATAGCCTGGTGTATCTAATAAATTAATCTTAACGCCTTCCCATTCCAAAGCTATCAAAGAGGTATTAATTGAGAACTTACGCTTAATTTCTTCCTTACCAAAGTCACTTAAGGTATTTCCGTCATCTACCTTGCCCATACGGCTTGTTAAGCCTGCAAGATATGCCATTGCTTCAGCAAGGCTCGTCTTTCCGCAACCACCATGTCCCAGTAACACGACATTTCTGATTTTGTCAGTTGTGTAAACATTCATAGCCAAATTCCTCCAATGTAAGTCGTTTGAGAATTCATTGGTTAAAACTTACAATTAATTTTATTTTAAATGAAAACTCATGTTAATATTTTACATAATGAAAGGTAAGTTGACAAGTGAATTGTTTAATATTTCGCAAAATTTTCAAAATATTTTTTTGTATAAATCAGAAAATTATGACAATTATATTATTGCATTAAAAGAGAGTTTCTCAGTGCGATTCCCGCAAAGCGTTTTTTTCGTATAAGAAACGAAGTTTCTTATACGAAAAAAAGCGGCTTAAAAAGCCGCTTTTTATAAAAGTTTAAGAAAACCCACTGCCTTTAGGCAGTGGGTGCTCTTGAACGAGGTGCTGGGTTAC
>CAVIIX010000028.1:0-20497 GCA_963643225.1 Lachnospiraceae bacterium
TTTATTACCTTAACCGGTACAAAACATTCTCCATCGGTTTCAATATTAACTTCAAAAGCACAAAAAACCGTATCTCCAAGCTTTGTGACGGATTTATAAATACTTTCTTTAGCCGTAGGATTGTTTATGGCTTTTTCAAGTAAAATATCAGATTCCGTATCCACAAATTTATCTTCGTATGAAAAGCTTAAATAAAGCCTTTGATTTTTAAAAGCCGAAGCAAAAATGCTTATATTTAGTTTTTTATTTGTATCAAGAAAATCCCTTCTGATTTTTACCATTAAATTTTCATCATTGCCTGAATACGCGGGACTTTTTAAGGTAATCATGTCTTTTGAATTTATTGTTTTATAATAGCCTTCTCCGATTTCAGAGCGTAAATATATATGCTTTAAAGCCTCCAAATCCTCTTTTGAAACCTTAAAGTCTTTAGGGTTTTCCTTATATAAATCAATGTACTTTCTGTATATATGAGTAACAAAAGCCGTGTATTCAGGCTTCTTCATACGTCCTTCTATTTTAAGCGAGTCAATTTTTGCTTCAATCAGTTCAGGAATTAAATTAATGGCGCACTGATCCTTCATCGAAAGAAAATAGCTTTCCCTTTCCTGTAAATTTACATCCTTCAAGCCACTGTATTTATAAGGAAGTCTGCAGGGGCCTGCGCATCTTCCGCGATTGCCGCTTCTTAAGCCAAGGCAGCTTGAAAATAAGCATTCGCCTGAATAGGAATAACACATGGCACCATGAATAAAGGTTTCTAATTCGATGTCTAAATTGTTTTTAATGTATTTGATTTCATCAAGGTTAAGTTCTCTTGCAAGCACAACTCTTTTGGCACCCATTTCCTTATAAAACTTAACTGATTCAAATCCCGTAGCAAAGCCCTGTGTGCTTATATGAAGGTCCATATCAGGAAAGTATTTATTAAAGACCGAAATGAGGCCTAAATCCTGCACTATACAGGCATCAAGACCGGCTTCATAAAAGGGTTTTATATATTCAATTGCATCACTAAATTCCTTTTCTTTAATTAAGGTATTTACTGTCAAATAAACCTTTACCTTAAAAGCGTGTGCATATTTTATTGCCTTAATAATTTCTTCATCCGTAAAATTATCAGCAAAGGCTCTTGCCCCGAATTTTGAGCCGCCTAAATAAACTGCATCCGCGCCTGCGTTTACAGCTCCCAAAAAGGCTTTATAATTTCCGGCCGGGGCTAAAAGTTCCATAATATTTATCTCCTAAAGAAAAAAGGCTGTTACAAACAGCCTTCAATCATCAATTCATCTTAAGTTCGGTTTCAAGACGTATGAGCTTTCTCGAGCTTTCATCTAACTCGTTCTTGAGACTCTTCATGTTTTTTTCAGTATTATCAAGTTTTATCTGAGACGCGATAAGCTCATGCTTTAAATCATACAGCTCTTTTTCCTTGGCGCTGATTTCTTCTTCAAGTAAAGCTATCTGCTTTTTAGCCTTAAAGTAATCATCCGCAATGTTTAACTGAAGAAGTACATTCTGAGTATCTACAGGTGAACGTCTGAAGCTTTCGATTCTGTTATATTCTGTAACCTTACCGTTTATATAAGCAGCAACCTTTTGCAAATATTCTTCACTTTCGTATCCGCTTAAACGTAATACTTTGCCGCCTATAATTACTTCGGTATCATTTTTTGCAGCCATTGGTAATCCCCCGATTTAACCGCTTTGTCTTGTAAAAATATACGTATTAATTATAATATTGTCAGGTGTCAATTTCAATACCTAAATGTTGGTACGCAAGCTCCGTTACCATTCTTCCGCGAGGCGTTCTTACTAAAAATCCATTTTTTATTAAATAGGGCTCATAAACCTCTTCTATAGTGCCTGCATCCTCTCCTACAGATGCTGCAAGTGTATCAAGCCCCACAGGGCCGCCTTTATACAATTCAATCATTGTAACCAGAATGTTTCTGTCTACATGGTCAAGGCCCATTCTGTCTACATCCATTAAATCAAGAGCAGTTCTTGCCACATCCGAGGTTATCACACCGTCAAAGCGCACTTCTGCAAAATCCCTTACTCTTTTTAAAATACGATTGGCAAGTCTTGGAGTACCTCTTGAACGTCTTGCAAGCTCCATCGCGCCTTCAGAATCTATTTTAACGTTTAAAATTTTAGCAGAATGCCTGATAATCGTAGAAAGCTCTTCAATATTATAAAATTCAAGCTTTTCAACAATACCGAATCTGTCCCGTAAGGGAGCTGATAATAAGCCGGCCCTTGTAGTGGCACCTACCAAAGTAAATTTAGGAAGATCCAGTCTTATTGACTTTGAAGAGGGTCCTTTTCCTATCATAATATCTAGTGAATAGTCTTCCATTGCAGGATATAAAACCTCTTCTATCTGCTTATTTAATCTGTGTATTTCATCAATAAACAAAAGATCGCCCTCCTGTAAGGAGGAAAGGATCGCTGCCATGTCACCGGGTTTTTCTATTGCAGGGCCTGAAGTGATTTTTATATTTACTCCCATTTCATTTGCAATAATCTGGGCAAGGGTAGTCTTTCCAAGTCCTGGAGGACCATATAAAAGCACATGATCAAGGGCATCAGAACGTTCCTTTGCAGCCTCAATATAAACCCTCATAATATCCTTAACCTTTTCCTGTCCGATATAATCCTTTAAATATTGCGGGCGCAGGGAGCCTTCAAGTTTTACATCCTCTTCTGTTATTTCGGTTTCTATCATTCTCTTCATATTTTTACCTAATTAAACATATATTGTAATGAAAGCTTTAAAATCTGGTTTGTATCAAGTTCTTCTGAATGGTCGATTTTCATAACCGCTTCTTTTGCCGCTTTTTTATCATAGCCTAAGGTTACAAGAGCTTCTATTGCATCCATGCAGGAATTTGAAAGCTCATTTTCTTTAAAGTTATCCTTGTAGCTTTCAAGTAAAAGGTCTTCTTTACTTAATTTATCCTTTAAATCAACTATGATACGTTCTGCTGTTTTTCTGCCTATTCCCGAAGCCTTTGAAAGATTCGATACGTCCTCTGAAACAATATAAAATTTTATCATGGGAACGGAATATGTAGAAAGAATCGACTGGGCGGCCTTAGGACCCACATTGCTGACACCAATAAGCTCGTTAAACAGGTCTAGGGAATCCCTTGTTAAAAAGCCATAAAGGCTCATGCCGTCTTCCCTTACAGACATATAGGTATAAAGCTTTACCTCATTGCCGATTGAAGGAAGCTCTTCAGTTAAAGCTTCAGGTACCAATACATTTAATCCTATTCCGTTAACTTCTATTACCACTTTTCCAGGGCGGATTTCTTCAAGAATTCCTTTTACAAAAGCTATCATAATTTTCTCCTGATATATGATATTTTCAAGCTGCTTCGCTATTGCTTATAGGAGTGAAATTTCTCCGACTGAGTTAAGTTTACCTTGTTTTAATGTAGTTTAAAAGGCCTTCGGCATTGATTATTCTTTGCATAAATTCAGGGAAAGCCTGACCTTTAAAGGTTTCTCCTGTAGTTAAATCCGTAATGATACCTAAGTCAAAATCAATTGAAACCTCATCTCCGTTATTTATTGCAAGGCTTGCTTCCTTACATTCCATAATGGGAAGGCCTATGTTAATAGCGTTACGATAAAAAATACGGGCAAAGGTTTCTGCAATAACACAGCTTACGCCGCTTGCCTTAATGGCAATTGGAGCATGCTCTCTTGATGAACCGCAGCCAAAGTTCTTTGCTGCTACTATTATATCACCGGGCTTTACATTATTCACAAAGCTTTTATCAATATCCTCCATGCAGTGGGTAGCAAGCTCATTGGGATCTGATGAATTCAAATAACGTGCAGGGATTATAACGTCAGTATCAACGTTATCACCATATTTAAATACTCTTCCTTTTGCGTTCATTTTACACCTCCAAAGCTGCAATATAACCCTTTATAGCACTGTAAGCTGCTACAGCAGGGCTTGCAAGATAGATTTCGCTTGTAACGTGACCCATACGGCCCACAAAATTACGGTTTGTTGTGGATACACATCTTTCGTTTTCGGCCAAAACACCCATATATCCTCCAAGACACGGACCGCAGGTAGGGGTTGACACGATGCCTCCTGCCTCAATAAAGGTTTTAATTAAGCCCTCCTCCATAGCCTGTAAATAAATAGACTGGGTAGCCGGAATTACAATCAAACGCATACCCTTTGCTACGGTATTTCCTTTTAAAATTTCAGCGGCAGTTCTTAAATCACCGATTCTTCCATTAGTACAGGAACCGATGACCACCTGATCTATTTTTATTTTTTCTTTGATTTCATCAACAGTTTTTGTATTTTCAGGTAAATGAGGGAAAGCTACGGTAGGTTTAATTATAGATAAATCAATTGTGATTTCTTCATCATATTTGGCATCCGCATCTGCTTCAAATATCTTAAAATCTCTCTTTGAATGTTCTTTCATGTAGGATATTGCAATATCGTCAACCGGGAAAATACCATTTTTTGCACCAGCTTCAATAGCCATGTTGGCGATTGTAAAACGGTCATCCATTGTTAAGTTTTTAATGCCTTCACCGCTAAATTCCATTGACTTATATAATGCACCGTCAACACCAATCATACCGATAATATGTAAGATAACATCCTTACCGCTCACCCATTTTGAGGGCTTTCCGATAATGTTAAATTTAATGGCTGAAGGCACCTTAAACCATGCCTTGCCGGTTGCCATTCCGGCAGCCATATCGGTACTTCCTACACCTGTTGAAAAAGCACCTAATGCTCCATAGGTACAGGTATGTGAATCGGCACCTATAATAACATCGCCAGAAACGGTAAGTCCCTGTTCAGGTAAAAGCGCATGCTCAATACCCATTTTGCCCACTTCAAAATAATTGGTTATTTCATTTTTTAAGGCAAATTCTCTTACACATTTACAGTGCTCTGCCGATTTAATGTCTTTATTTGGAACAAAATGATCCGGAACAAGGGCGATTTTATCCTTGTTAAATACCTTGTTTAAATTCATTTTTTCCATTTCTTTAATCGCTACCGGGCTTGTAATATCATTACCAAGCACCAAATCAAGCTCTGCTTCAATAAGCTGACCTGCAGATACGGATTCAAGACCTGCATGTGAAGCAAGAATCTTTTGTGTCATTGTCATTCCCATATAGAATATTCTCCTAAAAAAACAGGGGAACCTGTAGGGTTCCCCCGAAATTTAATATATTTAATAAACCCTTTTACCTTAGTTGTTTATGAGCTTATCCTCTTCATTGTTCCAGCTGTAAAGCTTTCTTACCTCTTCGCCAATCTTCTCTGAGGGATGTTCGGAGGCTAATTTTCTCATAGCCTTGAAGTGAACCTGCTTGCCTGCAGGAGACATATCAAGCAGGAATTCCTTGGCAAAAGAACCATCCTGGATATCTGATAAGATCTTCTTCATGGTCTTCTTTGTTTCTTCTGTAATAATCTTTGGACCTGTAATATAGTCACCGTACTCTGCAGTATTGGAAATAGAATAACGCATTCCTGCAAAGCCTGACTGATAAATAAGGTCAACGATTAATTTCATTTCGTGAATGCATTCAAAATATGCATTTCTGGGATCGTATCCTGCCTCAACAAGCGTTTCAAAGCCTGCCTGCATTAATGCGCAAACACCACCGCAGAGAACTGCCTGTTCACCAAAGAGGTCTGTTTCCGTTTCGGTTCTGAAGGTTGTCTCTAAAACGCCGGCTCTTGCGCCACCGATACCAAGTGCATAAGCTAAAGCTAAATCCTGAGCCTTGCCGGTAGCATCCTGATGTACAGCTATCAAACAGGGAACGCCCTTGCCCGCCTGGTATTCTGATCTTACTGTATGACCGGGGCCCTTTGGAGCAATCATTGTAACGTCAACATTGGCAGGAGGATTGATGCAGCCAAAGTGAATATTGAAGCCGTGAGCAAACATTAACATATTGCCTGCTTCAAGGTTAGGCTCGATATCGTTCTTGTAAAGATCTGCCTGCTTTTCATCATTAATTAAAATCATAATAATGTCAGCCATCTTTGCAGCTTCAGCTGCTGTATAAACCTCGAAGCCCTGTGCTACAGCCTTATCCCAGCTCTTTGAGCCCTTGTAAAGACCGATAATGACATGGCAGCCTGAATCCTTTAAATTAAGTGCGTGTGCATGACCCTGTGAGCCATAGCCGATGATTGCGATTGTCTTGCCTTCCAATAATGAAAGATTACAATCCTGCTGATAAAAAATCTTTGCCATTTTTATATCTCCTTTTATATTTAAAATTTATTTTAATCAAAAATAATAAAAATTAGAATCAGTCAAGGTAAGTGACGTTTTTAACGCCTCTTCCAAGACCTGCAATTCCTGTACGGGCAAGCTCCAAAACCTCGTATCCGTCAAGTAATCCTAAGAAAGCATTTATTTTTTCCTGGTCGCCGGTAAGCTCAATAATAAGGCTTTCCTTGCCTACGTCAATGATGTTGGCTCTGAAAATATCAGATACTGAAATAATGCCCTGTCGATTAGAGGCATCACATCTTACTTTAATTAATGCAAGCTCTCTGTATACACTCTCTGAAGGCTTTAAAACCTTTATGTCTCTTACATCAATAAGCTTGGCAACCTGCTTTTCAATCTGATCAAGAATGTCCTCATCACCGCTGGTTACAATGGTAATTCTTGTAAAACGGGGATCTGCGGTAACACCTGCAGTTATGCTTTCAATATTATAGCCTCTTCTTGAAAAAAGCCCTGAAATACGACTCAAAACACCTGATGTATTATCTACTATAAGCTGAATTACACGTATATTCATAACGGCTCCTTAAAAACTTAATTATATTTATAATAATTACAATAATTTTATTTGTCAACAAAAATCACTTTAGTTCTCTAAATCATTACATTTGGGAAGTGCTAAAGTGCCGGTGCGTGCAACCTCTACTACAGAAATACCTGAAAGCATGGAACGAAAGACCTTGATTTTCTCGGGAGTATCGCAAATTTGGATAATAAGATGGGCCTTTGACATATCCACAATTTCAGCATTTGAGATTTCGCAAATCTCCATAATATCCTTACGATTGTTTTTATTGTACTTAACCTTTATAAGCATTAGCTCTCTTGAAATTGACTGCTCTTCCATAAAGGTTTTTACTTTTATAACATCAAGTTTTTTGTTTAACTGCTTTTCAATCTGTTCAAGAGTACGCTCATCCCCGCTTGATACAATTGTCATATTTGAAACTTCCGGATCGAAGGTTTCTCCTACCACAAGCGAGTCAATGTTAAAGCATCTTCTTGCAAAAAGACCGGATACTTTACTTAATACACCGGATCTGTTTTCTACTAATACTGAATATATTTTTTTCATATGCATCCTACCCCTTTACAATATCTTCAGGATCTACCAAAACTTCCATAATGCAGGTCTTCTTTGAATTAAGTAAATAATCAACTCCTGCATTAATATCCGCATTTGTGCTTACCTTTACATAGTCTAAATCATAAGCCCTTGAGAAAAGTTCAAGATTAGGATAATCATTTAATTCAACAACAGAATAATTATCTTTATAGGTAAAGTGCTGGTATTCTCTTACCATGCCTAAATATTTGTTTTTAAGCACAATAACCTTGACGTCGGCCTTCATTTCATTGATGGTTGCAAATTCCATCATGGACATTTGGAAGGAACCGTCGCCGCATACTGCAACAACCTGTCTTTTATCATCAGACAGCTTGGCGCCAAAGGCAGCAGGAATTGAATAGCCCATTGTGCCCATACCGCCGCTTGTTAAAAATCTTCCCTTTTTAACCTCGTGGAAGGCACAGGACCATATCTGATTCTGACCTACATCTGCTACGTAAACGGCATCCTCGTCCATTTTATCGGATAAGGCTTTAATTAAAGCTTCAGGATCTGTAAATAAAGGATTAGGATTACGCCTTGTAACCAGCTTTTCTTTATATATATTTAAGGTATTAATCCAATCTGCAGTATCAACCGTTAATTCAGAATCAAGCATCTGCATAAAAATGTTTTTGGCATCACCTACAATAGGAATAGTAGGGCCGCAATTTTTACCGATTTCAGCAGGATCCACGTCAATATGAATTAAAACCTTATTTTCCATAATGACCTTTGGCTGATTAACCGCTCTGTCAGCAACGCGGGCACCTACCATGATAAGTAAATCCGATTCATTCATGGCACGGTTTGCGTAAGGCTTTCCGTTATTTCCTACCATTCCGTAATATAAAGAATGCTTTGTGGGCATCGAAGAAATACCCATCATTGTAGATACAACGGGAATATTATGCTTTTCAACAAAAGCTTTTAATTCCTTCTGGGCCTTTGATAAAATAACACCGCCGCCTGCACAGATTAAAGGGCGTTTACTCTTTTCAAGGGCCTTTATCATTTTCTTTATCTGCTGACCGTTGCCTACTGTTGTGGGTTTATAGGTGCGCATGGATACTTCATCGGGATATTTAAATTTCTTGATTTCAGCATTCTGAACGTCAATCGGCACATCCACAAGTACGGGGCCCTTTCTGCCGGTATTGGCAATATGAAAGGCTTCCTTCATTACTCTTGGAATATCGTTTACGTCTTTAACCAAATAGCTGTATTTAACAAAGGATTCAACAGCGCCTGTAATATCAGCTTCCTGAAATACATCAGAGCCTAATAAACCTGAATTTACCTGACCTGTAATGCATACAAGAGGAATGGAATCTGCAAAAGCAGTTGCAATACCTGTAATTAAATTTGTGGCACCCGGACCAGAGGTGACTGCACAGACTCCCACCTCTCCCGTAACTCTTGCAAGACCACTTGCTGCATGGGCAGCATTCTGCTCTGTTCTTACTAAAACAGTCTTAATATCTGAATTAAGAATTGAATTGTAGAAAGGACAAATGGCAACACCGGGATAACCGAAAACGTACTTTACATTTTCTAAAGATAAGGCTTTTACAATTGCGTCAGCACCGTTCATAGCTTCTCTCCTTTTAATAAAGAATACTTTTATGAGTTTAACACAAAAATCCTTGATCATACAATACTTTAAGGGATTTTTAAGTTATTATCCGTTGAGTTTTTTTAAGCATTATGTTATCTTAAATAGGTGTGAAGCACGGAGGTATTTAAACATGAAAAAAAATGCATGTCTGTTAGCGGCACTGGTTTTCACAATCCTAACCTTAACCGGTTGTTCTTCGTCAGAAGAAACAAAGGCCTTAAACAATTATAAAACCGAAATGGAAACCTTCTTTACAGACCTTGAAGAAATCAACACTGTGATTAATGAAATAGATCCAGAATCCGAAACCTCAATTTCAGAACTGTTTTCTACCTTTGATACCTTAGAAGAAAAATTTTCATATCTTGCAGCTATTGATGTGCCGATTGAGGGTGCTCCGGAAACCTTTTCTTACATTGAGCCTCTTGCTAATGAAGCCGCCGATTATATGGTTCAGGCTAATGGTTATATGCATGATTCCTTTTCTGATTCTTCATACAACGAAAATACATTGGCAGGCGCCATAGAATGCTATAAAAGAGCCAATAAGCGAGTTCAATATATAATCACTCTTCTTCATGGAGAATATCCTAAAGACGAAAATATTTCATATAACTAAAATTAAGCCACCGTCCTGAAACGGTGGTTTTTTTCTTAATTATATTGTCAATGATATTCGCAATTTACTTCGCTACGGCTCTACTAAAAGCGGCACTACGTGCCTTACGAGGTACTTATCTTGTAACAAAGCACCTCGCGGGGAGCACCCACTGCCTAAAGGCAGTGGGTTTTATCAATGAAACTAAAGCGCCGAGCGCGGTTGCTAAGGCGACATATACCTTACGCGCGAGTATGCAAAAAAGAGCCCATGCATTGCATGAGCTCTTATTATTTCAATTTAGAACTTCCCAGCCTTAGCTGCTTCTTCAATCGAAACTGCTGTTGATACAGTCATACCAACCATAGGGTTGTTACCTGCACCGATAAGACCCATCATTTCTACGTGAGCGGGAACTGATGAAGAACCTGCAAACTGAGCGTCTGAGTGCATACGACCCATTGTATCGGTCATACCGTAGGAAGCGGGACCTGCAGCCATGTTATCAGGATGAAGTGTACGTCCTGTACCACCGCCTGAAGCAACTGAGAAATATTTCTTGCCGGCTTCAAGTCTTTCCTTTTTGTAGGTACCTGCAACAGGATGCTGGAATCTTGTAGGGTTAGTTGAGTTACCGGTAATAGATACGTCAACGTTTTCCTTCCACATGATAGCAACGCCCTCGCAAACATCGTTTGCACCATAGCAGTTAACCTTTGCACGAGGTGAATTGGCATCCTTGGAATAGCACTTTCTTGAAACTTCCTTTACAGTATTTGTATAAGGATCGTACTGGGTTTCTACAAATGTAAAACCGTTGATACGGGAAATAATCTGTGCAGCATCCTTACCTAAACCGTTAAGGATAACTCTTAAGGGTGTTTTTCTTACTCTGTTTGCCTTTTCAGCGATACCGATGGCACCTTCTGCAGCTGCGAAGGATTCATGACCTGCAAGGAATGCGAAGCATTCTGTATCCTCTTCAAGTAACATCTTACCAAGATTACCATGGCCAAGACCCACCTTACGTGTATCAGCTACTGAACCGGGAATACAGAAAGCCTGAAGGCCTTCACCGATTGCTGCAGCAGCGTCAGCTGCCTTACGGCAGTTCTTTTTAATGGCAATAGCAGCGCCTACTGTGTAAGCCCACTTTGCATTTTCAAAACAAATAGGCTGAATGCCTTCGATAAGGTGATATACATCAATACCGGCAGCATCGCAGATATCTTTACATTCTTCAATAGATGAGATACCGTACTCCTTTAATTTAGCAAGGATCTGGGGCTCTCTTCTCTCATATGATTCAAATAATGCCATTTTCCATTTCCTCCTTATTTAACTTCTTTGTCAGTTCTGGGATCAATAATCTTAACAGCATCTGCTACACGACCATACTGACCGGAAGCCTTTTCAAGAGCAGTGTTAGCATCATCACCCTTTTTGATGAAGTCCATCATCTTACCAAAGTTTACATACTTATAACCGATAATTTCATTATCCTCGTCTAATGCGATTCCGGTAATATAGCCGTCTGTTAACTCTAAGTATCTGGGACCCTTTGCAAGTGTACCGTAGGTTGTACCAACCATTGTACGGGTACCCTTACCTAAATCTTCAAGACCTGCACCGATTGCAAGACCGTCTTCTGAGAAGGCTGACTGAGAACGTCCGTAAACGATCTGTAAGAATAACTCTCTCATTGCTGTATTAATAGCGTCACAAACAAGGTCCGTGTTTAAAGCTTCCATAACAGTAAGACCGGGAAGAATTTCAGCTGCCATAGCTGCTGAGTGAGTCATACCAGAACAACCCAGTGTCTCAACCAATGCCTCCTGAATAATACCGTCCTTAACGTTTAAAGAAAGCTTACAAGCGCCCTGCTGAGGTGCGCACCAGCCTACACCATGTGTGTAACCGGAAATGTCCTTTACTTCCTTTGCCTTAACCCATTTAGCTTCTTCCGGGATAGGAGCACAACCGTGATGTACGCCCTGTGCTACGGGACACATTTCTTCAACTTCTTTTGAATAAATCATGTATTTAACTCCTTTCAAAAAGTTTTTATACTCAACCACAACATTGTGGCATAAAACAGTCAAAAAATCCAGTATATTTTTGACTATTATTTAACAATACTTACCTTCCTATTCGTGCTTTTTAATAACCTTGCCTGAATTTTTAAAAATTGAATGTTCAGCAATAACGCCGCGCACGCAGGAGGTAGGGTAAACGTTACTGAATTTACCGATTATAGTGCCCGGATTAAGCACTGAATTACAGCCTACCTCTACATTGTCTCCAAGCATTGCGCCAAACTTCTTTAAGCCTGTTTTTATATTTTCTCCTTCGTTTTTAACAACAACAAGCTGTTTATCGCTCTTAACATTTGAGGTAATGGAGCCGGCTCCCATATGGGCCTTAAAGCCTAAAATTGAATCTCCTACGTAATTGTAGTGAGGTACCTGTACCTTATTAAATAAAATAACGTTTTTAAGCTCTGTAGAATTGCCTACCACACAGCCTTCCCCCACAAGGGCATTTCCTCTTATGAAGGCTCCCGGACGAACCTCTGTGCCTGCACCGATAATACAGGGGCCTGCAATATAATTATTAGGATAAATTTTAGCGGTTTTATGAATCCAGACATTCTCTCCTTTTAAATCATATTCATCAGCCGGTAAAGTCGCCCCAAGCTCCATTATAAAGTCTTTAATTAACGGTAAGGCATCCCACGGGTATTCACACCTTTCAAGCAAAGGCTTTGCCAAAGTTTCCTCAAGACTGTATAAGTCTTTAATTTTAATATCTGCCATACAGGCCTCCTTATTTATAAAATTGCGCTACATACGCATAATCATCCTTTAATTTAAAGAACTGATTGTTATCTCTTACTTCTTCCGTATGCTTTGTAACAAAGGAATTTAATTTTTTTAAATATTCTTCGGACGTAATCTCTCCGTCAGCTACCATGGTAAGTCCCAATTCCCAGCTTGCGGTAAGCTTCGGTCTTAACAGATGTGGTATGGAACGCTTTACAACGCAGTATATCATTTCCCCCATTAAGGTAGGCGTAAGAATTTGTGTCTTTTTGTTTAAATTTATATAACCGATTGTAATAAGCTTTTTTAAAATTTCAGCTCTTGTTGCAGAGGTGCCGATACCGCTTCCCTTTATCTGGGCTCTTAGCTCTTCGTCGTCTATTAACTGACCGGCGTTTTCCATGGCAAGAATAATGGAGCCTGAATTATAACGTTTTGGAGGGCTTGTTTTTCCTTCCTTGATTTCATAGTCAGGTAAGTGTAAAGAAACACCCTTCTTTAAAAGCATTAATTTAGAAAGAGCTTCCTTTGTAACCTTTCCTTCATCAGAATCTTCATCCTTTTCTTTAACATCCTCTTCTTTTTTCTTTATAAAGGAATAATTCATGCACGATAAATAGCCTTCGGCTTCAAGCGCCTTAAAATTAAAATAAAATCTTTCTTTTTTACGCTCAAGCACCAGACTGACTTTTCTGTAAGCTGCAGGAGGCAGGAAAATCGCCAAAAATCTTCTTACAATTACTTCATATATTTTTCTGCTTAAATCATTACAGGAGCCCAAATTATTTAAGCCCTGGCCTGTAGGAATAATGGCATAGTGATCCGTAATCTGTTTATCATTAACATATTTTGATTTGACTATACCCTTGTAGCCTTCTTTTGAAATAATGAAGCCTGCAAGCCCTGATACCGGCTCATAATTTTTAAGACCTGAAAGGTTTTTATTTATTTCTTTAGCAACGGCTGTTGACAGAACTCTTGCGTCTGTACGCGGATATGTAACAAGCTTCTTTTCATAAAGCTCCTGAATAATCTGAAGAGTTTCATCCGGGCTTATTTTAAATAATTTTGAGCATTCATTCTGAAGCTCTGCAAGGTTATATAAAAGCGGAGGATTTTTTAATTCCTTTTTAGCTTCAATTGCTTCTACAACGGCTAAATCATCTGGTCCGTCTTTTAAATAATCAATTAATTCTTTTGCATCCTCAGCCTTTAAAAAGCCGTTTTCTTTATATAATTTAGGCGATTCAAAATATTTTGAGCCTTCATAAACCTTCCATTCGCCCCTGCATACAGAATCATCACAGGGGAAGGAGGCCTGAATTTTATAAAAGGGAGTTTCCTTAAAGCGTCTTATTTCATCTTCCCTTTCGGTAATCATGCCAAGAACGCAGGTCATAACACGACCTACAGAAATGACACACTTGTCTTTATTGAGAAAATTTTTAACAGAATAAGAATATTTTATTGTTAAGGCTCTTGAAAAATTTATACCCATAAGATAATCTTCTTTTGCCCTTAAATAAGCAGCGGCACAAAGATTGTCGTATTCAGATAAATCCCTGGCTTCTCTTATGCCTCTTAAAATTTCTTCTTCTGTCTGAGAATCTATCCAGACTCTCTTTTTGTTTTTGCCGGTTACTCCGGCCTTTGTATCCACAAGTCTGTAAATGTATTCACCCTCACGCCCTGAGTCGGTACAAACATAAATCGTGTCAACATCATCACGGGTTAAAAGCCTTTTTACTATTTCAAACTGCTTTTTGACGGAGCCAATTACTTCGTATTTATATTCAGAAGGAATAAAAGGCAATGTATCAAATGCCCACCTTTTATATTTTTCATCGTATGCTTCAGGGTAAGACATTGTAACAAGATGCCCTACACACCAGGTAACTATCGAATCCTCAGACTCCAAATAACCGTCCTTACTGCTGGTATTTAGTTTTAAAACACGAGCAAATTCCTTTGCCACGCTTGGTTTTTCTGCTATATAAAGGTTTTTGCCCATAAATCCCCTAAATGTTATCAAGCAATAAAAGCTTTAAATTTTTCTTTACCTTGCCCTCTAAGGATAATTTTTCATCAAAGCGGTTTAAGGTAAACAAATAAATGTAGTCTGCCGTAATTTTTGCCTTATCGGCACAGCATAAAAGGCCTTCATAATCTTCGTAAGTAAACAATGCCTTATCATATACACATAGACAGATTATGTTTTTGCCATATTCATCAGTGCCTATAATATCAACATTACCAGGCTTTCCTATCCATTTGCCAAAGCGCTCTGCTTTAATTGGAAGCCTGTTTCTTTCATTCATTTTATTTAAATATTCAAGACAGATTTCGGAATAATATTTACCTGCATAGCTCTTTAAGGAAGGAAGTATATGAAGGGTGTAAAATTCCTCAGGAGACTCCATTTCCAGAAATGAAGTGTTGTTGTAAATGAAGGTATAATAAAAATCCACAAATTTATTGGACAAATCATAAATACCCTTTTGAGCGTAATCTCTTCCCTCAGTATCAACACTGAATACCTTTTTAACAAGCTCAAGCTCCATTAAATTTTTAATGTAAACAGAAATCTTTGCTCTTGAAAATTCAGTATGCTCGTATAAATCGTTAAGTTTTCTTTTGCCTTCGGATAATGAAGAAAGAATCGTGCTGTAAACACCGGTTTCTCTTAATTCATCACCTACAATGTTCATGGCTACATTTGATAAGGCACCGTTTTTAGATACAATTTCCTTAATGATGTTATCCTTTACAGACAAATGTTCATCAAACATCTTCCAAAGTCCCGGTACCCCGCCTAAAATTGAATAGGTAATGGCACAGTCTTCATTTATGTAAAAAGAAAAATAGTCTCTTAAATTATCAAAGGATAATTCCTTAAGCTTTAAAAATCCTGAAATTTCAAACGCAGCCTCTCCGATTTTACTGACTAAGCTGTTTTCAACAAAGCCTACGGATGAAGAGGATAAAATAACCAAAAGCTCCTGATTGTTCCAGCTTGAATGAATGAAAGAAATCAGCTCATCAATAAATGTAGGACAGGATTTAATAATATTTTGAAACTCGTCAAAAACAATTACCTTTTTCTGAGAATGCTTTAAGGTAAAGGCTTTAAAAACATCAGAAAATTCGGGATATTTTAACGTTTTTACCTTCAGGCTGGCAAGATAAAGCCCTAATTTATATTTCTGTTCGCGCTCGGAGGCGGGCTCGCAGTTATAGTAAAAGCCGGGCTTATCGGACATAAACTCCTTTATCAAGGCAGTTTTTCCGATATACTTCTGGCCGTACAAAACTATAATTTGGGAATTTTCCCTGTCATAGTAGGTGCCAAGCTGATTTAGTTCCGTATTTCTTCCTATTATCATGTTAACCCCACTCAAATTAAACGAATTAAAATCTGCTCTATCTCTTCCTTTGCCATAGGCTTTCCAAGATAGAAGCCCTGAATTAAGTCACAGGAAATACCGGCAAGATATTCAAGCTGTTCCTTAGTTTCAACACCCTCTGCAACCGTTTCAAAGCCCAGCTTTTTAGCCATAACAATTATGGATTCTGTGATGATTCTGGATGACTCATCCGTTATTACGTTATCAATAAAGGCTTTATCGATTTTAAGAGTATCGATGGGAAGGCCCTTTAAATAAGATAAGGAGGAAAAGCCTGTGCCAAAGTCGTCCAAAGAAACCCTGATGCCATAATCTCTTAATTCATGCATCTTTGAAATAATGAGCTTAAAGTCGTCAATTAAAACAGATTCTGTAATCTCAAGCTCTACATCTTCAGGATCCATGCCGTATTTATTTATCACATTTAATACCTTTGGCACAAAATCAACACGAGAATACTGAATTGAGGAAATATTAATTGAAAGCTTTAAGTTTAAGTTAAATTTCTTTTTCCAGTCCATAAAGGTTTTGATGCTTTCATCAAGTACAAAATCGCCTATCTGAATAATGGTGCCGTTCTTTTCTGCAAGAGGAATAAATACCGAAGGACTTACAACTGTTCCCTCCGAATCCCTCCATCTCACAAGTGCTTCAACACCGCGAAGTCTCTTAGACTCTGCATAGAACTGAGGCTGATAATTCATGTAGAAATTAGAATTATGAACAGCTTCCTTTAATTTATTTTCAATTTCAACATCTCGTAAGAAATTATTTAAGATTGCGGTATCAAAATATTTAATGTTATTTTTTCCTGCGTCCTTAGCCTTTAACATAACTATTTCAGCACAGTTAATCAAGGATAAAGCATTATCGGAAGCCTCAGGATATTCCGCTACGCCAACAGAAACGCTTATTGAAACATCGGATAAATCCGTTAAGCGAATGGGGTGAGACAAAAATTCCTTAATCGAGCGATAAACCGTATCCACGCTTCTGTGACCACAGGGATCGTAAATTGCAATGCAGAAAATGTCAGAATCAAATCTAGATGCGATAACGTTACTTTCCGTTAAATCATGAATATAAAGACCTAAATTCTGTAATATTTCATCACCTGTTACAATACCCCTTGTGTCAGAAATATTGTGAAAATCGTCAATGTCCAAAAGCATAACGCTTACAACTGCATTTTCAGCCTCTGCTCTTTCCACGTATTCCTTTAGCTTGGTAATGAAATAATTGCGGTTATAAAGGTTCGTAAGTGAATCATAATAAGCCATAAAGGTTAATTCATCCTGACGATTTTTTGATTTAGTTACGTCAGAAAATGCAATAACCTTGTCAGTTAAAATGCCGTTTTCATCAAAGTAGACGGTTACATCAACGCATACCCAGGTACGTTCATTCTTCAATTTAACGTCTAAAAGCTGCTGTTTTTTACCTTCCTTTTCGATATAAAGAAGTCTTAAAAGCTCTTCTTCAGCATTTTCTGAAAACGCATCACAGACCCTTGGTAAATCACCGGGGTCTGTAATGTTAAAGTCAAAGAAGTTATCCCATTTGCCTACTGTACTAATCGTGTTATTTGTAAAATTAATGTACAAAAAAGCACGACGTGAAGTCTCGCAAAGGAGCTTATACATTCTTTCGCTATTTTTTAATTTTGAATTTAATGCGGTTAACAGATCAACCTGATAGCGCAAATCATCCATTAAACAACCTTCTCCTAATCCCTAAGCCCCAATCTTAGTTCTTTTTTGTAATGTATCCCTGAGCCTTTAAAAGCTCTGCGCATAGCACTGCACCCCCTGCAGCACCACGTACGGTGTTATGGGAAAGGCCTACGAATTTGTAATCATAAACGCTATCTTCTCTGAGTCTTCCGATTGATACGCCCATGCCGTTTTCGTAATTAACATCCAGCTGTACCTGAGGACGGTTATCCTCTTCAAGGTACTGAATAAAGTTCTTTGGAGCTGAAGGAAGATTTAATTTTTGAGGGGCGCCCTCTGCACTTCTTAATTTTTCAATAAGCTGTTCCTTTGTGGGTTTCTTTTTAAATTTAACAAAGACAGCTGCTGTATGACCGTTTAAAACAGGAACACGGATACACTGTGAGGTAATAACAAGACCCTGCTTTTTAACGATTTCACCGTTTTTCAGTGTACCTAATACTCTTAAGGGCTCCTGCTCTGACTTTTCTTCTTCACCGCCAATGTATGGAATAATGTTTCCTACCATTTCAGGCCAGTCCTTAAAGGTCTTGCCGGCACCGGAAATTGCCTGGTAGGTTGTAGCAACTACCTCATAGGGTTCAAATTCGCTCCATGCCCATAAAGCAGGTGTGTAGCTCTGAATAGAGCAGTTTGGCTTAACTGCAATAAAGCCTCTTTTTGTGCCGAGTCTTTTCTTCTGCTCTTCAATCAGGCCTGTGTGGTCTGAATTGATTTCAGGAACGATCATTGGAACGTCCTTTGTCCATCTGTGGGCTGAATTGTTTGAAACTACAGGAGTCTCTGTCTTTGCATATTCTTCCTCAATAGCCTTGATTTCTTCCTTTGTCATATCAACGGCACTGAAGCAAAAATCTACTTCTTTAGCAACGTTAACTACGTCTGTAACGTCTTTTACGATAATCTTTTTAACCGCTTCAGGCATAAAAGTGTCCATTTTCCATCTGTCACCAACAGCAGCCTCATATGTCTTGCCTGCTGAACGGGGGCTTGCAGCAATTGTTGTAACCTCAAACCAGGGATGATTTTCAAGCAAAGAAATAAATCTCTGGCCTACCATACCTGTTCCGCCTAAAATACCTACTTTTAATTTCTCATTCATTTATAAATTCCTCCAAAATATTATTCTAAAACCTTATCCTTCCAGTCATTTGAAAGATATTCTTTATTAATATCAATAATCCTTCTCATGGCACAAGGACCCGGTGCACCTATTGTAAGCCGTTTTGATACACAGGTTTTTAATGAAATTGCATCGTAAATATCTTCATCAAATAATTCACTGAATTCCTTTAATTTATTCAAATCGCATTCATCAATGCTTAAATCATTATCAATACAGTAAAGCACCAGCTCACCTATTACCCTGTGGGCATCTCTGAAGGGCATACCCTTTTTAACGAGATAATCCGCAGCATCCGTTGCGTTTGTGAAGCCGTTCATGGCACTCTTTGCCATAATGTCTTTATTAAATTTTGTAGTAGCAAGCATGCCGGCAAAAAGCTCAATACAGTTTTTAACCGTATCAATGGCATCAAAGCTTAATTCCTTGTCCTCCTGCATGTCTTTATTATAGGCAAGTGGGATGCCCTTCATAGTGGTCAGTAAGGAAATTAAAGCACCGTACACTCTTCCGGTTTTGCCTCTGACAAGCTCTGCTATATCAGGATTTTTCTTTTGCGGCATAATGGATGAGCCTGTTGAAAAGCTATCGTCAAGTTCAATGAATCTGTATTCATTAGAATTCCATATTATTATTTCCTCTGAAAATCTTGATAAATGCATTGAAATAATGCTTAAAGCCGCAAGAAATTCAAGCAGATAATCTCTGTCTGCAACAGAATCGATACTGTTTAAGGTAGGACCGTAAAAGCCTAAAATAGAAGCCGTCATCTCTCTGTCCAGGGGATAAGTAGTGCCTGCTAAGGCCCCTGCTCCCAAAGGGCAGTAATTCATGCGGTTAAATATATCCTTAAGCCTGTCTCTGTCACGCTTAAACATTTCAAAATAAGCACCCAGATGATGAGCAAGTGTTATGGGCTGAGCCTTTTGTAAATGTGTAAAGCCCGGCATATATGTTTCGGTGTTTTTATCACAAATATCCAATATAACGCCAAGTAACTGTTTTAAGGCTTCATCCACATATAAAACCTCCAAACGGGTAAAAAGGCGCATATCCAAAGCCACCTGGTCGTTTCTTGAACGCCCCGTGTGAAGCTTTTTACCTGTATCACCGATACGCTCTATTAAATTGGCTTCCATAAAGCTGTGGATATCTTCGTATTGGTCGGTAATGATTAATTTACCGGTTAGTACATCGTCCTTAATAGATACAAGACCGTCTATAATCTGAGTAGATTCTTCTTTTGTAATGATGCCGCATTTAGCAAGCATTGCAGCGTGGGCAATTGAGCCCTCGCAGTCACGCTCCATCAACCTTTTGTCAAAATTAATGGAAGCATTAAAATCATAAACTTTTTTGTCGGTTTCTTTTGTAAATCTGCCGCCCCAAAGCTGAGCCATATGTTCACTCCCTATACTCTAAATGTTAAATCTTATTTTAGCATATGACTAATTTCAATTCAATGAATATAAGGGTTTAAAACTAACTAAAAAAAATTGAAAAAACCTTTATTTTCTCTATATTTCGTACATTTGTCCGTTTCTTAAAGACAAAGCATAGAAAAAATATTTAATGTGAAGACATACGCCTTACACAGGCGAGTGCGCATCATTGGCACGTAGTTCCTTTTTTTAACATATATGGAATTTCAACGCAATTCCATATATGTTAAAAAAGAGTTTCGCAAGCGAAACTCTTTTAATGTAAAAGCTCCCGGCCGGATTCGAACCGGCGACCTACGCATTACGAATGCGTTGCTCTACCAGCTGAGCCA
>CAVIIX010000029.1:0-8275 GCA_963643225.1 Lachnospiraceae bacterium
AAATATAACAGAACTTGAGGTACATTTAATAACCGGAAAGCCACATCAGATAAGGGCACATTTAAAAAGTCTCAATCATCCTGTAATCGGTGATTTTAAATACGGAGATATTAATTTTAATAAAAATTTTGATTTAAAAAATCAGCTGTTATATGCCTATAAGCTTGAATTTCCAAAGCTGATTGACTATCCAAAATTAAGTGAAAAAATAATAATCAAAGATTTTGATAATATTTTCAATAAATATATGAAGGAATAAAAATGCCTACCTGGAAGACAAGGGGACTTAGAGGTTCGGCCTTTGAGGAGATGGTTAATAGAAGCAACGAAAAATACGAAGAAAAGGGTCTTGCCTTAATTCAGAAAATACCAACTCCCATTACTCCAATTGAAATTGAAAAAAGTACCCGTCATATTACGCTTGCGTATTTTGACAAAAAAAGTACCGTTGACTATATCGGGGCCGTTCAGGGCGTTCCCGTCTGTTTTGATGCAAAGGAATCTGCAACGGACACCTTTTCAATGCAGAATATTCACGACCATCAGGTGGAATTCATGTCTTTATTTAAAAAGCAGAAGGGAATTGCTTTTTTTCTCATTTATTATACTCACCGGGATTTAATTTATTATATGAGCATCGATGAAATGTTATTTTTTGTTATAAGATCAAAAAACGGCGGAAGAAAGAGCTTCAGATTCGACGAATTAAAGACAGAAAATTTTTTACCAAAGAAGGGAGAAATACTGGTACCCTACCTTGACATGATTGCAAGAGAGCTTGAAAAAGAAAACAGTTGACAATATTTTAACTTGCTAATATGATAATTGGGTAGCACGTTACCACATTAAAGCATTTATGAATGGAGCAAACAAAATGATAAAGAAACTTGTTCATACTCCCGATGGTGTGCGAGATATATACGGAGAAGAAGAACAGAGAAAATTATATTTGGAAGACTGCATTAAAAGGGTGATTTATTCTTATGGTTATGAAGACATACAGACACCCACCTTTGAATATTTTGATGTGTTTTCAAAGGATATAGGCACAACTCCCTCTAAGGAGCTTTATAAATTCTTTGATAAAGAAGGAGATACCCTTTGCCTTCGTCCTGACTTTACGCCTTCTGTAGCCAGAAGTGTTGCAAAATATTTCAGTGATGAAACAAATCCCATTAAATTAACCTATATGGGAAATACCTTTGTCAACAATTCAAGCCTTCAGGGTAAATTAAAGGAAGCTACAGAAATCGGCGTTGAATTAATGAACGATGATTCATACATTGCCGATGCCGAAACCATTAACCTTGCAATCGAAGCCTTAAAGAGCACGGGCCTTGAAAATTTTCAGGTTGTAATTGGCCATATAGAATATTTTAAGGGCCTATGCGAAAGCGCAGGCATTTTAGAGGATGACGAGCTTATATTAAGGGAGTATATCTCAAGCAAGAATTTTATCATGGCTGAAGAATTAATTGATTCTTTGATTAAGGATAAAAAGCAGAAAGAGCTTTTAATGATGACCGGCGAAAGTATCGGGGATATATCTGTAATTAAA
The DNA here is from genome assembly GCA_963643225.1 of Lachnospiraceae bacterium. Lineage (GTDB taxonomy): Bacteria > Bacillota > Clostridia > Lachnospirales > Lachnospiraceae > UBA1258. Next base: position 1,559 of record CAVIIX010000029.1, read on the forward strand.
GCAACAAAAGAAAAAATAAATAACGTAAGAAGTAAAAATGCATTGACAAGACTTGAAAAAATATATGAAGCCTTAAAGCTTTTTAATAATGAAAAATATGTTTCTTTTGATCTTGGAATGCTCAGTAAATATAATTATTACACAGGCGTTATATTTAAAGCCTATACATACGGCCTTGGAGACGTAGTAATTAAGGGTGGCCGATATGACCATCTGGTTGAAGCCTTCGGTAATCCAAAGCCCGCTGTAGGCTTTATGATTGTAATCGATGATTTAATGCTTGCATTAAGAAGTCAGAAAATCAACGTTCCTGTTAAAGAAAAACCAATAATCATAAAATACAATGCCAAAAACATTGATGAAAAGATTGTAGAGGTTACTAAATTACGAGAAAGTGGCAAGAGCGTGTCTTTTGTATCCGAGGAGGTATAAATGAGTAACGAAAAATATTTAACCTTTGCCCTCGGCAAAGGAAGACTTGCTGATAAAACCTTGCAGCTTATGGAGCAGATTGGTATTTCATGCAGTGAAATTCAGAATAAGGATACCAGAAAGCTTATATTTGTAAACGAAGAGCTTAAATTGAAATTTTTCCTATCAAAGGGTCCCGATGTACCTACTTATGTAGAATACGGTGCTGCCGATATCGGTGTTGTAGGTAAGGACACGCTGCTTGAAGAGGGAAGACGTGCCTACGAGGTGCTTGATTTAGGCTTTGGAAAATGCAGTATGTGCGTATGCGGTCCCAAGGAAGCAAGGGAATTATTACAGCATCATGAAATGATAAGAGTTGCGACAAAATATCCTGTAATTGCCAAGGATTATTTTTATAATCAGAAGCATCAGACCGTTGACATTATAAAGCTTAACGGAAGCGTTGAATTAGGACCTATTGTTGGCCTTTCAGACGTTATCGTTGATATTGTTGAAACCGGCTCTACCCTAAAGGAAAACGGCCTTTGTGTACTTGAAGAGGTATGTCCTCTATCTGCCAGAATGATTGTTAATCAGGTGAGCATGCAGATGGAAGCAAATAGAATAAATGACATTATCGCAAGGTTAAAAGCAGTATTATAAGGAATAGGAAAATGAAAACAGTTAATATAAACGAAGATAACAAAAAAGATATTTTAAAAAATCTTTTAAAAAGAAGCACTAATTCTTATCCTGAATACGAAGCAAAGGTTAGTGAAATCATTGAAAACGTAAAGGCAAACGGCGACAAGGCTGTATTTGACTATACGTTAAAATTCGATAAATTTTCTTTATCTGAGGAAAACATTAAAGTAACAAAAGAGGAAATTGAAAAGGCCTACAGTGAAATTTCAGATGAATATATTGCCGTTATGAAGAAGGCAAAAGAAAACATAGTGGCTTATCATTCAAAGCAGGTGAGAAATTCATGGATTGATACAAAGGAAGATGGTTCGATTCTGGGGCAAAAAATCACACCCATAGAATCAGCCGGCACCTATGTACCCGGGGGCAAGGCCGCTTATCCTTCAAGCGTATTAATGAACATTTTGCCCGCCAAGGTTGCAGGCGTTAAAAAGGTAGTAATGGTAACTCCTCCAAATGCTGAAGGAAAAATCAATTCAGGTACTTTGGTTGCTGCAGACATTGCGGGTGTTGACGAAATTTACAAGGTAGGCGGTGCTCAGGCTATTGCAGCTTTAGCTTACGGTACCAAATCAATTCCAAAGGTTGATAAGATAACAGGTCCAGGCAACATTTTTGTGGCTCTTGCCAAAAAGGCAGTATACGGAAACGTAGGAATTGATTCAATTGCAGGTCCTTCTGAAATCGTAGTGCTTGCAGACGAAACTGCCAATCCCAAATATGTAGCCGCAGATTTGTTATCCCAGGCAGAACACGATCAGTTAGCTTCAGCAATTTTAGTAACTACAAGTGAAGAGCTGGCTAAAAGGGTTTCTTTTGAAGCAGACGAATTTATAAAGACTTTATCAAGAGCTGACATTATAAAAGCAAGTTTGGAAAATTTTGGATATATTTTAATAGCAAAGGACACAAACGAAGCAATTGAGACCGTTAATGAAATTGCTTCAGAGCATCTTGAAATATTAACACGCGATCCCTTTGCCACCATGACAAAGATAAAAAATGCCGGTGCAATATTCTTAGGGGAATATTCCTCAGAGCCTCTTGGTGACTATTTTGCAGGGCCCAACCATATTTTACCCACAAACGGCACCAGCCGGTTCTTTTCACCCTTATCCGTTGATGATTTTATTAAAAAATCAAGCATTATATGTTATTCTAGAGAAGGGCTTGAAAAAGTACATAAGGATATTGAACTGTTTGCCAAAAACGAAGGCTTAACGGCTCACGCCAATTCAATTAAAGTAAGATTTGAATAAAAAAGGGAGAACAATATGTCACGTTGTAAATTGATTGAAAGAGAAACAAAAGAAACCAATATTTCAATGCAGCTTGATATTGACGGGCAGGGAAATGCCTCCATTGATACAGGCATAGGCTTTATGGACCATATGCTTGAGGGCTTTTCAAAGCACGGTTTCTTTAACCTTAAAATAAAGGCTAAGGGCGATTTAAACGTTGACTGTCACCATACAGTAGAGGATTTGGGTATTGTTCTTGGTATTGCAATAAAAGAAGCCTTAGGCGACAAAGCGGGCATAAAACGGTACGGAAGCTTCTTACTTCCCATGGATGATGTGCTTGTGATGTGCGCAATTGATTTATGCGGCCGCCCTTTCTTTTCTTTTGATGCCAGCTTCGATACAGAAAGAGTTGGATATTTGGAAACTGCCACCATTAAGGAATTTTTCTATGCAGTATCCTACAGTGCCGGCATGAATTTACATATAAAGGTACTTAACGGAGATAATGATCACCACAAAATCGAAGCTATGTTTAAGGCATTTGCAAAGGCTTTAGACGAAGCAACACAGTTTGAGCCTCGTGCTAACGGAGTGCTTTCAACGAAAGGAACCTTATAATTTTGAAAAAGAAGCTTATTCCCTGTATATATCTTAAAAATAAAATGGCGGTTACTTCTTTTAAGGATGCAACTGTTATCGAAACAGATCCTGTGCGCTTAGGTAAAAAATACGCAGAAGCCGGTGCAGATGAAATTATAATTTTTGATTTGTCAGATGAAGATAAAGAGCATGAGGAATCAATAGATTTTATTCATGAATTCTGTTCTCAGATTTCTATTCCTGTAATCGGAGCCGGCAACGTAAAGCGTATGGAAGATATTAAGAAGCTTTTATATGCAGGCTGCAAGAGAGCCTGTCTTAATTTTTCCAAAGCTGAAAATGTTGCTTTGACAAAGGAAGTATCAGATAAATTCGGCAAAGAAAAAATTGTTGCATGTGTTTTTGAAAAAAGTCAGCTTGAAGACAACAAAGAATTAATTAACCAATACATTAAAACCTGTATTTTAATTGACAGGGATGCCTGTGCTTTAAACGAGGCCGGCGATTACAGCTGCAAATTTATTGTTAAGCTTCCAAATGTGCTGCTTGATAAGCTTATTGAATATTTAAAATTTGATAAAACCGAAGGCATTACCGGCGACGTTATTAATTCAAATTCTGATAATTATGAAAAGATAAAAGAGCTTGCAGGCATTAATGCAACACCATTTTCTACCTTTAAATTAAATTCAGACGGTTTAATCCCATGCATCGTGCAGGATTATAAGACAAATCAGGTGCTTATGCTTGCTTATATGAATGAAGAAGCGTATGATAAGACGATAAAAACCGGCACGATGACGTATTTTTCAAGAAGCAGACAGGAGCTCTGGCTTAAAGGCGAAACAAGTGGACATTTCCAGTACGTAAAAGCCTTAAGCTATGACTGTGATAATGATACATTGCTTGCCAAAGTAGAACAGATAGGTGCCGCATGCCATACAGGCGCATATTCCTGTTTCTTTAATGAAATTATTACGGATGATTACGAAGAAAAAAGTCCTTTATCCGTACTTACAGATGTATATGATGTAATTACTGACAGAAAAATACATCCAAAGGAAGGCTCTTATACAAATTATTTGTTTGATAAGGGTGTTGATAAAATACTTAAGAAGGTAGGAGAGGAAGCAACGGAAATTGTAATTGCTGCAAAAAATCCAAATCCAAATGAAATTAAGTATGAAATCTCGGATTTTCTTTACCATATAATGGTGCTTATGGCAGAAAAAGGCGTTACCTGGGATGAAATCATGATAGAATTAGCTAACAGATAGGTAGGTTATTTTATGAATCAAAAGACTGCATTACCGGAAAGCATTCTCTTAAATATTGAAAAACCAGAACGCTATATTGGACATGAAATAAACGCAGTTTATAAGGATAAGAATAAAGTAGACATCAGGTTTGCCATGTGTTTTCCTGATGTATATGAAATCGGGATGTCACACCTTGGCATCGCGATTTTGTATGATATGTTTAATAAATTTGAGGACACCTGGTGTGAAAGAGTTTATTCTCCATGGGTAGACTTAGATAAAATAATGCGTAAAAAGAACATTCCCTTATTTACAATCGAAAGTCAGGACCCTGTTAAGGAAATGGACTTTTTAGGCATCACCATTCAGTACGAAATGTGTTATACAAACATTTTGCAGGTGCTTGATTTATCAGGAATTCCTCTTTTATCAAAAGACCGCACACTTAACGATCCCATTGTAATCGGCGGTGGTCCCTGTACCTATAATCCTGAGCCTATTGCAGACTTTTTTGATATTTTCTATATCGGAGAAGGCGAGACTAAATACAGAGAATTGCTTGATTTATATAAGTCTTCAAAAGAAAAAGGCTTATCACGTTCTGAATTTTTACATGAAGCGGCAAAAATTTCAGGCATGTATGTGCCTTCCTTAATTGAGCCTGTATATAAGGAAAACGGCACAATTAAGGAATTTAAAGCTTTATATGACGATATTCCTACTGTTATCAAAAAAGAACTTGTAAAGGATTTAGATGATACCTATTATCCTGAAAAGACTATTGTACCCTTTATGAAGGTCACTCAGGACAGAGTGGTACTTGAAATCCAGAGAGGCTGTATAAGAGGCTGCAGATTCTGTCAGGCAGGCCAGATTTACAGACCAGTACGTGAAAGAAGCGTTGAATTTTTAAAGGATAAGGCAGAAAAACTTTTAAAAAATACGGGGCATGAAGAAATTTCTTTATCCTCTTTAAGCTCCTCAGATTATTCCAAAATAGAAGAATTAGTAAATTTTTTAATTGAAGACTGCACAGAAAAAAAGGTAAACATAGCACTTCCAAGCTTACGTATCGATCAGTTTTCGGTTGATGTGATGAGTAAGGTTCAGGACATAAAAAAATCAAGCCTTACCTTTGCGCCGGAGGCAGGCTCCCAGCGTATGCGTGACATTATTAATAAGGGTCTTACAAAGGAAGATATTATTAACGGAGCCATACTTGCCTTTAAGGGCGGCTGGACAAAGGTTAAATTGTATTTTATGCTGGGACTTCCCTTTGAAGAGGAGTCTGATATAGAGGCAATTGCAACTCTATGTAATGATATTGCGGCAGCCTTTTATGATGCAATTCCCAAGGAAAAAAGAATAAACGGCAAGGTACAGATTACCGCAAGCACCTCCTTCTTTATACCAAAGCCCTTTACTCCTTTTGAGTGGGCACCCATGAACACTGCAGAACAATTTATTGACAAGGCAGAGCATACAAAGAAATACATTGCCTCCCAGCTAAACCAGAAGGTAATAAGATACATGTGGCATGAAGCCGACGTAAGCCTGCTTGAAGGCGTATTTGCAAGAGGAGACCGAAAGTTGTCGGAGGTTATCTTAAAAGCCTATAAAAAAGGCTGTATATACGATGCCTGGAGTGAATATTTTAAAAACGATTTATGGCTTGACACCTTCAAGGAATGTAATGTGGATATTGATTTCTACACTACACGTACAAGAGATGAGGATGAAATATTCCCCTGGGATTTAATTGACTGTGGTGTTTCAAAGGCTCATTTATTAAGAGAATGGAAAAAAGCAAAGAAGGGTGAAATCACCAAAAACTGCAGAGATGCCTGTGCAGGCTGCGGATCAGCTAAATTTGACTGTGGCATATGCGTGAATAGATAAAATAACAGAGAGAAAAGCATGAAAATAAGAATTAAATTTTCAAAGCACGGAGTGCTTAAATATATAGGTCATCTTGATTTAATGAGATATTTCCAAAAAGCCTTCAGACGTACAGATATTAATGTTTGTTATTCAAAAGGCTTTTCTCCACATATGATTATGTCCTTTGCAGCGCCCTTAGGTGTAGGTGTTGAAAGCGACGGAGAATATTTTGATGTGGAAGTGGAAGCTTCAGAGGACTTATCTTTAATTAAAGATAAGCTTAATGCCACCATGGCTGAAGGAATTAAAGTTTTGGGAGTATATAAGCTTCCGGAAAAATCAATCAATGCCATGGCAAGCGTACAGGCTGCAAGCTATGAAATCAAATTCGCGGATTCGGTTTTTTTACCAGATACATTAAAAAGCACTTATATGGAAGCTGAAAAGCTTACTTATATTAAATCCACCAAAACAAAGGATACTGAGATTAACGTTAAGGAATTTACCTTTGATTTTAATATTATTAATAATTCAATCTTTATTACCGTTGACGCATCAAGTGCCAATAATTTAAAGCCTGCCAATTTCTGCCTTGCTTTATTTAACGGTGCCGG
>CAVIIX010000029.1:8285-12699 GCA_963643225.1 Lachnospiraceae bacterium
GTGCCGGATTAAACATAGAAGATTATCCTTATCATATTTTCAGAATTGATACCTATAAACGAAATGAATCCGGAAATCTGGTTCCTTTAAGTGACGTTTAATTTTAATATGCAAAAAAACAATATTATTTTAACAAAATTAAAAGAATACCCTGCCGTCTTTAAATTTAACGATAAAGAAATTACGGAATTTTTCTTTATACAGGAAAGCGGCATAAATTTAAATGACATATACGTTGGAAGGGTTTCTAACGTAAGAAAGGATTTAAAGGCCTGCTTTGTAAATATCACAAGGGAAATTACAGGATATTTACCCTTTAATGAAATTTTAGATAATAAAAATTTAAAGCAGGGTGATGAAATAATAGTACAGATATTAAAGGCTCCTACGAAGACAAAGCCCTGTACCCTTACAATGAACATTACAATCCCAGGAGCCTACAGTGTTGTTTGTTTATCAGAGTCTGATAAGGATATTCATATTTCATCCAAATTGGATAAAAAAACGGCCAAGGCTTTTAACGATTCATTAAGAGGATTTAATAAGGATTATGGCTTTATAATTCGCACAAATGCTGTTAATACAGATATTGCTTCAGTAAAAGAAGAATTGAATGAAAATTTTCTTTTGCTTGAGGATATTAAAAAAGGTATTTTTAAAAGCGCATATACAAAGCTTTATGAAGCAAAGCCTTTATATATAGACAGAATTTTGGGAATTGATAAAAATTCTTATAGTGAAATCATTACGGATTCTGAAAAAATATATAACGAAGTAAAAAAATATACAGATATTGTTTTATATAAAGATGAAAGCATGCCTTTAAAGGTTTTATATGGTTTAAATAAGGCCTATGATGACGCAACAAATAAATTAATATATTTAAAAACCGGTGGAAGCATTGTAATTGAACCGACGGAAGCTTTAACCGTTATTGATGTAAATTCAGGAAAAACAGATAAAAAAGCCGACAAAAGCGATTTAATACATATTACAAATACAGAAGCTGCAAAGGAAATTTCTCGGCAGATTAAATTAAGGAATTTATCCGGCATTATAATTGTTGATTTTATTAATGACCCTGATAATAAGCACATTGATGAAATTAAAGACATTTTAAAGGCGTCATTTAAAGAGGATTCGATTAAAACAAATCTTTTAGATGTAACTAAATTGGGATTATTTGAAATTACAAGGCAGAAAAAATATCCTACAATTTACGATGAAATTAATCAATTGACAATTGACAATTGATTAAAGGTTTGATATTATATCTGAGTATGCCGCACAGCTAGGTATAAGTATGTTCAAATTTATGTTTACATAATTAACATCACCAAAGCTGGCGAGTAAAACCATTAAGGTTTAGATATAGGAGGTACACACTATGTACGCTATTATTGCAACAGGCGGAAAGCAGTATAAGGTTTCCGAAGGCGATGTTATCCGTGTTGAAAAGCTTAACGCAGAAGCAGGCTCTACTGTTACTTTTGATAACGTTATCGCAGTAAGCGCTGATAAGCTTAAAGTTGGTAAGGATGTTGCTCAAGCAACCGTATCCGCTACTGTTATGGATCAGGGTCGTGATAAGAAGGTTATCGTTTACAAGTACAAGAGAAAGAGCGGATATCACAAGAAGAACGGTCATAGACAAGCATACACTCAGGTTAAGATTGACAAGATTAACGCATAATTTGGTGTAAATATGACAGAAATAACATTCTATCATGATGAAAACGACAAATTCACAGGTTTTACTGCTTTAGGTCATGCAGGCTTCAAAAAATCCGGCAGTGATATAGTATGTGCAGCAATTTCAACCCTTACAATTACCTTTGTAAATTCTGTTGAAAGGCTTACAGATACGGAAGTAAATGTTAAATCTGATGAAAAAACGGGTTTTCTAAACGTCATGATAAAGGAATATAATAAGCCTGATATACAGCTTTTATTTAATTCCTTAAGACTTGGCTTGAATGCAATCCAGGAAGATTATTCAAAATATTTGAAATTGACAAATAGGAGGTGTAAACCATGATGAAATTGAACCTTCAATTTTTCGCTCATAAAAAGGGTGTTGGCTCTACCAAGAACGGCAGAGATTCCGAATCCAAGAGATTAGGTGCGAAGAGAGCTGACGGACAGTTCGTTAAGGCCGGCAACATTTTATACAGACAGCGCGGTACCAAAATTCATCCCGGCGTAAACGTTGGACGTGGCGGTGATGACACTTTATTCGCTTTAGTTGACGGTGTTGTTCGCTTTGAAAGGGTAGGAAGAGACAAAAAACAGGCTTCCGTATATCCCGTAGAAAAGTAATTTTTACTTTTGTCTTTGAAAGGGTTTCGTACTATATGTCGAAACCCTTTTTGTTTGAGGAAAATAATTATGTTTGCAGACAGAGCTAAAATTTATATAAGAAGTGGTAAAGGCGGAGACGGACATGTCTCCTTTAGAAGAGAAAAATATGTACCGGATGGCGGTCCTGACGGCGGCGATGGTGGTCACGGCGGCAGTGTGATTTTCCAGATTGATGAGGGCATGAATACTCTTACGGATTACCGTTTTAACAAGCATTACCATGCAGAGGACGGTGAACCGGGCGGAAAGAAAAACTGTCGCGGTAAGGACGGAAACGACATCATATTAAAGGTTCCGGAGGGTACTGTAATAAAGGACGAGGCATCTGGCAAGGTAATGCTTGATATGTCGGGTGATAACAGAAGAGTTGTATTTTTAGAGGGCGGTAAAGGCGGTCTTGGCAATCAGCACTACGCTACCTCCACAATGCAGGCTCCTAAATATGCAAAGCCCGGACAGCCCGCCAAAGAATTAAATGTATTACTCGAATTAAAATCAATTGCAGACGTAGGTCTTGTGGGATTTCCAAATGTAGGCAAATCTACACTTTTATCCGTTATTTCCAATGCCAAGCCTAAGATTGCAAATTATCATTTTACCACCCTTCAGCCTAACCTTGGAGTTGTGGATATGGAAGGAATAGGCGGTTTTGTAGTTGCCGACATTCCTGGACTTGTGGAAGGCGCAAGTGATGGTGTAGGCTTAGGCCTTGATTTTTTACGCCATATTGAACGTACAAGAGTCTTGGTACACATAATTGACGGAGCTTCAGTTGAAGGAAGAGATCCTGTTGCGGATGTATATGCAATAAATGATGAGCTTAAGAAATACGGCTCAGATGTGGCTAAAAAGCCCCAGATAATTGTTGCCAACAAAATGGACGTATGTGAAGATAAAGAAGCCATTTTAGACAAATTACGCGGGGAATTTGAGCCTAAGGGCTATGAAGTATATGCAATAAGCGGAGCCACCAAAGAAGGGGTTAAGGATTTATTGTTACATATAATGGAATTATTATCCAAATATCCCAAAAAATCCATTACCTTTGAGCCTGAGCTTATACCTGAATTCGGTGGTCTTTATTCTAATGAGCCCTTTTATGTATCATACGATGAAAAGACTAAAGAATACGTTATCGAAGGCCCACGTATTGAAAAAATGCTTGGTTATACAAACCTTGATTCAGAAAAGGGCTTTGAATTTTTCCAGCATTTTCTTAAGGATAACGGTATTTTGGAGGAGCTTGAAAATCTAGGCATTACCGATGGTGATACTGTCAGAATGTACGGATTTTCATTTGACTATTATAAATAATGAGGAATATTATGAATTCAAGACAAAGAGCATATTTAAAAAGCCTTGCAAGCAATTTAAACCCAGTATTTCAGATTGGAAAGGGCACTCTTACTCCTGAAATTACAGAGGCTGTAAGAGAATGCTTCAATACTCACGAGCTTATTAAAATTTCTGTTTTAAACAACTGCCTTGAGGATCCAAGGGATATGGCGCAGATTTTAGCCGACAGAACAGGCTCTTGTGTAGTACAGGTAATCGGCAAAAAGATTGTTTTATACAAGGAAGATAAGAAAAACAAAAGGATTGAATTACCAAAATAGGAGATAAAAATGCCTGTTAAAAAGGTCGGCATAATGGGAGGCACCTTTAATCCCATTCATTTTGGTCATATTGAAATTGCTAAAAGTGCATATGAGACCTTTAATTTAGATGAAGTCTTGTTTATTCCAAATGGAAGCTCCTACATGAAACAGAATGTTTTAAAGGTGGAAGACAGGGTCAATATGACAGCGCTTGCCATAAAGGATTATCAATATTTTAAGCTTTCCAAAATTGAGGCGGAAAGGCCCGGAAATTCCTATTCCTATGAAACAATTAAAGAATTAAAGAAAGAAAACCCTTTAAATAAATATTTCTTTATTGTAGGGGCTGATTCTTTAATGTATATGGAAAATTGGAAGCATCCGGAATTAATTTTTAACGAAGCCACAGTACTTGTTTCTTCAAGAAACAGTACAAAAATCAATGCACTAAATGC
>CAVIIX010000029.1:12709-13691 GCA_963643225.1 Lachnospiraceae bacterium
GGATAAAAAGGTAATAGAATATATTAAAAGCCATAATCTGTATCGTTAAAGGAAAATTAAATGGAAACAGATAAAATCAAAGATTTACTTTTAAAAAGACTTCCCAAAGAACGCTTTTACCACACAATGGGGGTGTGTAATACGGCTGCGTGTCTTGCCATGAAATATGGCGAAGATGTTAACAAAGCCTATCTTGCAGGTCTTTTACACGACTGTGCAAAAGCCTTTAAAAGCGATAAATATTTGGAAATGGCAAAAGAGTACGGAATTATTCCTACAGCCTCAGAAAAAGAAAATCCGGGACTTTTACATGCAAAGCTTGGTATGGTTTTAGCAAAAACCGAATACGGCGTTGAGGATGAAGACATTTTAAATGCAATTTCTTATCACACTACAGGTCGCCCCGACATGTCAATGCTTGAAAAAATTATTTATGTAGCAGACTACATTGAACCGGGACGTAAATTAAATAAAATTGATGAAATAAGAAAGCTTGCTTTTGATAATATCAACAAAGCCCTAAGCGTTATTTTAGAAAATACAATTAAACATGTAAAAGAAACCGGACGGGTTCTTGATTCAAAATCCGTTGAAACTTATGAATATTACAAAGGATTATAAAATGGAAATTAAAGAATATGTTTCTTTAGCAAAAGAAGCAATTGAAGAAAAAAAAGGTATTGACATTAAAATTTTAAATATTCAGGGACTTTCATCCATTGCAGATTATTTTATAATCGCAACAGGTACAAATGAAAACCAGCTTCATGCCATATGCGATGAAATTTATGATAAGCTTGCAAAAGTCGGTGTACACCCTAAGCAAACCGAAGGATACCAGTCAGGCAGCTGGATTTTAATTGATTACGGCGATTTTATTGTGCACTTATTCAAACCGGATTCAAGAGAATTCTACAATTTGGAAAAAATATGGAGGGACGCTTCAGAAGAATAACCTTGTCAATGATATTCGCAATCAGCT
>CAVIIX010000029.1:13817-20164 GCA_963643225.1 Lachnospiraceae bacterium
CCGAAAACTTTACCTAAAATAGTACAGTCATCAACAATAATAGGCTCCATTTCATCATTTTCAGGCTGAAGTCTTATATGTCCATCTTCTTTATAGAAAGTCTTAACGGTTGCAGAATCTTCCACAAGAGCAACAACGAGATCGCCGTTTTTTGCTTCATTAACGGATTCAACCAGCACACAGTCACCGTTCATAATACCGATATTAACCATTGAATTTCCTTTAACCTTTAAAATAAAGGCCTGTCCCTTGGGAACACGTTCCATTGGAATAGGAAAATAGCCTTCAATATTCTGTTCGGCCAAAATAGGCTGGCCGGCAGCAACAGTACCTATAACAGGAATACATGCAGTTTCGGTTCTGACAGTCTGAAATTCAGGATCGCAGATTTCAATGGCGCGGGGCTTCGCCAAATCCCTTTTTATATAGCCGAATTTTTCAAGCTTTTCAAGATGTGAGAAAACAGAAGAGGTGGATTTAAGATTAACAGCCACGCCGATTTCACGAACTGACGGAGGATAACCTCTTTCAAGAATGCTTTCCTTCATATATTCTAATATTTCACGCTGTTTGGGACCAATATCACTATTCATATATATACCTCCTTTTTTAATATTCTAGCATGGTAAACAAATATTTGCAAACAAATTTTTCTCGAAATTTTGTTCGAAAAAGTGTTGACAAACAAATAAATGTTCGGTATTATGTTCTTAGTTAAACGAACAGGCGTTTTCAAAACATTTATTTGTTTTATGTGAGGTATTAAAATGGATGCAGCATTAAGAGAAAGATGTGAATATAGCGAAATGCGTATTTTAAACAATAAAATCCGCAGAGAAAAAGAGCTCAAAAGACATATTATGCTATTAGGATTATCACTTATATTATTTGTTATAGTTGCGGTTTTATTATTTTCAACAAAAAGTGAGGCTTCAGACGGCTCTGAAGCAGTTTTATATAAATATTACAGATCTGTTCAGGTTAATTCAGGAGACACCCTTTGGTCGATTTCAATGGATTATGAAGAAAACGGTTATTTATCAAGCAAGGAATTTTTATCAGAGCTTAAATTTATAAATAATTGTGACGAAAATTCTTCGTTAAAATCCGGAAATTTTATAATTGTTCCTTATTATGATGTCTTAAAAAATTAGCCTTAAAGCCAGATAACAGATCTTATGCTTGAATTAACAAAATCATTAACCTTTACACTTAAATACAACTCACCCAAAAGAAAACCGAGGCTTCTTGCCCCGGCTTTTCTTTTATATTACATCATTCATTGTTTTATATAATTCTTTAATGTTAATGGGCTTGGCGATAAAGGCATTCATACCGGCTTCAATACATTCCATTTTATCTTCACTCATGGCATTGGCAGTCATGGCAATAATCGGAATCGTTAAAGCGTCCTCCTTATCGCAGGCTCTGATTTCTTTGGAAGCAGAGAGACCATCTAAATTCGGCATTCTTATATCCATGAAAATTCCGTCGTAGGTGCCGGCAGGCCGGTTTTTAAACATTTCAACGCCTATTTGTCCATCCTCTGCAACATCTACTGAAGCGCCTAAATTTTGAAGAATTTCAAGGGCAATTTCCTGATTAATTACATTATCTTCACATAATAAGAAATTAAAACCGGTATAATCATTATCTGTTCTGTTTTTCTTTTCTTTTTTATAAGGCATTTCAAAAGAAGGCTCTTCTTCGATACTGTCTTTTAATGAATCCTCTAAAGATTCAAAATAAGGGAAGGTAATCTGTACCGTAAAGGTTGTCCCTTTATTTATTTCAGAATCAACAGTAATTTCACCACCCATGAGTTCAATTAAAGAATGAGTAATGGAAAGTCCCAGGCCCGTGCCTTCGTTATGGTCAAAGGTCATACGGTTTTCCTGCGCAAAGGTTTCAAATAAATGATACTGAAATTCTTCACTCATACCTATACCGTTATCTTTAATTACAAAGGTACCGATGCAAAGAGAATCATTTACCCTTTCAGTATTTATCTTAAGCTGTACAAAGCCACCTTCATTTGTATATTTGCAGGCATTTGATAAAAGATTAAACATTATCTGATTAAATCTTAATTTATCAATCATGATGTAAGGCACCGCCTCACATACATGAATTGAAAAATCAAGATTTTTCTTCTGGCACAAAGGCTTAATGATTGAATTAATGTATTCAGTAAATTCCTTATAACAATATACTTCAGGGTGAAGCTCGATTTTACCGCATTCAATCTTAGACATATCAAGAAGATCGTTAATCAGGCCCAAAAGGAAACTTGAAGACATTTCGGCTTTTGATAAATAATTCATGATTTTATCAGAGCATTCTTCCTTTTGCGCAAGCTGCATCATGCCCATAATACCGTTTAAAGGTGTACGAATGTCGTGGCTTACCAAAGACAAAAATTCAGATTTAGCCTTATTTGCCATTTCCGCTTCCTGTAAAGCCTTAGATAACTTGTTTTTCTGCTCAACCTCTTCATTATAAAGTCTTGTGGTATCACGACAGGAGATTGCAATAATTTCACGTTTATTATTTAAAAATGAAAATCTTAAAATACGGTGATGATTTTTTTCTGGGTCTGTTGAAGTATTAAACTGAATTGTATATTCACCGTAGGAATTGATTTTATCAACAAGATTATCAATGGTAAATTCGCTTAGCACATATTCAAGCTCTTTTTGATTAAAAATCATTTTTGAAAATTCAGACCTGAAAAAGTTAATGAACTCAGGCTGTTCTTCATTATATTCATGTTTAAAGCGGTCTATCATAATATAGGAATTACGCTTTATAAAAGCTAATGCCACAAAATCAAATTCTCTGTGTACGGTTCCAGTTATAAGAGAGTCAACAGTCTTTAAATAATGAATATTTGTAATATTCATAACTGCTTCCACATCGTTTGTGACTGGGTTTTTGATAATATTTACGACAGTTCTTACAAAGCAGTCCTGATTGGCTTTAAGAGTAAGATGATGTTCAAGCTTAATTTTAAAAACGCCGGATACGAAAGAAGATAAAATTGAGCTTCTGGAAAATGCATTAATAAAATGTACGCTTTCATTAGTATCCGAAATAAGAGTAACGATATTTGCAATAAGCTCATCAAGGTTTTTACTTTTTGCAGCATGGTTAAAGCAGGGCATGGAAACATTAGTACCTGAAATTTTATTTTCAGATACATTCATATGTGTCACCAAAACAGAATCCGGACTCATACGTAGGAAGGCATTTGTACTTTGAGTAAAATTAAGCTCTGCATTTTTCTGTTCAGATAAATTTATGCTCATGCCTCTTGCATAAATGGGTTTACCGTTTTTATCATATACATTTATATATTTGTTTTTTACATAAATAGGAGTTCGTCTTTTTGGAATGTGATACCAGCAGTCAAAGATAACTTCCGGCACACCATCCTTTAAATCTTTGACGGCTTTTCTTAAAAGAGCTGCGCCTTCTGCATCCACAACGCCCATTGAAATACCAGATTCCGGATAATTTGACATGTTTTCACTTATCAAGGGAAAGTCTATAAAATTTCTTGGAGTAATTTTATTAGTGGCTAAGTCAAGCTCCCAGGTGTTAATTTCAGCAAAATCAATTGCATCCTTATAAAGCTTTTCGTTTTCCTCCAAAAGCTTATTATCATTAATTTTATTTAATTTCTTTTTATCATTATTGAGGGTAAATAAGAAGATGTCATATAATTCTTCAGAGCCTAAAAATGATAAAACGCCGCCAAAGAATGAAAGAGAACCCGATTTATTGCGCACCTGTACACTGATTAAATAATCCTCATCGGTGTCTCTTGTGCGCATTAAGCCTCTTTTTATATATTCAACATCATAATCAGATACAAAGGAAAAAACATTTCTATCTTTAAAAGCATTAAATTCTTCAGTTGAATAACCGTAGAGAGCCGCTACACCCTCCGAAAAATAAACCATATTAAGGTCTACCTTATTGTATTTAAACAATACTACAAGGTCACCAGACATTGATGTAATTTTAATTGCTTTCTTTAAAGTTAACTGCATGTTGTTTCCTCCACAAAAGAAACAAAATCTTTAACTAAACTTATTCCAGCCTTTAATATTACTGCCTGTAATAGCCGTAAACATACGGTTTTTAACGCCGGGATTTTCTTTATTTAAAGCTTTTAGGAGATTATTTACATATTCACGCTTCGTAGTCTTGTCGGCAGGACAGGGACTTTTTACAACAGGAACGTTATATTTATTTACAAAGCCTATCACATCAGCTTCGTTCATATAAATCAAAGGTCTTATTACATATAAATCTGTTCTGTCCAAATAAGTAACGGGAGAGAAGGTATGAAACCTTCCTTCGAATATTAAGGACATCATCATGGTATCCACAACATCATCCTTATGATGAGCATATGCAATTTTATTAATGCCTTTTTCCTTCATGGCATCATTTAAAGCGCCTTTTCTCATTTTGGCACACAAAGCGCAGGGATTTGATTCCTTACGGTCCTCAAAAACTATTTTAGCAATATCAGTTTTTACTATTTTATAAGGCACCTCCAATTCTTCACATAATTTTTCAATGCCTTCAAGATTAAGGTTGTCAAAACCCAAATCAACTGTAATAGCATAAAGTTCAAAAGGCTTAGGATAAAAACGTCTTAATTTAGACAAAGCATATAGTAAAGTTAAAGAATCCTTTCCCCCTGATATACCAACTGCAATCTTATCGCCTTCATTTATCATTCCATAATCATCAACAGCCTTTCTTACAAGACTGAGTACCTGTTGTAACTGCATATTATAAATACTTCTTTCACAATATTATTCATTTTTTTAATTTCAGTATAGCATAACAGCACAAAAACATTAATAAGTGTTATAATAAAAGTACGTAGTGAAGCGGATTGCAAATATCCTTGACAATTATTATCATACACTAGGGGGATTAAAAACGAAATAATGGCACCCATTATCTACGGTCTCATTTTAGCTTACCTTATGACACCGTTATTAAATGCCATTGAAAATAAATGGATTTATCCTGTTTTTGACAAAAAGAACTGGTGGATTAACGATAAAAAGCGTGATAAGCACATAAGAATGCTATCGATTACCTTGACAATCCTTTGCGTATTACTGTTTTTATATTTATTCTTTGCATCAGTTATTCCACAGTTATATCAAAGCATTAAAAATCTGTTGGTACATTATTCTTCCTATACATCTAATCTTGTAAGCTGGCTATATGAGGTTATGGAAGATAACCCGGACATAGCAAATATTTTATCAAATATGATTTACAATTATTCATCAGAAGCAAATGATTTCCTTGATGATGTGGTGCTTCCTGCCTTACAGACCTATTTACTTCCAAACGTAAGCGATATTCTGACAAATCTTTCTGCAAGCATCATGAAAATTGTTATGTTTGTATGGAACATAATTATCGGCTTAATTATTTCAATTTATGTACTTTCAAGTAAAGAAAAATTTGCACAGGGTTGTGTCAGAATGTGCTATGCAATATTAGAGACAAAATCAGCCAACAAATTTATTAGTGCAGTACGCTTTACGCATCACACTTTTATAGGCTTTTTATCAGGTAAGGTAGTAGACTCTGCAATAATCGGTGTTTTATGTTACATATGCTGTCTGTTGATGAAGATGCCTTATGCCTTGCTTGTAAGTGTAATAGTAGGCGTTACAAACGTAATTCCTTTCTTTGGTCCATACATTGGAGCAATCCCCAGTATCATCATTATCTTGTTAGTAGACCCTAAGAAAGCACTTACCTTTGCAATTTTCATTTTAATATTACAGCAGTTTGACGGAAATTTCTTAGGCCCCATGATTTTAAGCCAGTCAACAGGTCTTACAAGCTTCTGGATTATATTTGCAATCACTCTTTTCGGCGGCTTGTTCGGTGTCATCGGTATGATAATCGGTGTGCCGGTTACAGCGGTAATTGCAGCCTTTATTCAAAAACACACTGATGAAAAGCTAAAGAAAAAGAATCTTCCGACGGAGCCTGAAAAATATTACGAGGTGGGGGAAGTCACAGAAGAAGGTGAATTTACTCATTACGAATATATTAAGCCAAAAATGAAAACGCCCAACAAAAATTCTGCAGGCTATAAGCTTTTAAGGGCAATCGGAGAATTCTTAAAGAAAATAATAATATTCATATTTGAATGGTTTAAAGCTAAAATCATCAATATAAAAGGAAAAATTCACGATAAAAAAGAAACAAAAGAAAAAGAAAATAAGTGATAAAAAGGTGGCATTTATAAAAACTCAAGAAAACCCACTGCCTTTAGGCAGTGGGTGCTCCCCGCG
>CAVIIX010000030.1:0-17839 GCA_963643225.1 Lachnospiraceae bacterium
TGCCTTTAGGCAGTGGGTGCTCCCCGCGAGGTGCCAGGTTACAAGCCCAGTACCTAGTTGGGCACGTAGTGCCGCTTTTAGTAGAGCCGTAGCGAAGCGGATTGCGAATATCATTGACACCACCAATGCTATCGAGAGTCTTAACTCTTGCTATCGCAGATTAAATAAGCAAAGAAGCGTATTTCCAAGCCCTCAGGCTCTCATATAGTCAAACTATCGATGAAGTATGTGCTTCGTCGAAAAACATCTTAAAATTATCATAGAAGATTTCTATTTACAGAAAAAATTTCAAACACTCAGGAAATGAAATCTTCCGATTGATCGAAGTCGAAAAATCAGTTCCCATTTCGCTTCCTTCTGTAAATATGGTTTTCAGAAAAGAAAGTGGGGAATTCAGTTCTGTTGATTCTTTCAAGTATGCTGCAAAAGTGATTCATTATGACCTGCACATCGTTTTCAACTTTCATAGTCTTCGCCATACACATGCAACCATGCTGATTGAAGCAGGTGTCAGCCCAAAGGCTGTCCAGGAAAGACTTGGGCATTCAAACATCGAAACAACCCTGCAAACCTATGTCCACAACACTGAACAGATGGAACAAGGTGCTGTTGATGTCTTTGAAAAAATTGTGTCCACCAACGCATCCCATAAGCAAGCATGATTGGTGGACATAAAAATTTGGTGGGCAAACGGTGGACAAAACCACTTTTTTATTTATCTAAAACCTTTGAAAAGCCTGTGAATTCAAGGTTAGTAAGCACACAGTCTCAACATGTGCCGTATTAGGAAACATATCAAAGCACTCAGCCTTTTCTGCCCTGTAGCCGCCCTTTGTTAAAATCTTTAAGTCTCTTGCAAGGGTGTCTGGACCGCAGGAGACGTACACTACACGCTTGGGCTTTAATATAAGTAAAGACTTTAAAAAGGCTTCGCTTGAGCCCTGTCTCGGAGGGTCCATAAATACTACGTCAACAGGATTTTTATCTAACGCAAGCTGTTCCATAAAGCGTCCGGCATCATCCTTATAAAATCTTACGTTTGTAATATTGTTTTTCTTTGCATTGTTTATTGCATCCTTAACCGCGTCTTTGTTTAATTCAACGCTTATGACGGTTTTTGCCCTATCGGAAGCTATAATTCCGATGGTACCGATGCCAGAATATGCATCCAGAACCGTTTCTTTACCGGTTAAGCCCGCATATTCTATTGCCTTTAAATAAAGTTTTTCGGTTTGAATTTGATTAATCTGATAAAAGGATCTTGCTGAAATTTTAAATGTCTTACCACACAGCACATCCTCTATAAAGCCTCTTCCGTACAAAACATTTTCTTTGTCTGAAAGCACCAGTGAATCCGTACGGGAATTTATATTCTGCACAATTGTGGTTATCTCAGGATGCTTATCCCTAAGCACCTTACAAAAATTGTTTTTAGATGGGAATACCGGTGATGCAGTCACTAACACCACCATGTACTGACCTGTAGCCTTTCCCACTCTCACAAGCACGTGTCTTAAAAGCCCGTAGCCTGTATCCTCGTCATAAACCTTTATTTTAAAGGATTTAAGTAAACTCTTAACAGTCTGTATGATTTCATCGGCCTTTTCATCCTCAAGTAAGCATTTTTCAACCGCCACGATATTATGAGATTTTTCTTCATAAATGCCGCATATCGGATTGTGGCGTCTGTCAATTCCGAAGGCCGAAGAAACCTTGTTTCGGTAATTAAAGGGCACCTCCATACCGGTTATGCCAGACACCTTACAAAACGGTTTAAGCAGACCCGCTACATAGGTCTCCTTTTTCTTAAGTTGTTCCTTATAATCAACGTCGATGTAATCACAGCCCCCGCACTTTTTTGAATAGGGACATTTTGATTTGATACCCTCGCTCATAGCTGATGTCTTACCACCTTGTATTCATCATCATCCACGTAATAAGGGCACTGAAAACGGGAGTCTGCCATTAAATGCCCGTAATCGTCCTCATCCATGTTTACCATACATTCGTAACAATCGTAGTCTTCGTCGTATACATAATTTGCACACGAATCGCAAGTGCCGTAGCCTGCCATTATTTTTCCTTCTTTCCTATTTTAGCTGTATATTTAAAAAGCATAGGATAAACACCCACAATAAGGAAAATCGCACATGCATATCTTAAGGTTCTCACAGCAAAAGAAAGTGTAGAGCCGCATTCTAAAAATTCCTTTGAAAAGGGTATTTTAAAAAGTGTATTAAGGCCAAAGAAAAGTCCTGCCCCGATTAATACTCTTAATATTATTCTGATTATGCTCCTTGTATTTTCAAAATTAACCTTTTTTTCTTCAAATATAAAGCCTAAAAACAAGCCTAGCATTATGCCGTAGCCGGTGTAATAGTCGTTGCTTTTGCAGTAAAAGAAACCGGGAATGGAAATAATTAATAAAATCCCGTAGAGAATATAGTCGTTTTTTAGCTTATTGCGTAAAAGCGGAATAAGAACAATTATCAGTGCCCCTAAAAGCCAGCCGAACAGTACGTCTGTAGGATAATGTGCTCCCAGCACAAATCTTGAAATTCCCGTCAAAAGAGGAATCGCAATTCCGATTACAGATAGCCATTTTTTCTTACCATTTAAAGCTAATGATCCAAATACCGCTGCAGCATTGGAGGAATGACCGCTTGGGAAGGAATACCCCTGTGCCGCAATATCGTAAATATCTGCATCAGGCTCCACTACCTTTAAAATTTTAATGGCTGTATTATCAAAATAAGGACGGCGGCGTAAAAATACATTTTTAATCATGGCGTTAAAAACAAGGCCAGACGCTATGTTAATGCCTATAAATTTGCCAAATTCCTTATCAAGTCCCCAATACAAAATACCAAGAACTGCGACGCAGACAAATTCTTCACCAAAGCATGATAAAAAAGAAAAGATTTTTACCCACACAGGACTGCTAAAAATGTCCTGAAGCCATTCCATAAAGCTTACTTCCCAGTCAAAATAAAATGTAACTCCCATAAAGCACCTCCGTACCGGTTAAGTATACCAAAATATTAAGCGTTTGTTAATTGTTGATATACAGTAAATATTGTAAAATGAAAAAGTATTGTGAGTTTGTTAAATATGGAGGTTTATATGATAGATTATACAGAAGGTTCGGGAAAACAATATCACACAAATATAGGTCCCGAGGATATAGGCGAATATGTCATTTTACCCGGGGATCCCAAAAGATGTGAAAAGATTGCAAAACATTTTGATAATGCAAAATTAGTGGCAGATTCAAGAGAATATGTCACCTACACAGGCACTCTTGACGGAGTAATGGTATCCGTTACCTCTACAGGTATCGGAGGTCCCAGTGCCTCAATTGCCATTGACGAGCTTTCGAAGGCCGGAGCAAAGACCTTTATAAGAGTAGGCACAAGCGGCGGTATGCAGGATGATGTGGAAGGCGGCGATGTTGTAATTGCAACTGGCGCCATCAGAATGGAAGGCACAAGCCGTGAATTTGCTCCACTTGAATACCCTGCAGTTCCTGATTTTACCGTTACTACCGCTCTCTCAAATGCGGCTAAAAAATTAGGCTATAAGCATCACTTAGGTGTAGTACAGTGTAAGGATTCCTTCTTTGGGCAGCACGAGCCCGAGATTATGCCTGTTTCCTACGAGCTTGAAAGCAAATGGCAGGCGTGGCTACGTATGGGATGTCTTGCCTCTGAAATGGAATCGGCAGCTCTTTTCATTGCAGGCGCTTTCTTAAAGGTAAGAGTTGGCTCCTGCTTTTTGGTGGTAGCCAATCAGGAACGAGCAAAGAAAGGTCTTCCCAATAAACAGGTGCACGATACGGAAGGCGCCATTATGGTAGCTGTTGAAGCAATCAAAGAATTAATCAAACTGGATAAACAGTAGTCAATGATACTCGCAATTTACTTCGCTATCTGCTCATATAAAAACAAAAAAACCAATGCGAAAGCATTGGTTTTTTAGTCGGAGTGACAAGACTTGAACTTGCGGCCTCCACGTCCCTAACGTGGCGCTCTACCACCTGAGCCACACCCCGAAGTTTACATAGCGAGAGGGGGATTCGAACCCTCGACACCGCGGGTATGAACCGCGTGCTCTAGCCAACTGAGCTATCTCGCCATATTATTTAACTTAAATCGATTATTAACTGGGGCCTACAGGGCTCGAACCTGTGACCCTCTGCTTGTAAGGCAGATGCTCTCCCAGCTGAGCTAAGACCCCGTGTCTCAACCGACCTTGTTAGTATACAAAAGCGTTCCCTTATTGTCAAGCAAATTTTACAAATTTTAAAACTTTTCTTTTTACTTTGAAGCCTCGATAATTGCCTCAGCTACGGGCTGATGACGAGACTCATCCAAGTAGCGTGACATAATCTGAAATGTGGTGCCGTTATCCCAATATACGCAGGGAATTGAATATTCTTTTGCCTGTGTATTTAAATACGTCACGTATTTGATACGTTCTTCATCATTGCCCTTTATTTCAGCCCCGTACTCACCCCATATAACCGGAATGCCGTTTTGTAAAAAATATTTATCAAGACGCTTTAAGGTGGTATCAATTACAGGCTTTAAATCATCTGAAAACACATCCGTCATGGTGGTCCAGGTGGCTGTTGTAGAAGTAAAGCCCCAGGGTTCGTAACTGTGGATTTCCACAAGCAGGTGATCTTTAACCGTGTCTGCAGGAAGGGTAAAGCCTGAAAGAATCGTATCGTTAGAGCCTGCCGCATAGGTATTTACTATCAAATTACGAGTTGCATTGTTAGAGCCTGTTTTTCTTACAGTATCAACAAAAAGCTGGTTATACATGTTTACAGCTTCCAAAGAATCAATGGTGGGTGAATTCCATTCGTTATTGGTATCAAGTATTTCATTAAAGCCTTCGAATAAAAGCTTATCTGAATAGTCTTTAAAGGTTTCTGAAAGCTGTGTCCAGAGATTGGCAAATTTTGCAGAATTAAGCTCATAATTACTCTTGTCTGCTCTCATCCATCCGTTTTCACCGGTATCGTGGTGTACGTTTAAAATACAGTACATGTCTCTGTCGATAACGTAGTCTACCACTTCCTTAACACGTGAAAGCCACTCTTCATCTATGTTTCCTTCAGCATCAATGTGATAAGTCCAGGTCACGGGAATACGAATCGTATTAAAGCCTACTTCTTTAAATTTATCCACTACCAAGGGTGAAATCGAAGGATTACCCCAGCCTGTTTCAAAGCCTGCAACGCTCTTTCCAGACATGGAAGCTGAGGAAGCATCCAAAGTATTGCCAAAGCTTATGCCTGCTCCGAAATTAATTGAAGCTTCTTTTGCAGTTTCAAATTTAGGCAAAGTCTCTCCACAGCCTGTTAAATTCATCATCATAATTATTATTAATGCCAGACAAGAAATTTTCTTCATATTTGTTCCTCTTAATTCTGATAATGACATCCGGGACATAAGCCACAAGGGCTTTCCATGTCATTTAAGGTACCGATTATACATACGGCATGAGCCGCAATGCCTTCTTTATGGCCGGTAAAACCAAGACCCTCTTCGGTGGTAGCCTTTATGTTCACCTGTGATATATTAATCTTTAAGGCAGCCGCAAGATTAGCTCTCATTGTATCTATGTGAGGGCGCATTTTAGGAGCCTGAGCAAGTATCGTTGCATCAATGTTTTCTATATAAAACAGCTTTTCTTCCAAAAGATTACCCACATGCTCAAGTAATTTAATTGAATCGGCATCCTTGTATGCAGGGTCCGTATCCGGGAAGTGAAGGCCTATGTCTCCAAGGGCTGCTGCCCCAAGAAGAGCATCCATAACGGCATGGGTTAAAACATCCGCATCTGAATGTCCCAAAAGTCCAAGCTCATAGTCGATTTTAACACCGCCTATAATTAAGTCTCTTCCCTCCACCAGTTTATGAACATCGTAGCCGTGTCCTATTCTCATTTACATCCTTTCAGGAGCGCTGAAGCCCAGTACATCGATACAGGCTTCAAGTACTCTCTTTGTTAAATCGATTAATGTGATAAAGGAAGCCTTTGTTTCTTCGTTTTCTTCAGATAAAATCTTTGTTTCATGATAAAAAGAATTAAAGGCATTTGCAAGATCATAAATGTATGCACAGATTCTGCTTGGGGAAAGCTCTGTGTAGGCAGCTTCCATTGTAGCGCTAAAGAACGTAAGTGCCTTCATAAGCTCCTTTTCAGAACCATTTACCGGGCTTAAAATCCTGGTATTTTCAACCACGCCGCCCTGTGCCTTATATTTTTCAAGAATTGATTTAATTCTTACTATTGTATAAAGAATATATGGGCCTGAATTTCCTTCAAAAGAAGTAAATCTGTCCATATCAAAGATATAATCCTTAGAGGGCTGGTTGGATAAATCGCCGTATTTAATGGCTGCAAGGCCTACAATACTAGAAATCCTTAAAGCCTCCTCTTCGTCCATGTCTCTGTTTTCTTTAATCTTTTCAAGAGTTGCCTCGTTAATTTCATTCATTAAGGCTTCAAGACGCATAACTCCGCCGTCACGGGTCTTAAAGGGCTTTCCGTCCTTACCATTCATGGTACCAAAGCCTATATGGAAAAGCTCGGTTTCAGGACTTACAAGATTAGTCTTATGGGCACAGCGGAATACCTGCTCAAAATATAAATCCTGACGCTTGTCTGTTAAATAGATAAATTTATCAGGCTTATATTTTTCCATTCTTTCCATAATAGTGGCTAGGTCTGTTGTGTTGTATAAAGAAGCACCGTCCGATTTTAAAATCATGCATGGAGGCATTTCCTTTGTATCTGTATCCTCTTTAACATCTACTACCAAAGCGCCGTCGCTTATATAGGCATAGCCTCCATCCTTCATGTATTTTACCATGCCTGGAATAATGTCATGAACAGTGGATTCACCGTTCCATAAATCAAAATGAACGTTTAAATTATCATAAATTCTGCGCATATCGTTTACGGAAACATTGATAATATGATTCCATAAAGCGCGGTATCCTCTTACACCTGTCTGTAATTTATAAGTAGCTTCCAAGGCCTTAGCCTTGTAGTCTTCATCTTCCTTTGATTTAGCCGATGCTGTAGGATACATTTCCTCTAAGTCTGCAACCGTAAATGGAGCTTCTTTAGGATATTCACCCGTGAAGCCTTCATCAAAATAAGGCAAATCGGGCTTACGTGTCTGTAATTCATACATTACAAGACCCATAGGTGTGCCCCAGTCTCCCAAATGAATGTCACCGATTGTCTCATGACCCATGTACTGACATATTCTCTTAACTGCTTCACCGATAACGCCAGAACGCAAATGTCCTACGTGTAAAGCTTTTGCAACGTTAGGCCCGCCGTAGTCTACCATAATGGTTAATTTTTTTTCAGGGGCTTCAAGGCCGAATTTATTTTCTTTTGCCATTTTGGCTACATATTCTGCCACAAAATCAGAATTTACGTTTAAATTAATAAATCCCGGCATAACTGCTTCAGCCTTTGATAAAACCAGGCTTTCATTAAGCTTTTCAACAACTGCGTTTGCAATCATAATGGGAGCGCACTTACACTGTTTGGCAAGAGCCATTGCTCCGTTACACTGGTATTCACACAAATCAGGACGGTTAGAAACATTTACCTTCCCGGCATTCTTATCATAACCTGCTGCCTCAAAGGCCCTCATAACCTCTTCTGAAATAAGCTCAAGTAATTTTTTCATATACACCTCTTAATTTTTTAAAGCATATTCTCTTTCCAATGCTTCAGCCTTACTATATGGACATCCGCAGAAATTCTGTCTGTATAAATCATATTTTTTAGATAATTCCACGGACTGCTTATATCCTTCTTTTTTCTTAAAATCCGAGAAAAGCCACTTAATTCCCTCTTCTTTTCCTATTCTTTCACCGATTTCATTTAAAAGCTTAGCGTCCTTTAAGGGGCTTATGGTAAGTGTGGTGGTAAAATAATCGGCGCCTTCTTTTTTTGCACGCTTAGCAGCTTCCTTTAATCGTAACTCAAAGCATTTTTTACATCGGGCACCGCCTTCAGGCTCTTTCTCAAGGCCCTTAGCCTGCAAAAGAAACCTTTCAGGCTCAAAGTCACCCTCAATAAATTCAATCGATGCTTTAGGATACTCTAATTCAAGCAATTTTACAAGTCTTTCAAGCTCTTTAGACCGTTTTTCGTATTCTGATTTTTCTACGATATTTGGATTATAATAAAAAACCTTTATTTTTATTTTATCCTGAAGATATGTTAAGCAATAGCTTGAACAGGGGGCACAACAGGCATGGAGCAGCAAGGTTTTATCTGCTGCCCCATTTGCCTCTGTTTTTAATTCCTGATCCATTAATTTTTGATAATTAATCGCATTCATAATTATTATTTAAAGTATTCAACACCCGACTCAAAAATACGTAAGTCCTGCTCTCCGTAAATGTTGATGGCAACGGAATCGCCACGTCTTTCGGAATGAGCCATTTTACCAAAGCATCTTCCGTCTATTGAAGTAATGCCTTCAATGGCTTCATAGGAGCCGTTAATGTTGAATTCTTCATCCATTGAAATATTACCGTTGTAGTCGCAGTATCTTGTGGCAACCTGACCGTTTGCAAAGAGCCTGTCGATTACCTCCTTCTTTGCAACAAATCGGCCCTCACCATGGGATGCAGGATTACAATAGGTCTTTCCAAGCTCGGCATTCTTAAGCCAGGGGCTTAAATTCGACACAACCTTGGTATAGACCATTTTTGATATATGTCTGTTAATCGTATTGTAGGTAAGAGTAGGCGAATCCTCGCTCTGAGCATCGATTATCTCGCCGTAGGGCACAAGTCCAAGCTTAATAAGCGCCTGGAAGCCGTTACAGATACCAAGTAAAAGACCGTCTCTCTCCTTTAAAAGCTTCATCACTTCTTCTTTTAAATGCTCATTTCTAAAAGCGGTAGCAAAGAATTTGGCAGAGCCGTCCGGTTCATCGCCTGCCGAGAATCCACCGGGGAACATAATAATCTGAGCCTTGGCTATTGCCTTTTTAAATTCATCAACCGACTCTCTTATATCCTGAGCATTCTGGTTTTTAAATACCCTGACAACGGTATTTGCGCCTGCTCTTTCAAAGGCCTTTGCCGAATCGTATTCACAGTTGGTGCCAGGGAATACAGGAATAAACACCGTTGGCTTTGCTATCTTGTTTTTACAGATGTGTATCTTTTCTGATTTAAATAAATTATCTGAAAGTGCTTCCTTACCGTCATATGCCCTTGTTGCAAAAATCTTTTCTAAGGGCTTCTTCCAGGCGTTAACTGCAGCTTCTCCGTCTACTTTTGCGCCTGCAAAAGAAAATTTAAATTCATTAATAACCTTACCCACGTTTTTAAATAAAACGGGTGCCGTCTTAATTTCTTCTTCTGTTTCGATTAAAATGCCGCCAAGCTCGTTTTTAAATAATTCGTTTAATTCTAATTTATCGTTGAACAAAACACCTAATTTATTGCCAAAGCTCATCTTTAAGGCAGCGGTTAAAATGCCGTAAGAATCAACGCTATATGCAGCCTTAACCCTGTTATCCTTATTTAAAGCCTTAATATATTCAAATAATGCATTTGCCTTTTCATAATCCGGAAGTGAATATTCATCCTTTAAAATCGGGAAGAAGGTAAGTGTATCTCCTGCCTTTTTAAGCTCAGGAGTAATCACCTCCTTTTCTTTTGCTATATCTACTGCAAAAGAAACAAGTGTGGGAGGCACGTCAATATCGTTAAAGGTGCCTGACATTGAATCCTTACCACCGATTGAAGGAAGTTTAAACTTAAGCTGAGCTTCAAAAGCACCTAAAAGTGCAGAAAAGGGCTGGCTCCAGCGCTTTTTGTCTTCTGTCATACGACGAAAATATTCCTGAAAGGTAAATCGGATTTTTAAGGCATCGCCGCCTGCACACACCAGCTTTGACATGGATGAAAGCACTGCATAAACTGCGCCGTGATAAGGTGACCAGCTTGAAAGGTAAGGATCGAAGCCGTAGCTCATCATGGTGACTGTATCGCACTTACCCTTTAATACGGGAAGCTTTGCTACCATTGACTGGGTTTCCGTTAACTGCGTCCTGCCGCCGTATGGCATTAATACCGAGCCTGCACCGATTGATGCATCAAAGGTTTCAACAAGACCCTTTTGCGAACAGGTATTTAAATCCGAAACAGCAAAAATTACTGCAGCCGTAAAATCATTTTCCTTTACTGCATTTTCAACTGCCTTAATTGCGGTCTTTTCAAAATAATTTTCTTTTTTATCAGGCATTTCCACATATACATCGGTTTCCTGATGGGCGCCGTTTGTATCAAGAAAAGCTCTTGATAAATTAACGATTTCTTTACCGCGCCAATTAAGTACAAGTCTTGGTTCTTTAGTTACAACCGCCACCTTAACGGCTTCAAGGTTTTCTTCCTTTGAATACTCCAAAAATTTATCTGCATCGGAAGGCGCCACCACAACCGCCATTCTTTCCTGAGATTCTGAAATGGCAAGCTCAGTGCCGTCTAGGCCTGCATATTTTTTAGGCACCAAATCAAGGTTAATCTGTAAGCCGTCTGCAAGCTCACCGATTGCTACGGATACACCGCCAGCGCCAAAGTCGTTACACTTTTTAATTAATTTCGTTACCTCAGGACGTCTGAACAGACGCTGAATTTTTCTTTCTGTGGGAGCGTTGCCCTTTTGTACCTCTGCACCGCAGGTTTCGATTGAGCTTTCGGTATGTACCTTCGAAGAGCCTGTAGCACCGCCACAGCCGTCTCGTCCGGTACGACCGCCCAATAATATAATAATGTCACCCGGGTCTGAGGTTTCTCTTATTACGTTGCTTCTTGGAGCCGCACCCATAACGGCACCGATTTCCATACGCTTTGCAACATAATTTTGATGATATATTTCTTTAACATAGCCTGTAGCAAGACCTATCTGGTTGCCGTATGAGGAATACCCTAAAGCCGCTCCCTTTACAAGCTTTTTCTGTGGTAATTTACCCTTTAAGGTTTCTGTTACAGAAACGGTAGGGTCTGCAGCGCCTGTAACACGCATTGCCTGATATACATAGGAACGTCCTGAAAGCGGATCTCTTATAGCACCGCCAAGGCATGTAGCAGCGCCACCGAATGGTTCGATTTCCGTAGGATGGTTATGTGTTTCGTTTTTAAAGCTTACAAGCCATTCTTCAAGCTTACCGTCAATTTCAACCGGCACCACGATAGAGCATGCATTGATTTCATCTGACTCTTCCTGATCGTTTAAATATCCGTCCTTCTTTAATTTCTTCATTGCAACAAGTGCAAGGTCCATAAGACAGGGAAATTTGTCGGGACGGTTTTTATATAGCTCAGCTCTTGTATTTAAATATTCCTTATAGGAATCTTCAATAGGCTTTTTATAATATCCTTCTTCAAAAGAAACATTTTTTAATTCTGTTGAAAAGGTAGTGTGGCGGCAGTGATCGCTCCAGTAAGTATCGAGGACTCTGATTTCAGTCATGGATGGATCACGGTTTTCTTCTGACTTAAAATAATTCTGAATATGTAAAAAGTCCTTAAAGGTCATTGCAAGGTTTAAGGATAAATAAAGCTTTTTAAGTGCAGCCTCATCCATATCCTTAAAGCCCTCAAAAATAACAACGTCCTCAGGCTCCTTAAATTCCGTTTTCAGGGTTTCAGGCTTTAATAAACCTGTTTCTCTTGAATCTACAGGGTTAATGCAGTTAGCCTTTATTTTTTTAAATTCCTCATCTGAAATATCACCCGACAACACATAGGTAACCGCAGTCTTAATAACTGCAGCTTCATCCTCGTTTAAAAATCCGATACACTGTACTGCGGAGTCTGCACGCTGATCGAATTGTCCTGGAAGAAATTCCACGCTGAATACTCTTTCCTGTGCCGATAATTCAAGATTTTCGTAGATAATGTCATCTACAGGGGGTTCTGAAAAGATACACTTTACTGCCTTATAAAAGGTGTCATCACTTAAGCCTTCTACATCGTAGCGTATTAAAACGCGCACTTTTTCAACGCTCTTAATGCCTAAAAAGCCTCTGATGTCCTCCTTTAATTCCTTAGCCTTTACTGCAAAGGGTTCCTTCTTTTCAACATAAATACGCCTAACGTTTCCCATGATTACACAGGTCTCCTTTCACACTAAGTGATTTATTTTTGTCCCCAATACGATAAAAGAGGCCTTGCAGGTGCACAAAGCCTCTTTAAATTATTCCTCCAAAATAAGGCCGCTTAAAATGTATAAAAGCTCCATATCCACGTCGTCTTCCGAAACGTCCATGATCTGTGCCGTAAGCTTAAGCCCTTCTATTGTGTATATTATGTTTTTAGCCGCAACCGTCACATCCTCGCAATAAAATTCTTCACTCTCAATGCCCTTTTCCAGGAGCTTTGTAAGTGTTTTAAAATTTTCTTCGTATAAAGACCTGACTAAAGTACCGTCTCCTTCAGCCTTCTTTAAAAACATGTATTCATAGGTTGCAACCGATAAATCGTTTTCTTTTGCAAAAATTGCCTTCTTCTGTTCGTTTAAGAAAAGTGCAAGACCATCACCTGCAGTGTGGCCCGTAAAATAATCGACATTTCCTGCAGTTTCCTTTATGCAGTCCGTGAAAATGCTCTCTGTATTGTCATAGTAAAGATAAAGTCCGCCACGACTTATACCGCAGGCATCCACAATGTCCTTCATTGTGACGTCCTTAAATCCTTTTTTTGCAAACACACCCCTTGCGGTATCTAAGATAAACTGTTTCTTTTTAGCCGCTTTGTCACTCATACCCTTTGTAACTCCTGTTCTGTTCTATGCTAAAGGCCCGTCCCATATTTCAAGAAGCTCTTTCATTTTCTTTAATATCAAAAGAAAAATTCCTTCCGTAACCGCTTCTGTCCAAAGAGCACCCTTTGTCATGCCTCCCAGCACATACTTACTTAATATTCCTATTAAAAGATCGGTATCTGCCATGCCGGCATTTTCGATTGCTTTTTTCTCATCTTCAACGCTTTTTATGAACCTGCCGGAATATGCATAAACATAATTTTTATCCATAAGAGCGGTTTTTGAAGCTTCATTTACGAAATTTAAAAGCATTGTCTCGTAAACCGGAAAAGTGATGGTAGATGAGGAAAGTCCGTTATCATTGTAATTTTTTGAAACGAATGCTCCAACCTTTGATTCAAGCCATGGAATGTAGGTAATAAGGCGCTCTACATCCTGCCTGTAATCGGCCAGCTTAATTTCTTTCATTTATATAACCCTCCATTTTCGCTTCCGGGCGAAAATACCACAATTCTTTCATATTTTACCATAGAATAGGAAAAACACAAGGATAAAGATGTCTAAAAATAATTGAAGAATAAGAAAAGTATTGTATAATTAATTTGCGTGGTTTTTAGACAATTTCGCACTTGGAGGGTAACGTGGCAGCAAAGGAAGTTGAGAAGGATAAATATATATGTCAAGAAGGACAGCCACTTGACTCGGTACACATTATCGTGTCCGGTTCCGTTAAGGCTTATTTCCAGGGTGGAGACATTATCTTAAAAAAGGGAGACGTTGTAGGTCTTTGTGACATTGCCTACGATTCGCATTTCTTTACATATCAGACACTGGAGACCTCCTCCTTTGTTTCTTTCCCTGTAAATGATAAAAATTCAATAGCAAACGCTATAAAGGTTAATCCGGAGGTAGGCAAAATGATGTATACCTCCATGATTAATCAGGTGATGCTTGTGTTTAATGTGTATGCTCTTGCCCGAAAAAGCTGTGCAGGCCTCTATAAAAGGGTTCACGAATTTTACGATGAATACCTTGATATCTGCTTGCACAATAACATTATTTCAAGAACCCTTCCTCAGTTTGAAGAGCTTAAGGAATTAGAGCTTGAAGAGGAGGTTTCAGACTGGCTCTTTTCCTACTATGCTTCCATAAAGGAATTTCCTCAGGATTTAAAGCACTCTCTTGCTTCAAGAATTCCTTTCTTAAACGGCTTTTTAATTAAGGCAAGCAAAGACATTCATTCCGCCTTTTTTGCTATTACTGCCATGCATGATTACCGTCTTGAAAATACCGAAATTTTCATGCAGGAATCCCGCCTTGATATATTTGATTTATACACTTCCCTTTTATTCAGATTAAAGCCCGGCACTCCGGATGCAGAGAAGGTATTATCCTCAATAAAGCTTATGCTTTCTTTAATTAGGGAAGACGGATATTTAGACCGTGGCTTTGTAGATATTCGTGAAGCAGAATTTAAGCAAAAGCTTGCAGGCTTTAAGTCAGAGCCTGCTGCAGCCAAAGAAGCCGTTGCCTTTTCCAATCAGGATTTATCAAACGCAGCGGATATAATTTTGGAATATGCAGGAGTCCGGGACGAGGTTGCGGCAAACTTTAAAGCCTTACTAAATAAATATAAGAAATTACCGGACAAGGGCTCAACCGAAGACCCTGTCAGAAAATTAAGATTAGAGCTTACAAAGGCCTTTTATGAAATCTACAGGTCCGCCTTTGAAATGGCCGCAATGGATTTTAATATTCCTCCTATTGTAAAGATGTTCTTTAATTTCGGTTTTGTGGATGCAGAGCTTGCAGGTATTGAAAACGCCAATTTCTTATTTAATATAGCAGACGACTATAGAGGCGATGAAGACAAGGGCGTTTATACAGCCTTTGAATGGCTTATGGCGGTTTATAAAATGCGTAAGGAACCAAGCCGTAACGAATTTGATACGGATTATTTACAGTACCTGCATGAACAGAAGGTTCAGGGCAAAATCACTGCTTCCGAAGAACAGACTCTTTCAAGGGATCCCGGCGAACGCGTTATGTTTGAATTAAATAACATGTTCCCTATGTGTAACAAGGTTACCTTCGGCCGTTTAAGCACCTTCTGCCCTATTTTAAGTGAGCACGATATTATAAAGCCTTTACAGTCATGTCTTGTGACTGTAGACGTAATCGAAGAAAGCTTCAAAAAGCTTGAAGCCATCGATTACAGTGCTTTCTACCGCGAGACTGTTTATACAAACGATGCCTGCGGCATTCAGAAGGAAGACATCAATGTCCGCATACTTCCCGATGTAATCCTAATGCCAAACATCGGCACAAGAGGCGTTATGTGGCAGGAAATTGAAGGCAAAAAACGTACCACTCCTTCCCGCTACATGGTTTCAGTATTCCATATGGAAGATTTACCCACTACCCTTATCCGCCTCACCGGCGAATACCGTTGGGAAATGTGCAAAAGAGTTCAGGGTGTCCGTTGGAACGATGTATCCGATCGTTCTCTTACAAGTGAATATTTTGACTACGTTCAGTTTTACAGAAAGAATTCAGAGCTGTCTGCCGATGCTAAGGAAAAAATCAAGAACAGCCTTTCAAAGGCCAAAAACTCCTTTAAAGAAATGTTCGTAAGAGACTACATCATCTGGGTAATGTTTGAAGGTCAGGGCTCCCCCAGACTCAACAAGGTAGCCCGTGCAATACTTAGTACCTATTGTCCTTTCCCTAAGGACCTACGTGTAAAGATATCCTCAAATCCCTTATTTAAGGAGCTTATTGAACGCTATGAAATCAAGACAACCCAAAAGCTCCACCACTTCGACAACGTTATTACCAAACTAAAAAGCTCCGGTCAGAGCGTACCCACCGAGCTTTATGCCCAGAGAAAATTCATCGAAGGCACTGTTTAGTACAGAATAATTGTTCGAAATTCGAAATTGGGTGATATTGTGTTATGTTTCGTCAATATTTTGCTAGTATATATCCTTTGACGGACATATAATCAAATTGTACTTGGGAGACACCCAAGACTATTCCGAGAAAATTCCCCTTTTACACAAGCAAGAGCTCAGGCTAGGCCTGAGCTCTTTGCGTTGCTGCGTTTTACTATATGTTATGCCACCAATGTAAAGGCTTAATATTTTCTGCTGTCATAAGGATTTTCATCTTCTATATATGCTTGCAAGGGTTCTAAGCCATTCTCGGCGTTCTTCACTGATGGCATCGTGCCACAAGCGCCAGCGCCAGTTCTGGCCAACAGTTGCAGGGTAGTTCATTCTGGCCTCGTTGCCAAGAGCTAAGATGTCCTGCATTTGCAAAATTACAACGTTTGCTATGGATGAATAAGCAAGTCTTATAAAGGCATCGGGAATTTCTTCTTTTTTGTGAATACCTAAATATTCGTATAAAAAGGCAAGCTGATAATCGTTTTTGTCTTTAAAATAACCCATAATAGTGTCAGAATCGTGGGTGGTGCCGTAGACTACGCAGTTAGCATCCTCATAATTGTGAGGAAGGTAGGGGTTCATTGGATCCTGATCAAAGGCAAACAGCAATACCTTCATGCCTGCCCACTGAAGCTTGTTCATAAGCTTTTTAACGGTTGGAATTACAACAGTACCAAAATCTTCTGCAATAATGGTGGTATCTAAAGCCGCTTCTTCGATTACATCCGTAAGCTTTTTGCCAGGACCCTTCCTCCATTTGCCATTTGAAGAAAATTCTCCTGTTGCAGGCACACAGTAATATTTTACAATACCCATAAAGTGGTTGATTCTTATTACGTCGTAAATTTTACTGTTGATTTTAATGCGTTCCTTCCACCACTGAAAGTCATCCTCTTCGATGTTATCCCAATTATATAAAGGGTTACCCCAGCGCTGACCTCCTGTTGACAGGGCATCCGGAGGACAGCCTGCAGCTTCATCTAAAAAGCCGTGTCTGTTAATTTCAAATAAATCTCTGTGGGCCCACACATCGGCAGAGTCTTCCGATACGTACAAGGGCACCTCTCCTATTATCTGAATACCACGGTCGTTGGCATATTTCTTTAATTTAAACCACTGGGCAAAAAATTTAAACTGGACAAATTCCCAGAAAAGAACGTCCTTTTCAAAATCCTTTTTAAAGCGTAGGATGTCGATTTCCCTGTGTTCTCTTAAACCACCTGCAAAATCCTGCCAGCGGGAATATTCGTATTTTTCTTTAATAGCCATGAAAAGAGCATAATCTGAAAGCCATACGTCATTTTCTTTTACGAAAGCTTTAAATTCTTCGTTGTCTGTATCGAATTTTTCAAAGGCAAGACGAAGCACCTTAAAGCGGTTATGGAAAATAGCCGCATAATCGATTTTATCCGTTTCATTTCCCCAACTGTATTCATTTATGCTTGAAAGCTCCAAAAGACCCTCCTGGGCCAGTGCTTCAAAATCTACCATGTAGGGATTGCCCGCGAAAGCGGAAAATGACTGATAAGGGCTGTCTCCAAGACCTGTAGGGCCTATAGGCAATACCTGCCAATAGGTCTGTCTTAAATCAACCAGTAAATCAACAAAATGATAAGCCTCGGTACCAAGTGTACCGATACCGTATTTGGACGGTAAACTCGTGACAGAAAGAAGGATACCGGCTCCTCTTTTTAACTGTTTCATAATAACTCCCCGTAAAAAGAACCAAAAAATTTTTTATGGATTTTCGTAATATTTCGTATTTATATCAAATTTATCATTTTGTTTTCAAAAAGTCAATTAAGATAAAGTAAAAAATAGCTTCGCGCGAGTGCGCATCATTGGCACGTAGTGCCTTTTTTGCCATATAGTGAATTGCAAAGCAATTCACTATATGGCAAAAAAAGACCATCCTTCCTGGATAGTCTTTTAAGTCATTAATATTCGCAATCTGCTCGCTGCCTGCTTATATAAAAACTGCAACGGGTGCTCTTAAACATTTATAAACAGGGGCAGTAGGAATCGAACCCACATCGATGGTTTTGGAGACCACTGTTCTACCTTTG
>CAVIIX010000031.1:0-17803 GCA_963643225.1 Lachnospiraceae bacterium
CGTTCAAGAGCACCCACTGCCTAAAGGCAGTGGGTTTTCTTGAGCTTTTATAAAAAATCCATGATGTCCATAATAACTATGCCCTTTTCATTGCGCCACAGCTTGATTTTATCCTTCACTACAATGATTTTTTTGAAAGAATCGTCGATGCGAACCAATGAATTTTGCTCCTGTTCCATTTTTTCATGATCTGGAATAGCAAAGGCTGATTGGATATAGTATCTGCGACTGCCAAGATTGCAGACAAAATCAACCTCCAATCTCTTGCGTACAACTTTTCCTTTTTCGTTTTTTTCTGCGTGTTCCACAACACCAGCATCTGAAGGTTAATTTGCTTGCCGTTATGACACTTGTGTAGATACGCTTACGGCTCAATTCCAAGGCCGTCTTCATTTTCGATAAGCTTCTTCTCTTCTTCCTCTGTAGGAAATTCCTTGTCCATCTGTGCTTTGATAGAATCCTCAGAATCAGCCATAGCTTTTAATGTTTTATCTAAAAGCTCATCCAACTCCCATCCAAGCTGCTCTGCACCTCTTGCGATTACTTCTCTTGAGCAGCCTGCAGCAAAACCTGTGGATTTGTATTTCTTCTTAAGTGACTTAAGCTCCATATCCTTTGTGCTCTTAGAAGGTCTCATTAAAGAAGCTGACCAAATCAAACCAGTAAGCTCATCTGCAGCAAAAAGGATCTTCTCCATCTCATGAACCGGCTCCACATCAATAGTTGTTCCATTGCCCACAGTAATGCCATATCCATGTGAGCATACTGCATGAATAATGTTCTCACCCACGCCACCTTCACGAAGAAGCTCAGGTGCCTTAAGACAGTGCTCTTTTGGATATAGTTCAAAATCAATATCATGTAAAAGACCTACAATACCCCAGTATTCTGCATTCTCAGCATATCCCTGTTCGACAGCATACCATTTCATGACTGCTTCAACAGTCAGCGCATGCTGGATATGAAACGGATCCTTGTTATACTTCTTTAATAATTCAAATGCCTTGTCTCTTTGAATGTAATCCACTTTGTTTTCCTCCTAAAGCCTAATATTCTTTTTCTATATTTTCGTTAATCCCATATTCTGTCTTAAATATTTCAAGATCTCTCGGTGATTTTATCAGCATAACTTCATCAAATTTACCTGTCTTAATATCCTTAAATCCCGCAACCAGCTCTCCATTGCAGATACTAGCTTTAACTACAGGTTTCTGCGATTCCTTGTCATATGATTTCACTGCTTG
Source organism: Lachnospiraceae bacterium (assembly GCA_963643225.1). Classification (GTDB taxonomy): domain Bacteria; phylum Bacillota; class Clostridia; order Lachnospirales; family Lachnospiraceae; genus UBA1258. The sequence goes on from CAVIIX010000031.1 coordinate 1,245, forward strand.
CTTTTTCTTAAAGAGTCCCATTATACCGGTTCATATCCTTCTGTTTTAGTCGAAAGCTGCTTCTGAACTTTGAGTTATCAAGGTGTTCAAACATCTGGACATACTATTCTTCCTTTGTCATTAATGTATCAGTTCATATTGCATCAGCTCGTACTTAAGCCTGCAGCCCTCATAAATCTCTGCCGGCAGCAATGCTCTTGCAACAAGCTTCAAATCATCCGATTCAATATCAGTTCTTTTTAAATTTGCGTAGTCTCCATCAATTGAGACCACCTCATAAAACCATGTTTCCATTATTTTATACCTCCGCTACTTCTATTAAATGCCCATCCGCTTTCGCTTTACCAGCCGCGGCGACGAACGCGTTACAGTGAATATCGAGAAGATCATATCCACCGGTCTCTCTAATAAGTTTTGAATGCAGCATGAGAATTTGCTCTTTTGCTTAATCTTCTTATTTAGCAAGTACCTCATAAGCTTCTTTATTTTGAGTCATAAGCTTTTTTGAAATACTAAGCACATCTTCTTGCTACCTTAGTGAAGTTCTGATTGGCTTCAAACATACCGAAAAGCTATTCTCTTAATCGGTAGAAAGTCCACTGTTTACCTATTTGCGATAGTTCATACTTTTCTTCTATCAGCTTACCTATAAATTCATCAGCATTTGGCTTACTCTCACCTCGATATGATTTGTATGCAATTACTGTCGCCTTCTTTCGTGGATATATATTCCAATATTCATCAAGTTTTTCTGAATATGTTGCTGTATCAATTGTAGAATAATTTGCTATTTCTGCATTCGTGTATAAGTAAACAATAGAATCAACCAACCATCCCCCCACTGCCAAAACGACATCTTCATCATTAACATTATTTTTCCAATCATCTAGGCTTTCACTAGCCTCGTTTACAATATTCAAAGGTGCAACAATCCCTATAGTAGGACCTTTTCGTATAATGTTCTCTGCATTCATAATAAACCGTCCGGAAATAGCGGTATATCCGTTAATTACAAATAGTCCTCTCGTAAATATAATTAGCAGGCAAATTACAAGAATCACTTTATTTCCGTTTTCTCGTAATATTCTATAGATAGGTATTATTGATATTGAAGCTCCTAAAACAAGGTAGCCAAATGCAGCGAAGATGCCAAGATTTGTAAGCATCAAAACTGAAAAAAAGGAAATAACAGAGATGCTAATTCCACATTTCCAGAAGTAAAGTTCCCAGTCAGTCAAATACTTTTTTCCAAATAGTCCAAAAATAATCATTAATGGAAAAATGATATTCACCAAATAGGCATAATCCAGCTCGAATTTTGCAACAATTGTCGAGTTGGCTCCATGAGTCATATCTCCCGCGATAATATTAAATACATTTGATACAACTTCATTTAGCCCATTCAAACAAATCAAGTTAATAAGATAGGTTACGCCTATAACAAGGCAGCTTAATATATATATATAACCATGCTTCTTGTTCTGACGCATTACAATAATTGTTACCGGAACAATAATAATTATTCCAGTAGGGTACGCCAAAATAAGGATGCAAGTTGCCACTCCGGCGTAAATGCAATAAAGCAACTTCTTTTCATCGTAAAACCGCATCAATGATATTAACAGAAGAATGGAAGCAATAATCAGTAAATTGGAAAACTCAATAAGTGTCATACCCTTTGGACGTGCCACCAATAATATTGATGCGATCGCTACCGCAATTCTTTTATCAATTCTTTTATATATACACTTATACAAAATTAAGACAACAAAACCATAAATAATCGCTCCCATCACCTGCAGATACAAAGCAACGCCTGTCATTGACGGAATGAATACTCGATATATCATCATCAGAGCATCCAAAGCGAATGAAGAAGTTTGGTGTGGCTCCCACATTTCTCCAAGGAGTCTGTCTCCATTAATGTGTCGCCATGATAAAGCGATGTGATATGATGCATCATATCCATATTCGGTGAAAACAGATTTAATAACTGTCAGTATAGAAAGAACAATCAGTAATAGATTCTGACGTTTTACTATTTTTTCCTTAGTGAACATAATAAATACCCTCTCGCTCTTTGTCTTCATATTGCCATTACCTCTGGCGGCAATGATATTCGCAATCCGCTTCGCTTCGGCTCTACTAAAAGCGGCACTTCGTGCCTTACGAGGTACTTATCTTGTAACCTGGCGCCTCGCTAGGAGCACCCACTGCCGTAATCTCCGTCAAATATATGCTTGACTGTCCACATAGCTAAAACTTCACCACTTCCGGCTCATGTGTAAATGACGAAAATGTGGCGGTAGCATTTTTAAAATAAAATACCTCTGTGTTTCCATCCTCTGCTTTATACATTTTCTGAAGGGATGGATAAGCATCAAGCATAGACTGTCTGGCTTCTACACGGTCATCCTCTACCAGCTCTCCGGCTACGCGGAGCCATTCACCATTTTTGAAAGCACAGATTTCTGCCTTCGGATTTGTATGAAGCTGCTTAGATACCTCCTTAATCTTTCCTGTCTGAATGTACAGCTTACCCTCAAAAATATGGACCGTTCCAAAAGGTCTTACTCTTGGCTGGTCGCCCTCTACTGTTGCAAGATAATAGGTTCCTGCTTCCTTCAAAAATTTCTCCACTCTTTCCATGCTCGTTGTCTCCTTTTTTATTAAATAAAAATTGCTATCCCAATGCATATTAAAATCGGAATGCATCCAATGATTCCAAACACAAAGGTCAGAATCTTAAACATCTTTTCGTCGTAATTTAATATATAGGACTTGATATTTTTATGTCGTCACCAAAGCAACTGCATTCACAGTACAATATTTCGTGCGTCGCATTTTTGTTTTATCGATTTCTAATAAATCCCATATCATCGATATATTCTTCATGGTCCTTTAAACTTGGGTCCTTACTTCCGACAATGGTATAATCGCAATAATCATCTGTTGCACAGGTGCATTTACGAATAAGTTTTGCACCAATCAACTCCATTGCATAATAATCGCCATTGCATATTGCCGGCATTACTTCTATCAAATCATGACGCTTTGCAAAATCCGCAATCGGACAAAATGTAAAGTCATAATATAAAGGCTTTGTTTTATCATAATCTGCCACATGCATTTCAAAATCGTGAAATTCTTCACAACGCTTCTGCGAACTTTTGAATATCTTGTGCATTAAGGGCTTCAAAAATTTATGATTGTAGTTGATAAAAGAAAGCTTTCTAAAAGATGGTAAAAACAATTCATTGTTTATTTCTTCTATCTTCTTAACCGTAACCTTATCCCTGCACTTCTTATATAATGCAAAAAGCATAATGCAATCATATGTTCCGCCTTGCTTGTTATGGAAGTTTTTATCAAAGCACCACTCATCCGGCAGCTCAGCAACCATGGTTTCATACTCTGCATTTACGCTCTTGAATATTTCCTCCGGATTTTCCAGGTAATTTTCTTCTATGCATTTGTAAACATATTGACCACATTTTGCCGAATATTTTCTTTCAGACACTATATTAACCTCCGAAAATTCTTCCATATACATTATTGTTGTTTTCTTCATGCTTCTAAGCATATACTTTTTTCAAATAATAGCTAATGAGCTGTATATCTGTTACGCCTTCAACGAGCATTATTTCTGTCATCATAGGCGCACTTGTCGCTATAGTCATTCTGATTCAGCAAACCCTAAACCCTATAAACGCAAGAAATGATATTACCTTCTTTAATTCTTTTATCGTCAAAAAATTCAGAGTGCATTACAGCATCGTATTCATTTCCTAGGCAGGAAAGCGAATAAAGAACATCCGATTCATCAAATCCGAATTGAGTGGAATTACCATAGGTTTTAACAACCTTTCCATTCAAAATAATATGACGAGATTGAACAAAGCCTTCATTCTGGGAAGCGGAAAATAATCCAATTCCAATCTCTTTGGGTATGCTGTTGCGGTATTTTAAGCATTCTTTTTCACTGATTACTATACAACTTGACGTGTACGTTTTTTTACCCTTCAGCTTCTACTACAAGATTTTACATTGCAATCCTGACAGCTGCTGCAAACGAGATTATATCCACTCAGACTGCCAGCCTATCTATACCATAATGAAATTTTTACATCCGCATCATTAAACTCTTCTCCAGAAATTGAAAACATAACATCATCTTCAGTAAGTTCTATGCTTTTATTAATTCTATCAATAAGATCTCTTATATCTAAAATGGAAAAATCATTACCTTGTATATGTATAAACAATGAACTCCTTAAGTCTTCAAGATTTTCTTTAATCCAGGATTCAATATTTTTCTTTACGTCGGCTCTTGATGTGCTTAAGCTCTTAAACGTACACCCTTTATCCAAAACAGTTTTTATATCTTCAAAATCTACATCCATAATTTTCATGTCAATCATAACTGAAATCCACGACTTAAGATGCGAAAGCATGTCATCATTTCCGTCATGAATCAGAATATTTTCATTATCCACGATTATTGTAATCTGGCCGTCTTTACTTGCATCCAAAACAACGTCAAATTCATTACAGTTTAATTCTTCAATATTTTCAAACCAGCTGATTTGTGACTCATTAAACCGATTCTTATATTCCATAGCTCCTACTATAGCTATTTTTGCGTCTTCCCATCTCGGCATTGCCATAAAATTCGACTCCTTGTTCTTTAATAATATTTAACTATTTTTTTCGTTAAAAAACAACTTATAAAAAAGGCTCCTTTACCCACCGCCTAAAGTCAGTGGGTTTTCTTTGCTTTTATAAAAACGTATTTCGAAATGAACTTATCATGAGAAATCTGCATTGCTGTAATCTGCGCATCAAAAGCTGCGACATAAACGAAGTCTACAGTAATGCCTGTGCATATTTTTGCAAGCTAATTATTTAAAAATCATTAGTTTATGTGATAAACTATGCAAATGTTTTTCTGAATATCGATTTGCTGGATGAAGCAATCAGCAAAAAGGTCAAGGTGCAATTTGATTACTACAGATACAGTACCGACAAGAAATTGCATAAACGACGCGAGGAAAAATACATCGTAAATCCTTACGGAATGGTCTACTGTAATGAGCATTACTATCTTGCCTGCATTTTCAATCACTCCGGTAATCTGAGCTTGTATCGAATCGATCTGATAATGAATTTAGAGCTAACCGAATTCAATCGGGACCCGGTTGAAAAGAATTTCTCATATAAAGATGCGGTAAAGAAAGCGGTTTACGGATTTGTCGGTAACACTATCAACGTCACAATGTTGGTTTCACGCAGTGAAATCGGACATGTCATAGATAAATTCGGCACCGATATACAAATCTCTGATTTCGACTCCGACCGATGCAAGGTAAGATTAAAGGCTTCAAAGACAGGGTTCGAATTCTGGGCGCTCCAGTTTTTAGGAAGCGTCGAGGTATTGGAGCCAAAAGACGTACGTCAAAATATTATCGATATAATAAAAGGTAACAAATACGGAATATAAAAAGCAAAAAAGAAAGAGCCTGTATGCACAAAAATGTTCACAAGCTCTTTTATAATTTATAAAAAGAAAATTTCAAGGAGTTTACAATGATATATGCAATGTCCGATTTGCATGGTTGTTTCGATAAATATCTAACCATGCTTGATAAAATAAAGCTGTCACCGAAGGACACCCTATATATACTCGGTGATGTAGTTGATCGCGGTCCGGACGGAATTAAAATTCTTCTTGATATGACTTCAAGAAGCAATATCGTTTTCGTTCGCGGAAATCACGATCAAACGGCTCTAAAGTTATTGCAGCCACTGACTAACTTTAATGCTTCCTGCAACGATTATAAGTTATCTCTTTTGTTAAAATCCTGGGTTAGTGACGGTGGAAATACTACATTAAAGCAGTTTATGTCATTAACAGAAAAAGAAAAAGTAAAAGTAACAGACTACATGCAAAATTCAAAGATATATGTCGAGCTGACGATTAACAGCAAGAATTATTTTTTAGCACATAGCTTTCCGGAATATGACCTGATGACAGGCGCATGGAGGAATAACATCAATAACTTCCTGTGGGGAGAGCCAGATTACGAGGTTACCTACTTTCCCGATAAATATATAGTAACAGATCACACTCCTACCTCTTTTATTGATGCTAAATATCGTGGAAAAATCTACATTAAAAACAACCATATTGCCATTGATTGCGGCGCAGTATTTTCAGGCGGACGGTTAAGCTGTATTTGTTTAAACACAATGGAGGAATTCTATGTGTGATTTGCAGCCCTCGCAGTCGTTTTTGACGCAAAAAATCTGCACGGCCTTAAGTAAACCGTGCAGGTGAATTATGTGATATTGAAATTCGGATTTAGTTAATGTACTGCTTGTCGATTATCTAAGTGCTTGTTACTTTTAACTATCACGTTTGGGGCATCTGCTCGGATGTATTATTTCGTACAACTCAAATTTATGTCCCTTATATTCAAAAGTAGCGTGTCTTTTGCGTTTACCATTAAAAGAAAATCCTTTTTTGTCTTCTTCTGCCGTTGTGGCTTGTGTAATTTTATCAAAGATGTCATAGGTAGTATAAATAACAATATTCCCTTTTGAGAAGCTGCAAAGTGAGTTCAAAATTTCTACGGTACGCTCAGCGCCACTTTCTTTTAAGTACTTTTCAAAGCCAGGACTCTTTGCGTTTCCTTTTTCCTCTCCGTGAGTGTCAACTGAGAAATTTGTAAATAATGTGTTCTCTAAATTATCTCTTGGCCCAATCCACTCTGCAAAACGGTTTCGGTATCTCGTAATTGCTCCTTTATCCCAGTTATCATCAACATGATTTTCAATTTCAAGAACCGTTTCTATCCATTTCGTATCCTTTGTCTTTTTTGCAGATTCACGAAGCAAAATAAATTTGCCATTTTGATTTTTATTTCTACAATTATAAATTTCCTTTGGGCTGTAAGGACGACCGGAATTTTGCAAGCTTGTTTGAACCCACTCTTTTTCGTTCGGCTTGCTCCGTGCCACAACCGAAAAATCAATGTCCCAAAGTTTCCTTTGTCTTCCCATCATCTCCTCAAAGCATGGTGATTTGCACATTTTTTGTTCTCCCTTTAAATTCATGTGGCAAGAGTCCTTAAATCATTGACTTAACTCCCCTAAACGAAAAATAACAGTATTTACAAGCAAATTTATGCACAAGAGGTTATTTCATATGAATCAAACAGCGATAACTACGCTGGCTCTGCTTGTTATATACCGTAAACTATGTTCTTAAATCTCTCCTGGCATTCCAATGCTGTCTCCAACAATCCTTTTTTTGAAAGACCGACAAAGATCGCAGTAGCAATAGCCTGACAGTTAATTGATTTCTTCGGATTAAACTCGATGTCCGTAAAACTATCATAGTTTAATATTTCTGCAGCGATTTCTTTATCTTCAGCCAATGCATTGATATATAGCCAATTATAAAAAAAATCTTTTGGTTCAGACGGAAATTCTATGTCAAACAGTTTAAAGCTGACAATCCTTCCGCTATTTTTTAGTCTCTCATCCTTTTTTGCGGCTTCCGGTTCGACATAATAAAGATCCTGATAGACTTCTCCACCTTCAAATTTCTTGCTGCCCTGAAACAGGCACTCTACAGGATAGAGCTTATCTTCATATTTATATTTAAGATTAAATGCACTCAAACGATTTCCAATGGGATTATCGCTTTTCCTTGAAGCCTCTAGGACTTTCTTATTTGCATTTTCCTTTGAAAATGAATCATGAAGGCTTCTAATAGATTTCTGCTTCTGCTGAATTGAAAACCCTGAAAAGAATTCAAACTCTGTGTAAATTGCTTTATAAAACGGAGCTACGTCCATCGAACAATATACCGGTCTGTTTGCCATTATGAATATTTGAAAATTGACCATCATGATTTAAAAATGATTCCATATAACTACTCTACTTCCTAATGCTTACGTAAAGAATAGCATCTCACATGGACATTTTTTGGCACACTGGCAAATTTCCAATCTATTAATTAAAAAACTAAACAAAAAAATCTCCGGAAAATTTTATTTTTCCGGAGACTTAAGTGTTCAAGTCCTTGATTTTATGCAGTTTGCAAGTGGATATAAATCCATTATGGAACTGCTTCAACATTCTTCCAGACGGAGATGCAACTTTCTCCATTTTCCTTTTGCAACTTTCGGTATTTTTTTGTAACAAACATATTGGCCTTTGAAATCCGGTAAGTGACTGTCACACAAGGTCCACAATGGCTTCAAGATCATAAAGCGCTATTTCATTTTCTTTGGCTCTGCCATAGAGTGGATTCTTTTCAGCAAGTAGTTCTTTTTCAATAAAGCTCATGGCACTTCCACGGAGAATAATCATGACATTGCTCTGGCGAAGCTCGCAGTCCCAAAGATTTTGTAATATTGAAGGTATGCTTTTGTTTCCATGACACATAATTTCAGCTCGGTTTCTCTTCCTATAAACATAAAATCTCCTCTAATTAGTTCAAATTTAGATTTACTAAATCATGATTTGAAATTATCGCAATCGAAACCAGCTAAAATATCAAGTCTCTGTGTGGCAGGACTATTTCCGCTCAAGCTACCAATCTGTATATACCAGAATGAAATTTTTACATCGTAGGCGTATTTACAATCTTATCTCGAAAAACAAACATGTAAAGCACAACTATTAGTGCGCCGGCGATTAAGAAGATCCAATCGAGCACGCATGAGCCTAAGATTGCAAGAATGATATTACTCAATGTTGTTACCGCTATTGCTGCAAAAGCAATGTTTTTATTTTTTTTGCCAAATACTACTGCAACCGCTATACCTGTCAGTGCTACTATAAGGATTATCCAATGTAAAAAGCAATCGCCTGTAGGCTCTTCTGTGTCGGACGCTTCACTGCCTGAATCGTTATCAGATGCTATAGCCTGACTGTCTGTTCCTCTGTCTTGGTCGCTTTCTTTTTCATTTGCAATGTATCCGCCTTTATCCTCAGCAGCATCCTTGCTGTCAGCCTTTAAATCCTTCATGCTATCATCATTTATGCTATCAGCCGTATCTTGGCTCTCATCTGACTGATTTCCGGATGACTTGTTTGCCGGTTTAATCATAGCTTTGCCTGTAGCATCAGCTCCCTCAATGTTTGTTGTGGTAGTGTTTGTTCCTACAGTGCCGGCAGCTGTGTCACTACCGGTTTCTGTATTGCCGCCACTGCTTTCGCTGCTTCCGTTTGCCTTGTCTGTATAGGCAATAGCGTAGGTCGAGAACTTATCGCTTGAAAAGCTAAGCAGATTAGAAGTGCTGTCATAGCTTGCATCAGCTAACTTCTCCACAACGTTTCCATGCAGGCGGAATACATAATAGGTCCTGGTCACATTGGACGGAGCCTTAAGCGCAGACGGTAATTCAATCGCAATTTTAAGAGCTGCCTCTGTCTCACTTACCTTACTCGTTGACTCGCTCGTAATCTGTCCTGTTGTACTGTTTAAAGTTTGCACAACCTTGTACAAATCTACATCAAAATATGTAAGTTTAGAAGCACTCGTTCCTGCCGCTTCTGCCGCTTTTTGTGACTCCTCCTTAAACTTTGCAATTTCTTTTTCTGTCACGGTTGACATCTCTGTCTTTGAAACCAGCAGATTGATTAAGATATTTTCCTCTCCCAACTCAAGTTTTGTCTTGTCTTCAGTAGGTACAATATTTCCATCTTCTTTAATAGCATCCTTTGTAGACTGAATGGATGCCCCATTTATGGGAGAACCGGTCTCTATCTGAACTGCCTTTTCAAGCAAACCGCTGACTGCAGCTGCTCCACCTTCTGAGCCTGAGCCGCCCTCTGAGCCTGAGCCACTTCCTGTGCCTGAGCCACCCTCTGAGCCTGAACCGCTTCCTGAGCTATCCGTTTCTTCAGCTAATTTATCGATAGCTGCATAAATCTTCTCTCCGCAATTCTTTAAACAAGACTTGACCTTACGACCTTCCGCTGCCTTAGTAGCCGGAGTAACTACTTTCCATTCACCACTCCAGTCATGAGCTACCACATATTTGGACGCGCCATAAGAGCCTTCATAATTGTCATCGCCCGGGATATATACCCTGATGATGTATGTGCCGCACTTAGTCGGCAAGGTGCCTTCTGTCAATGTCTCATATGCACTGTCAGGCTTACCCTGAGACTTGATGGTGATTTCTGTTCCCTCATAGATACCTGTACCATCAGGATTATCGTCCGTTGTAAATCCGGGATTCATAGGGTCTGAAGTCACGGTCACCTTAATATTCCTGTCAGCCTTTGTAATATTAGCCATAAGCTCGCAGTTATCGTAAGTAGGTATATAGTTGGCCGGATTTGTAGTGCCGACTCCCTTTACAGTCATAGTCGCAATAGCAGGAGTTACTGAAATATTTTCTCCTGCGTCTACCTCTACAAAAGTTCCTTTACCTGTTATGGTAAGAGCCTCACCCGCTACCAAACCGTCTGTTACAGTGCCTGTCACTACTGCATCAGTTGTCTTATCATAAGTCTTATTTTCTGCCTTTAGTGCCACAGTTACAGGCTTGGGTGAAATAGTATAGCTTGAACTTACTGTGGACTCATCCTCTGTAAAGGTATAATTTTTATTAGAAAGAGCTGTTACAACAGCTGTATAGCTTGGTGTATCAGCAGTATTTGCATCCTTTTGTCCGTCGCCTACAGTGACATTACAAGTATCACCCTCTTCAAGATCTGTAGCCTCTACCGAAGCTTTAGGCTTCTGTGTCTTTCCATTATAAGTCAAATCAGTATCTGTCCAGGTAAAGCCTACCGGTTTTTTACTGATGGTAAAGCTGGCTGTATCTGTCACCGTCTCATGGTCTGCAGCTTTAATCCTATAATAGATAGTATAGGTACCTGCATCCTTGTAAAGAGTAGGCGTAGAGCTATAGACTATTTTTTTGCTGCTATCAAGGGTGCCATACTCTACAGTGTAACCGGATTCTAAAGCTTCTGATGCTGCCGCTGACATGATACTGTTAGTATTCTTATCAACTACCTTAAAACCAATGCCATTCTCACTACCATCATAAGTAACTGTAGTATCAGTAGGTGTCACAGTCATCAGCTTCTCATGAATCCAAAAATCGGCTGTTGCTGATACCTGATTATAATTTTCGTCTTCTTCTACTGTGACTCTGACTACATATCTCCCCAGATCCTTTGGTGCCACTGTGGAATAAGCAGTATCAGGATCTCCCTGCTTTTTATATTCGAATTTTACCTTTGAATTATTCTCTCCTGTAGCATTAGTAGTTTTAAAACCAGGCGTGCCTACAGGATTTCCGTCATAATCCTTGGAAAGGTCGGAAATTTCTGTAATGCTTCCTGTATTTCTTTCTACATTTAACTTAATTGTTGTCTTACCCAAGGCATCAGCTGCACCGCTTACCTCAGTACCATAAGGGTTGTATGTTATTGTAAATGCATAATCTCCCAAGGAAAATTTATCAAGATAAGTTCCCTTAAAGGTAATCTCTGCCTCATCTCCATTATCCTTGTAAGACACCGTATAATCTTCATTCTCAGTGAGTGCTGCATCATCCTTTTTATTAATGGATAGAATCGTATTTCCGTTTGTAACTACAATCACGCTCTTATCAGCCAGTGATTTTCTTTTGTAGGAAAAATCCGCAGCTGTAGCTTCAGCATCGTTATAGACTACCACTCCATCAGAATTGATAACCGTCTCATTGCCGGCTTCATCTGTAATCTTAGCATAGACTGAACCCTTTTTCTTGGCTTTAATGGTAAATATGCCGCTCTTAGTATCAGTGCTCTCAGCATCTTTTTCAAGGGATACCTCTGTCCAGGTAAGGCTGTTAAGTTCAGAAGATGCATCGCCTGCTATAGCATACTCTATTTTTGCAACACCGCTTGTGGTATCAGTGCCGCTTACAGTCACCTCTACCTCGTCCTTGAAAATATCTAAAAAGCTCCAGCCATCATTTTTGCTATTAAAGGACTTGCCGGAAATCTTGATACTGCCTGTAGGCGCTACTGTATCTATCTTTATTTGCTTGGTTGCCTCTAAAGAAAGAGCTTCGGTAGCAGTCTCCTTTACATAATAGGCAAGAGTGACGTCTCCTTCGGTGTCCCTGTGCCAGGTGGAATTAAAACGAGTATCATCTTTTGTCACCTCGGTAGAAGCACCCTCGTCCTGCAATAATATCTGATAGTCATCTCCTGCTGTAATATCAATAGCGCTTTTGTACCAGCCATTAGTTCCCTTAGTGCCGGTAAGTATGAGGTCCTTTTTCAGCCGTGAAATGGTCCAGTCCTTGGTAGTGACTGTTGGAAGCTTGTAATTATCATTACCAATGGAGGTCACCTCTGCAGTGTAATGCTTACCGGCTTCATTAATATCTGTCGCTTTATTTCCAGTGTATTGAATAGTAAAATTATCGGCACTGTCACCCGTTGCCATGTTTGTGATCGTAGCAGCGACTTCGCGCTCCTTACCGTTATAGTAAAGATTAGTCTCGCTCCATTTTAAAGAAGCAACACGCGGTGAAATGGTGGCAGTGGTGGTTTCAGGACATACCACCTTGTAGTTAGAACCTTTTGTGCCTGCTGTCTTTCCCTCCGTATTTATATTTGAAGAATCGATTTTAACAGTCTTACCCTCTCCTACATCCCTGGCTGCCTTGCCCTCCTGTGCCTCAAATGTGCCTGTCACACCGGACACGGTAATCTCTTCGCCATCAATACCAGTACCGGCAGTGACCGTGACTGTAGCAATATCTGTACCATCATAGGTCTTGTCAGCCGCCGACACAGTAGCATTTAGAGTCTTTTTATTAATCGTAACTGTGGCAGAGCCAAAGGTAGGCTCATACCCCTTTGAGGACACCTTATAATAGATTGTATAAGAGCCTGCATTATCACCATCTGTCTTTACGTCGATGTATTCAGGACAGCTATCCAGATTATAATTTCCCTCTGCAGTACCGTATTTTATAACAGGATCCGGCAAATCACCCGTATTGACTGTAATAGTATGAGGCTTGCCATCATATGCTACTGTAACATTATCAGCACTGATTCCGGTCATGGTCTTTCCGGTTACCTTAAATGATGTAACAGCAGTAGTACCGCCATTATAGTTGGCAGAATCCCCATAAGTTGCATACATATAGTAAGTACCAGGCTCAAGATATTCACTCGGACACGTAGCATCTGTAACAGCAGTCCACTCTAAGCCGCCTTTGTTACTATTAGTTGTATTATAATAATATGTAACTGTATTTGGCTCTTCTTGCGTTCCTGTCAGCTTTGGAGTATTCACTTGTTTGCCGAAGTCGTATCCCTCCATACTAACCTTTGCCGCAGTGCAATCCGCTTTTAATATACTAAAGGTCTGTTTTGCAGTTTTACCTCCTATGGTTACCTTTGCACAATAATCCCCCACGTTTTTTGGAGCTGCACCTTCTCCACTTGCTCCGCTATTTGAAGAATTTGTTAATGTCTCAGTGACGTCAGAAGACACTTTAAAATACTGCACATTGGATGCAGTTGCGCGAGTAGTGCCGGTAATGCTATTACTTATTTTTAAGCCATTATAGGCGCTACCTGTATAAGGCTTAGACTCGGCATTTATCGTATATTTAAGGCTGCTTTTTTTATCTTTATTAATATACGTACACTCATTGTAGGCATTATTTGTATTTTTACAATTTGCATAAACTGTGTTTTGGTCCACTGTATATTCCCAGTCATGATTATGCTTCCAATGTGCATAAAGTGTCTGATTGCTAGTATATTTATCATTGTTCGTTTTTTCAGAACCACCTGACGTGGCTGTATACCACCCTAAAAAGGTGTAACCGGTTCTCGTTGCAGTAGGAAATGAACTTATCTTCCCATTTGTATCTGTATTAATGGAAGAAGAGCCTTGAAGCGTTCCCCCATTAGGATTAAAAGATACTTTTGCTACAACATTGACGGTGGCTGTGTCTTTCCAATCAAGATTTAAAATTCTCGTTTCACACTGACCTGCGGTAATTGTTGCTGTCCCAACACCTGTTGCTGTCAAATTTACGTCTGCGCTTTTTTCACAACTACATGTAACAATCCCAGTGTTGCTGCTTTTGAGCTCAAGGCCTATATTTGTTTGCCATACTAATTTTAAGTTCCCTGATTCTCCTACAATTAAAGTGATAGATTTCGGTTCAAGAAACCCATAATCATAAGCCTGCACCTTCATATCCGGTAAAGTGATGCCGGTAAATATCATTATAAGCATCATAAGCAAACTGCATATTCTATTCCATGCTCCCTTTTTATCTCTGTTCAATTTTTTTATCATTTCATTCCTCCTATATTTCATGTGAATTGTCGAACTTTCATTCCTCTGGCGATTAATATAGTGATGCGATGACAAGCTTCACCAAGACATAAATCCGTATGTTTTGTGGCCATATTACAACTTATCCGAAGTTGCGAAGCAAATTCGGATAAAAGGCGCATAAAATGCGCCGTGCATCGATTATAGGAAGCGTTTTTGCTTCCTATAATATTACTTATCCGAAGTTGCGAAGCAAATTCGGATAAAAGGCGCATAAAATGCGCCGTGCATCGATTATAGGAAGCGTTTTTGCTTCCTATAATATTACTTATCCGAAGTTGCGAAGCAAATTCGGATAAAAGGCGCATAAAATGCGCCGTGCATCGATTATAGGAAGCGTTTTTGCTTCCTATAATATTACTTATCCGAAGTTGCGAAGCAAATTCGGATAAAAGGCGCATAAAATGCGCCGTGCATCGATTATAGGAAGCGTTTTTGCTTCCTATAATATTACTTATCCGAAGTTGCGAAGCAAATTCGGATAAAAGGCGCATAAAATGCGCCGTGCATCGATTATAGGAAGCGTTTTTGCTTCCTATAATATATTTATGTAAACACAAAAAAACATTGCGGCATAGGTACCTAACCTATGTCACACTGCTTTTTATTTTTATATATTCAGTTTCGTCATTAAGCGCGCAATTATCCCTCCGGCAGGCAGGCAGGCAGGCAGGCAGAAGCATGCAACATACTGCATCTGTTTGTCAAGTAGTATCCGGCTGTCATGCTACACTCCTCCTTCATGTAATCATAATGCCCACTTACTGTCAGGCAAGGCATTCAATCCTTTTCGCTTTCTATACGCTTTATGATTATAGCATGTAAAAATTAATGTTAAATTAAAGTTAATAATCTCTATGCTGCCTGTGCAAACAGTCAATGATATTCGCAATTTTCTTTGCTACAGTGCTACTAAAAGCGGCACTACGTGCCTTGCGCGGTACTGGGCTTTTGCCACAGCACCTCGTTAAAGATCACTCACCGTATAAATGCAGTGGTTTTTTGAGCTTTTATAAATTAACCTTCCAAGAAGCATTATGACGGTCGATTTATTTACCGTTATGACGCTTGCGTAGATACGCTTATGAAAAAGCCGCCTGATTTTTAAGTCAGACGGCTGTATTTCCGTTATTCAATTTTTTCGATTTAAATCTTCCAGCACCTGCCCGATATCCGAGTCGATGCAGACAGACCGATTTGCGATTTCGCCGGGGCAGACGGCGTCTCCGCAGTTTATGCACGCATAGACAGCATCGGGATTTTTCGCTGTCATCTGCCAAAACGGATACTTTATGATAACCGGGGTGTTATAGCCAACACCGAGTTCAAGAAAGAGGATTCTTTGCCCCTTGCGGGTGCGAAGAAAGTTCTCATACCGTTTTGCGGCTTTGTGCCAGCCTTCATCCTCGACAAATTTGTCGTCCGCACGGAGATTCATGGTCATGGGCTTTCCGCAGTGCGGGCAATAGGGAACAAGCTCGGTCGGGGTACGCATATCCTTTTGCCGCTTGACCATCTGACGGATGATATCCTCGTTATCAAATGTCTCTAGGCAGCACGGCTCACTGCATTGGAACAGACCGTAGTCGCCCTGTGTGTAAAACAGACGCTTTTTGTCAAAGCCCGCCTTCTGAAAGCAATGGTCTACATTTGTTGTGATAACGAAATAGTCCTTGTCGGCAATTAGCTTCAGAAGATTCTCATAAACTGGTTTTGGAGCATCCTCATAGCGATTGACAAGGATATATCTGCTCCAGTATGCCCAGTGCTCTTCGAGAGACGAAAACGGATAGAATCCGCCGGAATACATATCTTCAAAGCCGTATTTCCTTATGAAATCGGAAAAGTGCTTTTCAAAACGCTCGCCGCTGTAGGTAAAGCCCGCCGATGCGGAAAGACCCGCGCCTGCGCCGATTACGACGGCATCGGCTGAGGCAAGCGCGGTTTTAAGCCTGCCTATCTGCGATGAGTAATCGCTCGTAGATTTCTCTGTCCTGATCCTTGAAAACATTGAATATCACCTTCATTCCGCTGCCGCTCTCACGCTTGTACTGTTTTACTGTTTGAATCGCGATTTCCGCCGCACGCTCATTCGGAAAATGAAATACCCCCGTTGAGATACAGCAGAACGCGATGCTTTCGATATGATTCTGCTCGGCAAGTTCCA
>CAVIIX010000032.1:0-16298 GCA_963643225.1 Lachnospiraceae bacterium
AAAGCTTAGAAAAGAACTGGAATAAAAGGACTTACACAATTTACTTGACAAAGTCTTTGACACTGCAATTACTTTACACATAGCTTTCTCCTCCTTTAAAACCAATTGCTATCTCTCCAAGTTTTCAAAATATCCAATATTTCTCTACGCATCTGCTCTGATGTATAGGACTTTGGAAAAAAGGTATAGAGCTGCTCATTCTTAAAAACCACTCTATCTATTTCCTTTTGCTTTACCTCACCTAAAATATCTTCAGCCACCTGCTTAGATAACTTATTTTCATTACCCAGCTGCTTTAGTCTAAGTGCATGGGATAATGATGGTGTACATAAAGAGAAATCCATTGCCTCTAGGACCTTTCGTTGATCCTCCTCTTTTAAATAGGCCAGCTCCACAGCCGGAGTAAATCCCATCAAGCCTTCATCTACTCTGTCCATCAGCTCTGGAATGAGTTCCGTAATCTTGATATAGCGCTGGACCTGCTTTGGACTATCCCCTGTTTCCTCACTAATTATCTCCAAACCATTCTTTTTAGAAATTTGGTCAATTTGGCCTTCTTTCTTTCGACCAACCTTCTTTTTCAAAACATCATATTTCATCTTGTAGGCATGGGCCTTTTCACTTGGAAGGATACGCTCCCTTTGCAGATTAGAATCCACCATCTCCACAATGGCTTGCTCATCTGTCATATACCGTATGAGTGTTGGTACTTTTCTGTAACCCAACTTTTCAGCGGCGAACCTTCTCCTGTGTCCAGAAATTATTTCGTAGTAGCCTTCTTTCCTTGGCCTCACCACTAGGGGTGTGATAATTCCGTATCTCTTAATACTGTCCTGCAGCTCCTTCATCTGCCTATCCATGTTTACCTGAAATGGATGATTTTCAAATGTCCTTAGTCGCTCCAGCTCAATCTCTACAACTTTTTCATCCAGATCATCCTGCTCTAATACTTTTGCCATAGGCACCTCCTTTTCCTCCAAACTCTAATTAAGTGTGCGTTTACGCACACTTACGCGCCCGAGCGGTATGCAAAAGCATAAATTTCCTTACCGCGAGGTGCGCATCCTTAGCGGAGCGTTTTTCTTTATAGGAAATTCGAAGAAATTTCCTATAAAGAAAAGCGTCCAGACTAGATTGTTAATCTAATCTGAACGCATGCATTCAGGCCTATAATGATTAGGCAGAGATATTTATCTTGCTGTCACTAACATACATTGACAAGGCTTTACCTATAGTTATTACTAACTTTTCCTTACTGTTAGCAATTCTCCTAATTTTTTGCTGTTAGAAAATCTCAGTTTCTGTTAGCAGATATTCCATAATCACAGCTATCTGTTAGCAACTGCGGAAAACACGCTTTGCGAGTTTTCCTCGTTATCGCGGTGCTCCTCAAATGCTCGTGCAAGCACGGCATTTTCATCGCTACTCGCGTAAAAAAAAGTGGTAATGACATTTCTATCATTACCACGTAAACACACGTTCCCTGCGGGAATCGAACCCACAACTACAGCTTAGGAGGCTATTGTTATATCCATTTAACTAAGGGAACAAATGCCGTATTTTCGGGCTTTCCGGGACTTTTTCCTGCTGCCCTTACGGCTATCATATTTATGTATCCAATCACTTTCGTGATGAACTATCTTGTGTGTTGTCTCTCAATATTGACTCATTTTTGATGCAATATTTGAAATCCAGGTGAACCATTTGGGTTCTACTTAGCTTTGCCTTAGGAGACTATTGTTATATCAATTTAATTATAAGAGCTTTTATGTATATCCGTTTCAGGCATGTCAAAATTCGCTAGTGACAGCCCAGCCTTCGCTATAGCTTAGATGAGTTTGATTTCTCTGACTTAGTTAAAAATCCTTGAAGCCAGATATTTCCTTTAAATCTGCGTCCCACCTCAGGTTCACCAATCAAATCTATCTTATTGATGCAGATATCTATATGAATACCGTTACAAATAAGACCTAACTGATATACTTCTTCACCGGAGTAGAAATTTGTAACAATTTCAACTGAATTAATCTCTGCTAAAATTCCATACTGATCGCACTCTACCCCGTAAGGCATAAAATATGTATCAACGATTGTATAAACATCACTTTCTTTTAATTTTCTTGAAATAGTGGAATATACATCAATGTCGTCTAAGGTTAATGATTCAATTGCTTCCTCATCACCCTGTCTGGCAGCCTCTATAAGCTGATTTCTGTTTATACCTCTTTTTGCAGGCTTTTTCTTTAAAAGCTCCGTTTTAGCAAGAGGCATCATTATCATACCACAATCTGAAAGTCCGGACAAATACAAGGAGGCTGTTTTTAAAAAGTCCAGCCCTCCTAATGTGTTTATAAAATAATCAATTCGATTCTGAAGATAATAAATAATTGAAATACTTACTTTATTATCTTCACACACTCCCGCATAGGAAGAATTAATCGCCATTCTTTCTATACTTGAACATTCATTACTGCTTATTCTGCTGCCCAGCATGTATGGAAAACAATATTCCATGGAAAATTCGTCCATAGAATCAAAATCCCCACATACTTTAAGACCCATATTTTTACCGAATTCATAACTGTAATCTGCATACATAATTTCATCAACCGGATTTATGCTGCATTTACAGTCTGTATATTCTTTTATTGTTTTTTCTGTTATTTTTTTAAGGTCTTCACGGCTTTTTATCTGTGAAAAGCCGATTGCACGTAAATACTTATGCACCTTAACTGCTCCTTTAATTATTTAAGAACAGTTTTTCCTCCCATATAAGGCTGTAAAACTTCTGGAATTGTAACTGAACCGTCAGCCTGTAAATGATTTTCCAAAAATGCAATAAGCATTCTGGGGGGAGCAACTACTGTATTATTTAAGGTATGAGCAAAATATTTGTTGCCATCCTTATCTTTTATTCTGATTTTAAGTCTTCTGGCCTGAGCATCACCCAAGTTAGAGCATGAACCAACTTCAAAATACTTCTTCTGTCTTGGAGACCATGCTTCTACGTCGAAAGATTTAACCTTTAAATCTGCAAGGTCGCCTGAACAGCATTCAAGTGTACGAACTGGAATATCCATGGAACGGAATAAATCTACTGTGTTCTGCCATAATTTATTAAACCACTCAGCTGAATCTTCAGGCTTACATACAACAATCATTTCCTGCTTTTCAAACTGGTGAATTCTGTATACGCCTCTTTCTTCAATACCGTGAGCACCCTTTTCCTTTCTGAAGCAGGGTGAATAGCTGGTAAGCGTTAAAGGTAACTGCTCTTCAGGTGTAATTGTATCGATAAATTTACCAATCATGGAGTGTTCGGAAGTACCTATAAGATAAAGGTCTTCACCTTCAATCTTGTACATCATGGCATCCATTTCAGCAAAACTCATAACGCCCGTAACAACGTTTGATCTGATCATGAAAGGAGGAACACAATAAGTAAAGCCTCTGTCAATCATGAAATCTCTTGCATATGCTATAACTGCGGAATGAAGTCTTGCAATGTCGCCCATTAAATAATAAAATCCGTTGCCGGCAACTCTGCCTGCAGCATCAATATCGATGCCGTTAAAGCGTTCCATAATTTCTGTATGATAAGGAATCTCATAATCTGGAACAAAGGGCTCTCCGTATTTTGTAACTTCTACGTTTTCTGAATCATCCTTACCGATAGGAACTGAAGGATCGATTATATTAGGAATAACCATCATAATTTTGGTGGTCTTCTCTTCAAGTTCTTTCTGCTTGGCTTCAAGCTCGGTAAGCTTGGCTGCATTTTCAGCAACTTTTTTCTTTACTTCTTCTGCTTCTTCTTTTTTACCCTGGGCCATTAAAGCACCGATTTCCTTGGAAATCTTGTTTTTCTCTGCCTTTATGTTATCAGCTTCCTGCTGAGTTTTTCTTCTTTCCTCGTCTAAGGCGATAACTTCATCAACTAAAGGAAGCTTTTCGTCCTGAAATTTTTTCCGGATGTTTTCTTTTACAGCTTCCGGATTTTCGCGTAAAAATTTGATGTCTATCATGATGTAGACTCCTTTCCTACATTAAAACTTTTTCTATGTAAACATTACGAACCTCTAGAAGGTCGCAGATTACTTCTTCATCAATGGTTTTACCTTCAGCATCTTTAATGATTCTCAATATAGGTCTTTCAGGAAATTGTCTGTTCTGGCGTAAAACCATAGCCATTTCTTTTGTATTTAATACAACAATTGTACCAGAAGGATAAACCGCAGTAAAATCGAGTAAAGTATTAACTATTTCTTCATCGAAATATACGTTTTTTGATATCTTCATAAATTCAACGGCTTCATAAACTCTTGCACGATTGCAACCGATACCGCATATCATTTCATCGAAGGTATCACATACCTGTAAAATCTGAGATTCCGCTTCAATGTCCTTTACGTGTAAAGGATAACCGCTTCCGTCTTTTCTCTCATGATGCTGTAAAATCATGGTTTTTGCTCTTGAAGAAATCCAGGATTCCTTTTCAAGAGAAGAATAAGCGTAAGCCGGATGCTTTCTATATTCATTTAACCTCTTTTCGTCTAAATCACTTAATAACTGATTGGCATAGTTAAAGTCTAAATATCTTAAACCGATATCGTGAAACAAGCTGGCAACACCGATATCGTGAATAACCCCATTATCAATCTTTAATTTGATTGCTACTAATACAGCTAAAGAACATACACTGATACAATGCTCATAAATATCAGCACTTCTCTCACGTATATCATAAATTTGCTCAACAAGTTCATCGTTTGAAAGGATGTTTGAGATTATACCATCGGCAGTCTTACTTAATTCTTCTAGCCCTGTATTATCATTATATATATGTCGCTCCATTACGGAACGCACCTTCTCTTTAAACAGATCCTCTACTTCTTCACGTAAAATAACAACCTGAGCCGGACTTAATTTTGCATCCTCAATAAACACCTCCGTAATGCCAAGCTGTAACAGCTTCGGTACATATTCCTGTTTAAGGATAGTTCCAGCTGCAAGTAATTCCTGATAGTTAGTTGTCATTATAGGACGAGCAAGTTTCTCATTTCCTTTAATTTCACTGACCTTGCATAATTTCATGTGGTTTCACTCCCCTGTCTTCACATTAATTCTGCATTGCAATACTTAAAGCCTTTTTCTCCTCTTCTCCAAGCTGAAGATTGCAAAGGCCGTTCTTTATTTCTTTTGAATAGGTATAGCAGCCATCTGTTCCGTGAACGGAATTAATTATATATCCGTTATTTTTTTCGTCAAGCATAGCCAGCGAAAAACTTAACTTTCCACCCATTTGAGAAAAAGCATCATACTTTACAAGGCCAACCCTTTGAAAGGCTGTTTCCATTTTTCTGTAAAGAACTCTTATATCTCTACGGTTTTTATCTGCTTGGTCTCTTAAAGCAGCATTTTCTTTAAAGAGACTGCCTATTTCATTTTCAAGACTTCCTGCATCCCTGCCCTGTGAAAAGCGGTTGTAACGCTTCTTTAATTTACTCAACTCCACAATAAGCACTATGCAGATTACAATTACAACAAATAAAATCCCTGCAAGTATTACAAGGAGAAGGCCCATGTCCACATTGCCAAGTCCCATGTTGCTTAAAAAATTTCCTACCATACAGATACCCCTAGTTCATCTTTGCAATGATTCTGTCAAGTTCATCATTTGAATAAAATTCAATTTCTATTTTACCGGAACCGTCGCCCTTGCCTGAAATCTGCACTTTTGTACCTAAAATCTGTTTTAATTTCTCGGCAATGTCTGCATAGAATACATCAAGCTCCTGGTTCTTGACAGTTTTTTCTTTGGCAGGCTTATCTATATTTTTTACAAGCTTTTCAACATCTCTTACGGATAATTTTTCATTTACTATCTTTAATGCAAGAGCATCCTGCTTTTCAACATCTTCTACTGAAAGTAACGTTCTTGCATGACCCTCTGAAAGGCTTCCGTCGATTACTAGCTTTTGTACCTTTTCGCTTAATTTGAGAAGTCTCATGGAGTTGGTAACAGCTGAACGGCTCTTAGAAACTCTTTCCGCAACTTCTTCCTGCTTTAATTTAAAGTCAGTCATAAGCTTTTTGTATGCAGCAGCTTCTTCAATTGGATTTAAATCCTTACGCTGAAGGTTTTCAATTAAAGAAATTTCAGCAATCTGCTGCTTAGTGTAATTGCGGATAATAACCGGAACTTCCGTCAAACCGGCCATTCTTGCAGCTCTCCAGCGGCGCTCGCCTGCAATAATTGTATAAGTACCGTTTTGAGTTTTCTTATCCTGTACTAAAATAGGAGAAATAACGCCGTGCTGTTTAATTGAAGAAGCAAGCTCTTCAAGAGCTTCCTTTTCGAAATTCTGTCGGGGCTGATCACGATTTGGCTCAATACTTGAAAGCTTCACGATAGTTTCTTTTGCCTTTTCTCCGCCTTTTTCGATTTCCTTTTCTACAATTTTATCTTCCTGAACTGCCTTGGGAATCATTGAATCTAAGCCTTTTCCTAAACCTCTGGCCGCCATAGATTACCTCCTGTTTTTAATAACTTCATCTGCTAAAGAAGCATATGCTTCTGCACCTGCCGACTTTGGATCGTACTTACAGATTGGCATTCCATAACTGGGAGCCTCTGCAAGACGTACATTTCTGGGAATTAAAGTATCAAAAATTTTCTGTTGTAAGACGCTCTTTACGTTTTCAACCACCTGCATTGAAAGGTTTGTACGGGAATCGTACATTGTGAATACTACACCTTCCATATCAAGGTCTGGATTTAATCTTTCTTTTACAAGATTTACTGTATGAATTAACTGGCTTAAACCCTCCAAGGCATAATATTCGCACTGAATAGGTACCAAAACAGTATCTGCAGTGGTCATGGCATTTACCGTAAGCATACTTAATGAAGGAGGACAATCAATCATAATATAATCATAATCGTCTCTCACCCAGTCAATTTCTTTCTTTAAAATGAATTCTCTTTTATCAGTATTTATTAATTCTACTTCTACTGCTGCAAGATTTACGTTGGCTGGAATAATTGAAACACCTGGCACAACATCTTTTATTATACAGTCCTGAACGGAACATTCTCCAAGTAAAAGTTCATAAATAGTATCATCAAGTTCATTTTTCTCTATTCCAAAACCACTGGTGGTATTGCCCTGAGGGTCTGTATCCACTACCAATACTTTCTTGCCTTTCTCTGCCAAAGCTGCAGAAAGATTAATAGATGTCGTTGTCTTACCAACTCCACCTTTCTGGTTTGCTATTGCTATTACTCGTCCCATATTCTAATTCCTTTTCTAAATTCTTATGTGATTATAGCATGTCTTTTTTTCTTATTCTACAAAAAAGTCCAAATAATGTTTCACGGAAGTCTTTTTTTAATGTTTCACGATGATTTTTTCAACATCTTGGGGTTAAAATGTTTCACGTGAAACATATTTTGGGGTAACCGCAGTGAAAAACACAATATGTTTCACGTGAAACATTTTATAGGCTTACTATGTTGTTTCTTATTGCAAAAACAGCAGCCTGAGTACGATCCTCAACACCTATTTTTTTAAATAAACTTGTAATATGGTTCTTCACGGTACGTTCACTGATATCAAAAGCATCAGCAATATCCTTATTACTCTTACCTAAAGCAATATTTATAAGAATCTGTTTTTCTCGCTTTGTGATATCCTTTGACTTATCGTTGTCATCTTCTCTCTTTAAAAGTCTTGCATTTAACGCAGGCACTAAATCACCCTGAATATATCTTTCACCGTTATAAACAGCTTTAATTGCTTTAATAAGTTCTATGCTTCCGGAATCCTTTAAAATGTATCCGTTTGCACCATTGTCAAAGCTTTCTATTAAATATTCCGTTTCGTTATGAACAGTAAGCATTAAATATTTAACGCTCTTGTTAATCTTCTTAAGCTCCTTTAAAAGCGTAATGCCTGAAGTGTCGGGAAGATTTATATCCAAAACAACTACATCAAATTTATTCTTTAAAAAAACATCCTTACATTCTTCGCCTGTTGAAGCCTGAGAAGCAACAACAATTTCAGGATCGAATTCAAGAAGCTGCTTAATTCCTTCTCTAAGCATTTTGTGATCATCCACCAACAGTACCCTTATACTCACTTAAAACCTCCTAGATTAATTGCTATGAAGCAATTTCCACAACTACCTTTACTCCCTTGGGGACCTCGAGTAAACTGAAGGATCCTCCCAACATTTTTACTCTTTCCTTTAAAATTTTCATTCCAAAATGATTTTCTTTTTCGAAAGAATCCTTAGAAAGACCAACACCGTCATCGGTTTCCTCCACGTATATTCTTGATCCCTCATCAAGAACAGCTACGTTTATTTCAGTTCCTTTAGAATGTTTAATGGAATTAATAACCAATTCCTGCACAATTCGAAAAATAGAGAGCAGCACAAGATTATCTTTTTCGTCCAAATCATCTATGTGATATTTAATTTCCATATTAGTTCTTGATTTGTAACCTTCAAGTTGATTTTCCATGGTTTTTTTAAAGCCAAAATCATCAAACTGCATTGGTCTTAAATCAAATATCGTACTTCTTATGTCGTCTATTGTTTCTTTTACAAG
This sequence comes from Lachnospiraceae bacterium, assembly GCA_963643225.1. GTDB lineage: Bacteria > Bacillota > Clostridia > Lachnospirales > Lachnospiraceae > UBA1258. Next base: position 8,615 of record CAVIIX010000032.1, read on the forward strand.
CTTCCTGTTTGATTCAAGCTCAAGCTTGGCTCTTACCGGATCGTAATCAATAAATTTTTCGGAAAGTTCAAGATTATGCATGACCAAAGATAAATTCTGCAATACTAAATCATGAAGCTCTGCCGCAATACGCTGTCTGTCTTCTTCCTGAAGCTGTAAAAACAAAGAAGGCTTTTCTTCCGGTGAAACCGATGTAACCGGTTTTAAGTTTTTTACCTGCATTTCTTCAGGACTAAGTTCATTTAAAGAATCTATTTTTTTAGTAACATTACCAAGTTTTCTGTAATAGACTCTTAATGTTTCTTCAAGCTCTTCTATCTCAAGTTTCTTTTCATAAACCTGGTCCTTATAAACTCTTGAAGCCGAACGTGGTGAAAACATGTTGTAATCACATTCGTCTTTTTTATTTAAGGATTCTATAAAATCCGTACACTGTCTGATTTCCGTTTCTACTTCAACAATCTTATTCTGAAGTTCACGCTTATCATCCAGAAAACTTTTCTTTAATTCTAATAAAATATCGTCAGCTCTGTTTTCAGACATTTAAAGTCCTTCCTTATAAAGGTTTTTTTGAAGGAGTGCCGGCTTTACGCGGATACTGCGAAGGTGTATTTTTTACCTTCTTTATTTTTATGATAGTTCTCTTTAAATCAGTATCAGGTAAAGAAAATACTTTACTTTCCGTAATTTTTCCGCCAAGAATTGATAACGCTTTCATAGATAAAGAAATTTCTTCTGCTGCTTTTTCTGATTTATATGCAATAAAGTATCCGTCCTTTTTAACAAAGGGAATGCAATATTCACTTAATACCGGTAGTGATGCAACTGCTCTTGCAGTAGCAAAATCAAACTGTTCTCTGTATTCAGGTTTCTTGGCAAAATCTTCAACCCTGGCGTGAACAGTAGTAATCTTTTCTAATTTAAGTTCAGTAATTACTTCATTTAAAAATTTGATTCTCTTATCCAAAGAATCCATAAGAGTAACCTTTAAATCGGGTAACAAAATTTTAAGACATACTCCAGGAAATCCGGCTCCTGTACCCACGTCTATTATCGACTTATCCTTAAAATATTCTTCCATTTCATCAAAAGAAGAAAACATATTAATAAGACTTAATGAATCAATAAAATGTTTTAAGCAAACATCCTCAAATTCTATAATGGCAGTAAGATTAATACGCTCATTCCAGTCAACAAGCAGCTCATAATATTTAATAAACTGACACGCCTGTCGTTTTGTTAATTCTATATTTATTTTTTTACACTGCAAAAAAAAATATTCTTCCTTTGATTGTACCATAATTATTTCCTTGATTTAAGCTGCTCAAGATAAACAAGTAACACAGAAATGTCGGCAGGTGTTACACCTGAAATTCTTGAAGCCTGTCCTACAGATAAAGGCTTAAACAGCTTAAGCTTCTGTCTTGCTTCAAGGCGTAAACTTTTGACATCATCATAATCGATGTCATCAGGAATAAGCTTCTTTTCCATTTTTTTAAACTGAGCTACCTGAATCTTCTGTCTTTCAATATAGCCTTCATATTTAATATAGATTTTTACCTGTTCTATCACATCCTCAGGTAATTCTTTTCTTTCTTCATCAAGCTCAATTAAATCTTCATATTCAATTTCAGGCCTGCACATTAAATCTGCAAGATTTGTACCTGTTTTAAGTAAAGAACTGCCATGGCGCTCTAAAAATTCCTGTGTCTTTTTATTGGCACCGATTATTGTAGCTTTAAGTCTTGAAACCTCCTCTTCAATTAGCTTTTCTTTTAAAAGAGTTTTTTCATAATCTTCTTTTGAAACAAGACCTACATTATAACCATATTTACGAAGACGTAAATCTGCATTATCCTGACGCAGCAATAATCTGTATTCCGCACGGGAAGTCATCATGCGATAAGGCTCTCTGTTATCCTTTGTAACTAGATCGTCAATTAAAACTCCGATATAGCTTTCAGATCTGTCTAAAATTAAAGGCTCTTTTCCTAAAATTTTCATGGAAGCATTGATACCTGCAATAATACCCTGAGCTGCAGCCTCTTCATAACCGGAGCTTCCGTTAAACTGACCAGCACAGAAAAGTCCTGAAATCTTTTTATTTTCCAAAGAAGGAAGTAACTGATTGGGTTCAAGACAGTCATATTCAATTGCATAAGCATTCCTTACTATTTTACAATTTTCAAGACCTGGTACTGTTCTGTACATCTGAAGCTGTACATCTTCAGGTAAAGAAGAAGACATACCGCCTACATACATTTCATTTGTGTAAAGTCCTTCAGGCTCTATGAATACCTGATGTTTTTCTTTTTCTGCAAATTTTACAACTTTATCTTCAATTGAAGGACAGTATCTTGGACCTGTACCTTCGATAATTCCTGCATAAATGGGTGAACGGTCAAGATTGGCTCTTATAATCTTATGTGTCTCGTCATTGGTATAAGTAAGCCAGCAGCTCACCTGCTCTTTCTTAAGTAATTCAGGATCTGTTGAATATGAAAAAGGAATTACTCTTTCATCACCAAATTGCTCTTCCATCTTGGAAAAATCAATGCTTCTTTTATCCATTCTTGCAGGCGTACCTGTTTTAAATCTTCTTAACATTACTCCATGATTTATTAAATTAGCCGATAAATTATTGGCTGCCTGTAAACCTGAAGGTCCTGTATAAGTAATTGATTCACCACACAGGCAACGTGCTTTAAGATATGTACCTGTACAAAGAATAACTGCTTTACACATATAGGTGGTGCCGGTATTTGTCACTACGCCTTTTATAACATCATCATCAATAATTAAGTCGCACACCTCTGCCTGTTTTATTGTAAGATGATCGGTGTTTTCCAAAATTTTTCTCATGGAACGGGAATATTCGGATTTATCAGCCTGAGCTCTTAAAGAATGTACTGCCGGACCTTTTGATACATTAAGCATCTTTGACTGAATAAATGTCTTATCAATATTCTTTCCCATCTCTCCGCCGAGAGCATCAATTTCTCTTACTAAATGTCCTTTTGAAGAACCACCTATATTAGGATTACATGGCATAAGGGCAATTGAATCTATTGAAACCGTAAAAATAACTGTTTCCAAACCTAATCTTGCAGCAGCCAAGGCTGCTTCACAACCTGCGTGACCTGCACCTACAACACAGATGTCTACATTTTCTTTCCATTGATTTCTACTTGTATCGTTCATCTCTATTTACCCATACAAAACTTTGTAAAAATTTCCGTAACCAAATCATCATCAACATCTTCTCCTATAATTTTGCCAAGAGAAGAATATGCACTCATTAAATCTATAGAATAAAAATCTTCAGGCATACTAAAAGAAATGCTTTCAAGTACATGTTCAAAGGAATTGTAAGCATTTAAAAGTTCATTGGCCTGCCTAATATTCGTAATGTATAATTCATCATCTGAAGAAAATTTACCTTCCATAAACATTTCTTCAAGACAATATTCCAGATTATCTATACCTGTAGATTCCCTGGCTGATATTTCTAATATAACACAGTCAGAGGAAAAATATTTAGAAACATTTTCTTTATTTAAGACGCATTCTTTATCGATTTTATTTAATAAAACAATAACTTTTTTGTCTTTAATAAATTCTATTATTTCTAAGTCTTCTTTTGATAAATCTTCAGATGCATCAAGCAATAATAAAATTAAATCTGCTCTGCTTGCATATTCTTTTGCCTTATTTACACCAATATTTTCAACTAAATCTTCAGTATTTCTAATACCTGCAGTATCAATTAAATTTAAAGATAAATTTTTTAAATTTATATGCTCTTCTATCGTATCACGTGTAGTGCCGGCAACATCCGTTACAATTGCTCTCTCAAAACCAGAAAGAACATTTAATAAAGAAGATTTTCCTACATTAGGTTTTCCTACTATTACAGTATTAATGCCTTCCTTTAATAATCTTCCTTTTTTAGATGAATCATATAACCTTTTTGTTTCTGACTTTAAATATTTAACAGTTTCATTTAATCTTTCAGGATATCCATCCAAAGAAATATGCTCGGGATCATCTAAAGCAGATTCAATAAAAGCTATTTCATAAATTGTTCTTGCTCTTAAATCCTTTATTTTTTCATACAATTGTCCTGTAAGATGATGTACAGAATTTTTAAGCGCTGAATTGCTTTTTGCAGAAATTACGTCCATAACTGCTTCTGCTTCTGATAAATCTATTCTTCCGTTTAAAAATGCACGTTTTGTAAATTCACCTGGTTCAGCAAGTGTTGCACCTGCTTTTAACACTAAATCAAGAATTTTCTTACAGACTAAAACTCCGCCGTGACAATTAATTTCAACTACGTTTTCTTTTGTGAAAGTATTAGGTAACTTCATAACAGAAACCATAACTTCATCTACTAATTCAGCTCCATCATAAATAAACCCATAGTGAATGGTATGGGATTTAAAATTTAAAAGAGTGGCCTTTCCTGATTTATTTCTATAAATCTTATTAACGATTTCAAAGGAATCATCACCGCTTAATCTAATAATTCCGATGCCACCTTCACTTAATGCAGTTGAAATAGCACATATAGTATTGTTTTCCATTTCATCTCCAAAAGAAAAGGTGTCTCAAGCGCATTGCTTAAGACACCCTTTTGCTTATTTCTTCATTGTAACAACAACATGTCTATAGGGCTCTTCGCCTTCACTGTGGGTAGTTACATATTTATCATTCTGTAATGCTGAATGAATTACTCTTCTTTCATAAGGATTCATAGGCTCCAAAGAAACAGATCTCTTTGTACGCTTTACCTTAAATGCCATGTTCTTTGCAAGATTTTCAAGAGTTTCTTTTCTTCTTTCGCGGTAATTTTCTGTATCTACCTTTACTCTGATGTAATCTTCAGTACCTTTATTGGCAACTAAAGAAGCTAAATACTGTAAAGAATCAAGTGTAGCTCCTCTCTTACCAATTAAAATACCCATATCTTCACCGTCAATTTCAATATCCATCGTTCTGTCTGCTTCAGAATAAATAAGCTTTACATTTGCTTCAATATTCATGGCAACTAAAACATCATCTAAAAATCCCTTAACTCTGTCTTCCAAAGAATCTTTAACTTTTGCCTTAATTATTGCAGGTTTTGACTTAAGACCAAGAAAACCAGAGGAAGCTTCCTCAATAACAACATAATCTAATTTATCACTGGTAACAGAAAGACTCTGACATGCTTCAGTAATGGCATCGTCTACTGTCTTGGCAGTAAATTCCTTATATTCCATTTTTAATCTCCCTATTTATTATTTTTTTCGTTATACTGTTTAACCATATTTGCTTTTGCAGCAATAGAACCAGGCTTGGCAGTATTTTTATTATAGTATTCCGTAGTATCTTTAACTGTATCTTTTCCATCAACTGGCTTACCGTTTAACATTGTAGCTCTTTCTGAAAGAGTTGTTTTTTTGGAAGCATTTGAATTATTTACAGCTCTTGTAGACATATAAGCGTTCTGTGTAAGCTTATCAGGATCAATACCTGCTTTTTTAAGCTTTGCATTACGCTTTTCAATGTTCTTTTTAATCTGTGCATCAATATCCATCTTATCAATATGTTTATTGATAGCTACCTGCTGAATACTTCTTACAACAGAACCGGCAATCCAATAAATACCCATACCTGCAGGAAGTGTAAAACACATAACTGCCGAGAATATAGGCATAAAGGTGTTCATGGCCTTCATTGAAGAAGCCATTTGATCTGCCTGTTCGTTACCTGACTTCTGATTGGAATTAGCACTTGGAGTAAGTTTTACGTTAATCCATTGTGTAACTGCAGAAAGAACAGGAATTAAAATTGCACCAATAATTAATAAATATGCTTTATCAGTCCATGCAGTTTTAATAATATCACTTGGTGAATATCCCATGTTTAAGCCAAAGAAGTTATTATAGCCGTCAAGCTTGGACATTGTGGAAGTAACCACTACAGCTAAATCTGAAAATTTTTCTGAAATGGAAGACCATTCAGCACTTGATGCTCTGTTTAAAACATCAATGTAGGTGTTTGAAACATATTCAACATCACCTGAAACAAATAAATCATTTGAAAACTGCTTAGTATACATTGAAGCAGAGCTAAAGCTCTGAAGTAATTCAGAAGCACCTTCTTTTTTAAGAAGCTCTGATACAAGATTTGTATAAGCAGATTTTACCATTGGTACATATGCAGGAATAGAATAAATAACTCTGTAAAGAGCAAAAAGAATAGGCATCTGAATTAATAACTGTACACAGCTGCCTGTAGGAGAAACACCGTACTTCTGATATACGGCCTGAGTCTCTTGATTCATAGCCATCTGTGAATCCTGATCCTTCTTATTTTTATACTTTTCCTGAATTGCCTGAAGTTCAGGCTGCATTTTTGCCTGAAGTTTAGAAAACTTCTGCTGCTTAATAGTTAGTGGTAAAAGTAAAAGATAAATAACAATTGTAAAAAGAATAATTGCTACGCCTACATTTGCTGAATTATCCCATGGTAACCATTCTAAAAAGATAAAAATACCATTTAAGATAGGTCCAAGTATATATTTAGCAATAGGTCCTAAAATTTTACCTGAATATTGTGTTAAAACTAAATATTCCAATTGATATCCTCCTGACTTACTAAAAGAGAATATTAAGGTACCGGATCATAACCACCTTTTGATAAAGGATTGCATCTTAAAACACGCCATGCCGCAAGTGCACCGCCTTTAAGAGCACCATATTTTTCAACTGCCTCAAGACCATATTGTGAACATGTAGGATAATAAGGACATTTTGTGGTCTTTAAAGGAGAAAGATATTTTTGGTAAGTTTTTATCAAAAAAATTAATATTCTTTTCATAGTAAAAGCATTAACGAAAGTTGCACATTAACCCTTTTATTAAAGATTAATGATAGAATGAAGCCTTCCTAAGTGTAATAATGCACTTTCAACTTCTTTATAAGAAGCTTCTTTTGCATTTACTCTTACGACGATTACAATATCTAAACCACTATTAAATACAGCTTCGTGTAATCGATAACTTTCACGTACCAGACGTGTTAAATGATGTCTTACAACACTATTACCGACTTTTTTACTTACAGAAATACCAAGTCGATTTGAATCTGTGCCATTTTCCATAACATACATAACCAAAAATTTATTGGCGTAAGACTTTCCAAAAGTATAAACTTTTTTAAAATTTTGGTTATTCTTTAACGATTCTGTAAAAGTCATAATTAATAGATAAAGAAAAAGGCCACATAACTGCGGCCTAAGCTGATATTTTCTTTCTTCCCTTTGCTCTTCTGGAAGCTAAAACTTTTCTTCCGCCGGGAGTACTCATACGAGCTCTAAATCCGTGAACCTTTGAATGTGATTTCTTCTTAGGCTGAAATGTCATCTTCATGGAACAAACACCTCCTTCTTAAATAACCTTATATAAAAAGGTAACTAATCTTTTTTCTTAGGAAAATAGCAATACGATTATATTAAAAACATTATTTTTAGTCAAGAAAAACAGCTAATTTAAAAAATAAATTTTTTTTTATTCTATATGATGTTTTTCACTAAATTTTAAACCACAAAATGTTGATTTTTACCAATTTTGAATAAGTTGTTAATAAGTTGTGGATAAATATAATTAACATAATATAATCCACAAAAAGTGAATAAC
>CAVIIX010000033.1:0-11743 GCA_963643225.1 Lachnospiraceae bacterium
CTTTATTTGTTTTATTATCTTTAATTAAATAGCCTTCAGCCTTAAAGCCTTCTTTTATTTCACCCTTAACTATTGTTTTATAATATTTTTTGATACTTCTTTCTTTAATACATTTATTCAGGGTATTTGTACCAAATAGGGTTTTCCCAAATAACAAAAGACCGCCTGTATTTCTGTCAAGTCTGTTACATACGGAAGGCGTAAAGGCTGATAATTTATATGCATCTGTTTCGTTTTTACTAAGCATATAGCCTATTAAGATTTCGTTGGCGCTTATGTCATCAGGCTCTGCCTTCTGACTTAACATTCCTACCGGTTTGTTTAATACAATAATATGTTCATCCTCATACACTATATCCAAGGATGAATGTTTATTATATGCGTCTGAATATTTTGAAACATCTTTAAGGGAGTCATCCTTAAATTTTAAAAAGGTTTCATCCGATAAAAAAAGCTTAATTTCGTCATTTTCATTTAGCCTTTCATTGCCCTCTGCTTTTTTTGAATTAAGGGTAATGTTTTTATTTCGAAGCTGCTTGTATATTATTCCCCTTGGAGCATTCGGAAGCAGTCTGTTTAAATATTTAATTAATGTCTGATTGCTTTCGTTTTTGCTTATGATTATGCTTTTCATGCTTTTTATTTTTATAACGAAACGTTTATAATATTATCCTGTAAAAATTCTAACTGCTTTTCGTCTTCCAAAAGATCTTTTAATTCTAAAACTCTGTCTGCAAATTTATTCCTATCAATGAACACCTTAACTGTTAAATTATCAAAGCCTGCAGTCTTAAGTAAATTCTTTATATGCTCTTCACATTCTGCGGCATTTAAATTTTCATCCTCTGTAATCATTAAAAGATTTTTCTTTTTGTAATATAATGCCGAAATCTGGAAATTTTTATCATAAGAAGTAAACCATAAATCATAATACCAGGGTGTTACTCCTCTTTTATCAAAATATTCCTTTAATTCAGGAGAACAGCCCTTTGCCTTAATAAACATGATTGCGCCTATTGCAAATTTAGCCATGGGAAGACACCCTAAAACTGCCACATAGGTAAGCATATTCGAATTTGTGCCTGTTGTGATGAGCCCTATTTCATACATTGCTATACTTAAAGCAAGCATAAATAAGGTCTTTATAATTTCAAATTTTCTTCTGAATTTAATGTAACCAAAATCACCTTTTAATACTCTTTTCATTAACTAAAAATCCTGCTTTCTTATTTTAATAAAGTCATTACCTTTAAAATTAATCCGTGAGGGAATAATTTTGTTAAAAGGAGTAATCCTTTCATTGAAAATGAATAAACCGACATGCTCTTACGGTGATAAGAATCCACAAGTGCCTGTCTTACTACCTTTTTTGCATCCGCCATAAAATATTTTTTGAAATTAAAATTAGCGCCGTGCTTTTCTGCAATTTTGAAAAATTCCGTGTTTACAGGACCGGGGCATACCGCAGTAACCGTTATATTATAATTCTTTAATTCTTCGTTTAATGAGCGTGAAAAGCTTAATACGTAGGATTTTGTGGCTGCATATACGCTAAAATCAATTTGTGGTATAAAGGCTGCGGAAGAAGCAAAATTAATGATTCTTGCGCCCTTCTTCATATATTTTAAAACTATATGGGTGACACGGGTTAAGGCTTCACAGTTAAGACGCACCATTCCTGTCTGCTCTGAACATTTTGAACCTTTAAATGAACCTACTATTCCAAAGCCGGATGCATTTACAAGCATTCTTACTGAAGGATCCAATAAATTTAAGGATAATTCAAGCTCCTCTACATCTCTTTCATCCGTTAAATCAAGAGGAAGAATTCTAACCTTATGATTAAGCTCTAAAGCTAATTCTTTAAGTTTTTCAACTCTTCTTGCAACAATCCATATTTCATCAAGACCAGTTGTGTAAATTTCATCAATCTGTTTACAGGCTTCTCTTCCCATTCCGCTTGAAGCACCGGTTATAATTGCTACGTTCATAAATTCCCTCCTTAAATTTTAATTAATGCTTAATATTCAATATCCAAATATGAATTAATATAAAAATCCGAAAGCCTTTTCTTTTCTTCTCTTGCATATTCGGAATAATAATCTTCTACACCTACAACCGTCATGCCGGCATTTTTGCCCGCCATGATACCTGGCACTATGTCTTCAAAAACAAGACAGTATTCCGGCTCAATGCCTAATTTTTTAGAGGCTTCCAAATAAATTTCAGGGTCCGGCTTGCTTTTTAAGGTTTCACAGCCTGTCAGAACAAAATCAAAGGTGCTGTCTAACCCCTTAGCCTTTAATAAAGCATCGGTCAGACGTCTTGAATTGCTTGTGGCAATTCCAAGCTTAAGTCCTGTTTCCTTTGCATATTTTAAAAGCCTTTCAACTCCGTCCTTTACTTTTACTTCATGGGAATATTTGTATTCTGCCATGTCGTTCCAGATTTTTTCTATTTCTTCCAAAGAAGCTTTAATTCCAAAACGATTTTTAAAATATGAAGCCGTATCGTGGAAGCACATGCCTTCAATACATTTTTGTAAATCTTCAGGGAAAGGTATATTTAAACTGCTTAAATATTCTATATCAATATTTTTCCAGACCCCCATTGAGTCGACCAGTGTACCATCCATATCGAAAATTATTGCTTTTTTGTTTTCAAACATTTTATTCATTAATAAACACCACAAATTGACTTATTTAATACATACAGTATACTACATTTTGTGTTTTTGTGGTATTAATTCTTTATAAAAGCGCAAAAAACCCACCGCCTTTAGGCAGTGGGTGCTCTTTAACACGGAAGCTGTTTTTTATAATATGTCAGGACCTTCATGATCATAAGAATTATTCGTTAAGGTAATATTCTCAAAATCATCCTCATCGCTTGGATGTAATTCGGTTCTGTTTTCTTTTACGATACCATTACAGCTGTTAAGGTTAGAAATTAATTCATTATAATTTGCAACCGTTGTCTGAGTGGTATGAGTAATAATTTTTTCGAGATTGGCAAGAAGGTCATCGGTATACTGCATTGCAGCAGCCTTAACTGCATTTGCTTCGATGGTTGCCTTATCTAATATTTCCTGAGCCTGATTGGTGGCCATTGTCACTACTTCATTGGCCTTAGCATAGGCTGCCTGCATGATTTCATGCTCGTTAACAAGCTGGTTTGTCTGAATTGTAGCTTCATTAATTAAGGCTTCTGCTTTTCTTTTGGCGTCGTCTAAAATGGCGTCTCTGTTTGAAATCATCTTCTGGTATCTCTTGATTTCATCGGGAGTAGACATTCTTAATTCTCTTAAAAGCTCATCAATCTGTTCTTTATCTACAATAATTCTTGAATTTGAAAGAGTCTGGAATTTACATCCGTTAATAAACTCTTCGATTTCATCAATCATGGCTTCGATTTTACTTGTCATTCTTTTCTCCCCTTAACTAAAACCGGCTGTCTTAAAAGCCGAAACGTTCATATAATTGTTTTGCAACAAAATCAGGAACAAAGGCTGTTAAATCACCGTGGAACTGGGCTATCTGTTTAACTGCCGAGGAACTTAAATAAGAATATTTAAGAGTTGTGTTTAAATAAACAGTTTCAACGAAGTGATCTGATAATTTTCTGTTCATCTGAGACATCTGAAGCTCGTATTCAAAGTCGGTAACTGCTCTTAAGCCTCTTACAACCACGTTTATATTCTTTTCCTTACAATAATCAGTAAGCAGGCCTTCAAAGGATTCTATTTTAACGTTTTTAATATCCTTTGTGGCTTCTTTTAGTATATTAACACGTTCATCTACGGAAAACAATGGAGTTTTCTCCTTGTTATCAAGAACACTTACCACAAGCTCATCAAATATATTGGCGGCTCTTTTGATAATGTCTAAATGACCGTAGGTCATAGGATCGAAGGTGCCTGGATAAATTGCTGATTTCATTTATTCTCCTTTAAGCTGTGTAAAAATATGTTTATTTGTTTTATATTTCTTTTCTTTAATTAATTCAAAGCCAAGGTCATCTAAATAATCAAAATCCGTTTCAAGGCTTGCTTCGATTACAAATAAAGTATCAGAAGAAACATAGGGCTTAGTCTTTAAAACCGTTAAAAGCTCCCGCTCTAAGCCCTTATCGTAAGGCGGATCCATAAATATAAGGTCAACGTGACTTTCGTGTATCTGCATGGAGGCTCTTATTGCATCCTGCATAAACACAACAGCCTTGTCTTCAAAATGCGTATGCTTAATGTTTTCAACTATGCAACTGTTGGCTTCTCTTGAATTATCAATAAAATAAGCTTTTTTTGCCCCTCTTGAAAGGCTTTCGATTCCTATTGCACCCGAACCTGCAAAAAAATCTATTACAATGCTTCCAGGAACCTCACATTGAAGCATATTAAATAAGGTTTCCTTTATGCGGTCGGTTGTGGGCCTTGTATCAAGACCTTCAGGAGTTTTTAGCTGTAAATTTCTTGCACTCCCGGATATTACTCTTAACATTCTTTATCCTCTTATTTTAATTCCTTTAGTGTCCCGATGACCAGGCTTTACCTTTAAATGTAAATCAAAGGGCTTTCCGTTATACTCAATTGTATTGTCACCTGCATTATGAGTATAGTAGACGTTTTCAAGTTTGTCATCATTATTTAATTTCATGCCTCTGACACCCACTGCATTTTTCTTTTTTTCGGGAATCTCATCAAGGGAAAAACGTAAAAATACGCCATCCCTTGACTGAAGCACAATGTTCTTTTCGTCAATAATTTCCTTAACGCTTACAAGCAAATCCTTATCGTTAAGCTTGGTGGCAGCAACCGTACGCTTTCCTACGTCAAATTCAGAGCCGTCCACAATTTTTAATAAAGAAGCTTCGCTTACAAACACAAGACGCTTAAATTTTAAGTCATCCTGATTAGCAAGGAATAAAAGCCTTTCGTTTGAAGAATCATAATTGCTTATATTATCTATCGGTGTTCCCTTATCTCTGAATTTACCAAAAGGAATATCTTTTGCCTTTACGGTATGCATAACTCCTGTGTCTGTAAAAACACACACCTTGCCGTCACTCTTCATGGGGAATAGGAATTTATTTTCGGCATCAGCGGCTTCCTTATTACGTTCATAGGTGGTCATGTCAACGGATTTACAATATCCGAATCTGTCCATCATAAACATAATATCGATTACTTCAGGCTTCTTTTCTTCAAGAACGATTTCTTCTGCATCTTCAATCTGAGTACGTCTGTTTTTGCCGAATTCGTTCTTAAGATTTTCCATGTCCTTAATAATTACCTTTGACATGGAAGACTTGTTTTCAAGAATATCAGAGTAACGGGCTATGTTTGCAAGGGTTTCTTCGTTTTCGTTAAATAAGGCCTCAAGCTCTAAGCCGATTAATTTGTAAAGACGCATATCAAGTATTGCATTAGCCTGTTTCTCGGTAAAATTAAGCTTTGAAGCCATAATCTTTGATTCTTTGGACTTAAATTTAATGCCTTCGGTTTTGCCCTCAATCATGCAGCCCTTTGCCATATTTCTGTCCTTTGAACCACGCAGGATTTCGATAATTAAATCAATTACATTTACGGCTCTGATTAGGCCTTCCTGAATTTCCTTTTTTTCTAATTCCTTTTCTAAAAGCTTTTTATATTTTCTGGTGCAGATTTCGTATTGAAATTTAACATTTTCTTCAATAACACGCTTTAAGGAAAGGGTCTCCGGGCGTCCGTCACAGATAGCAAGCATGTTAAAGCCAAAGGTATCTTCAAGACGGGTCTTTTTATATAAAAGGTTAATGAAGCTTTGAGGATTAGCATCCTTACGTAATTCAAATACTATTCTGATACCGTCTTTATTTGACTGGTTTGTAATATCAATTACATCGGTTGTTTTCTTTTGGTCTATTAAAGCAGCAACATCATTTAAAAATTTACCGATGTTTGCACCTATCATTGTATAAGGAATTTCTGTTACTACAACATTAACCTTACCGCCCTTTAGGTTTTCAACCTCTACCTTACCACGAACCTTTATTTTACCCATGCCGGTTTCGTAGATTTCTAGTAATTCAGACTGATTAACTACAATCCCGCCTGTTGGAAAATCAGGTCCCTTTACATACTGCATAAGCTCTGCATTTGTAATGTCGTTATTCTTCATGTAGGCCTTGCAGGCTTCAACAACCTCGCCAAAATTGTGGGGCGGAATGTTTGTAGCCATGCCTACTGCGATACCTTCAGAGCCGTTTACAAGTAAATTGGGAAATCTGCAGGGTAATACTACGGGTTCCTTTTCCGTAGCATCAAAGTTATCGGTAAAATCCACAACATCCTTATCAAGGTCTGCCAAAATAGCATCCTGGGTAACCTTTTCAAGACGTGCTTCAGTGTATCGCATTGCAGCGGCACCATCGCCCTCAACGGTACCAAAGTTTCCGTGACCGTCTACTAAAGGCATTCCCTTTTTGAAATCCTGGGTCATTACAACCAACGCATCATAAATTGAAGAGTCACCGTGAGGATGATATTTACCCATTGTATCACCCACAATTCTTGCGCTCTTTCTGTGAGGCTTGTCGTATTTTATACCAAGCTCGTTCATGTCATACAAAACTCGTCTTTGAACCGGCTTTAAGCCGTCTCTTACATCAGGAAGAGCTCGTGCAATAATAACGCTCATTGCATAGTCCACAAAGGACTTTTTCATAACGTCAGAATATTCTGTCTGTATAATTCTGTCTTCTTCATTTATTATAATTTCTTTTTCTTTTTTCATATTTATACATCAAGCTCCGCTTCGTTGGCATTTTCGTAAATAAAGGTACGTCTCGGAGGTACCTCAAGGCCCATTAATAATTCAGTAACCTCACTGGCTCTCTTGGCATCTTCTATTTCAACACGCTTTAAAAGTCTTCTTGCAGGGTCCAGGGTTGTCTCCCATAACTGTTCCGGATCCATTTCACCAAGACCTTTATAACGCTGTAATTTATACGAAACGTTGTGGGTTGCCTTGTATTTTTCAAGTGCTTCGTCGTTATATAAATATTCTTCCTCGCCCTTTGAAGGAATTACCTTATAAAGGGGAGGCATTGCAATGTATACATGGCCCTCGTAAATAAGCTGAGGCATAAATCTAAAGAAAAGGGTTAGTAAAAGGGTTGAAATATGGGCACCATCTACATCGGCATCCGCCATAATTATGATTTTGTCATAACGCAGCTTTGTAATATCAAAGTCAGAACCGTATCCTTCTGAAAAGCCGCATCCAAATGCATAAATCATGGTTTTAATTTCTGCATTTGCAAGTACCTTGTCAATACTGGCCTTTTCTACGTTAAGAATTTTACCTCTTATTGGTAAGATGGCCTGATACATTCTGTTTCTTGCCATCTTGGCAGAGCCTCCGGCAGAATCACCTTCTACGATAAAAATTTCGCATTTGGAAGCATCCTTTGATTCACAGTTAGCAAGCTTACCGTTTGAATCAAAAGAATATTTCTGCTTTGTAAGCATGTTTGTTTTGGCTTTTTCCTCGGTTTTACGAAGCTTTGCTGCCTTTTCTGCACAGGCAATTATGCTTTTAAGAGTTTCAACATTTCTGTCAAAATATCTTACAAGCTCGTCGCCTGTCACTTTTGATACAGCCTTTGAAGCATCCTGATTATCAAGCTTTGTCTTTGTCTGACCTTCAAATCTTGGGTCTGTATGTTTAATTGAAACAACTGCCGTTAAGCCGTTTCTTACGTCTGTACCGGTAAAATTCAAATCTTTTTCTTTTAATATGCCTAACTCTCTTGCATAGGTATTGATAATATTTGTAAATGCGGTCTTAAAGCCTGTAATATGTGTACCGCCTTCAAGGGTGTAAATATTATTACAAAAGCCCATAACATTTTCATGAAATTCATTTATATACTGGAAAGCAATTTCAATTTCAATGTTATCGGAAGTGCCTTTATAATAAATAACATCATGAATGGTCTCGGCAGTTTTATTCATGTCCTTAATGTAGCCTACAATGCCGCAGGGCTCATGGAAGGTTATTTTTTCTGTTTCTTCTTTTCTTCTGTCTTCATAGAAAATTGTAAGACCGGGATTTAAATAAGCGGTCTCGTGAAGACGGCTTTTAATGTCGTCTTCCTTAAATCTTATACGATCAAATATCTGATTGTCTGGTAAGAAATTGATGGAGGTACCGGTTTCTTTTGTCTTGCCGATAACAGGTAATAACCCATTTTCAAGCTCAATGGTGGGTACACCTCTTGAATATTTATCCTGATATATTGCACCGCCTGTTTTAACGGTTACAGTTAAATATTCACTTAAAGCATTTACAACCGATGAACCCACACCATGAAGACCACCGCTTGTTTTATATGAAGAATTGTCAAATTTACCGCCTGCATGAAGTGTAGTAAATACAAGTCTTTCTGCACTCATACCCTTTTTATGCATGCCTACCGGAATGCCTCGACCGTTATCTGTTACGGTTGCAGAGCCATCCGCCTCAAGTATTACTGAAATTTCACTGCAATGTCCTGCTAAATGCTCGTCTACTGAGTTATCAAGTATTTCGTATACTAAATGATTAAGACCACGGGTAGAAACCGAACCGATATACATACCGGGACGTTTTCTTACTGCCTCTAACCCCTCAAGGACAGTTATGCTCTCTGCATCATAAGTATTCTTTCCCATAAAAA
Organism: Lachnospiraceae bacterium; assembly: GCA_963643225.1. Lineage (GTDB taxonomy): Bacteria > Bacillota > Clostridia > Lachnospirales > Lachnospiraceae > UBA1258. Next base: position 8,698 of record CAVIIX010000033.1, read on the forward strand.
ACCTCACATTTCTAAATTGCATATTATTCTCATAATACGACTAAAACAGTATATCATAAAACCATTTTAAAATAAACAAAAAAGCACATTATATTGTAGAATTTAGTTCAAATCCCTCAATATAATGTGCTGTTTTGATTAATGTAATGTTAAAAGGACTTTTTGCAGGTAGCGAAAGCTAAAGCATTAGGTCCTATGTGACAGCTTACGGATAAAGAAAGACAGTCAACATATACTTTTGCATCAGGAAATCTTTCTTTTACTTCCTTTAAAAATGCATCTGCATTTTCTTTATTATAGGTATAGGCTATAAATAAATGTACACCTTCGCCTGTTTTGGTACCGCCAAAGCGCTCCACAATATCCTTTTCAATCTGATTCATCATGATGGACTTTGCCTGGCCTAAGGTCCTTACCTTTGCAAAGGCATCAAGCTTTTCGCCCTGAATCTGTAATACCGGCTTGATTTTTAAAAGCTCACCAAGAATTGCAGCGGCAGGAGTTAATCTTCCGCCCTTTTTTAAATATTTTAAAGTATCTATACAAATATAAATGCTTGAATTGAATTTGTCATCTTCAAGAGCACGTCTTATTTCTTTTGCAGTCTTTCCTTCTTCTGAAAGCTTAAGGGCATCAAATACTGACTGTCTCATGGTGACGGAAATTCTTTGATTATTAACTACCTGAACGCGTCCGGCATAATCCTCTGCAAGCATTCTTGCGGTTTGATAAGAACCGGATAAGCCACTGCTCATGGGAATATGAACGATTTCTTCATATTCCTTTAAGCCTTCATCCCATAATTTTAGTATATCCTCAGGGCTTGGCTGGCTGGTTGAAATTTCACAGTCATTTAAAAGCTTTTCATAAAATTCTTCCTGCGTTAAATTAATATCTTCAAAATATTCAGTTTGATCGATCATAAACGGCATGGGCATAACCTTTATGCCAAGCTTTATAGCATCACTTTGTGAAATGCCGCTGTTACTGTCTGTAACAACTAAAATTTTTTTCAATAATTAACCCTCATATCATGTTTTTTATTTCAAAACATTGGCATTATTTTAATGTTATATTGTCCTAAAGTCAATAAAATCTATATTAAGATTTTTGATTCTGTCAGAAAAACTATCATAATTTTGAGAGGCAAGCAATAAAATATCCGCATCTTCCTGTATATCTCCAAGTCCAAATTGTAATTCCCCGGACTGCCTGAAGCCGTTTAATTCCCCCGGACCTCTCATTTTCAAATCTTCCTTGGCTATTTTAAAGCCGTCATTTGTTTCATTTAAAATATATAAACGCTTTAAAGTTTCTTTTTTGTCAGAATCGGATAATAATATGCAGAAAGAAGCAGCATTTCCACGGCCCACTCTTCCTCTTAACTGATGTAGCTGGGAAAGGCCGAAGCGCTCTGCATTTTCAATTAATATTACAGTAGCATTTGGCACGTCGATACCTACTTCAATAACTGTCGTGGAAACTAGAATATCGATATTTTTATCCTTAAAGGCTTCCATTATTCTGGTCTTTTCATAAGGCTTCATTTTGCCTGTTAAAGTGCCTACTCTGACTGTTTCCCCAAAATATTCTTTAATATCCCTTGAATGCTTTTCAACACTCTTTAACTGCAGTGCCTCCTCTTCCGATTCAGACACCATAGGACATATTACATAGGCCTGATGACCCGCATCCAGTTCTTTTTTTATTTTAATATAGGCTTTTTCCCTGAAGCTTGAATTTACCACACAGTTTGAAATTGGAATTCGGTTTTTGGGAAGCTCATCGATAACAGAAACTGAAAGCCCTGCAAATAAAATCATTGCAAGAGTTCTCGGAATAGGCGTAGCACTCATTACAAGTAAATGAGGACTTATTCCCTTTCCGATAAAGGCCTCCCGCTGCTTTACTCCGAATCTGTGCTGCTCATCAGTAATTACTAGGGCTAAATTCTTAAATAAAACCTTGTCCTCTAAAATCGCATGTGTACCAAGCACTATATTTGCTTCACTAGTAGCAATTAAATTCAGAGCTTCTTTTTTATCTTTAGCAGACATTTTCCCTGTTAACAAAACAGGTTTAAAGCATAAATTGTATTTATCGGTTAAAGCTTTAATATTTTCAAAGTGCTGACGCGCTAACACCTCCGTAGGTGCCATCATAGCACTTTGCAGGCCGTTTGCGCATACCTTTAGCATTGAAACTATTGCAACAATTGTTTTGCCGCTTCCTACGTCACCCTGCACAAGCCGGTTCATTAAATATTCACTTGATAAATCCTCTGAAATTTCATTTATTGCCTTAATTTGAGCATTTGTTAATTTATAGGGAAGCGCTTCGATTAATCGGCCGCAATCCGCCACATCTATTATTTTGTGAGGATTTTTTATTAACACAGCCTCCTTTGCTTCTTTTTTTGATAAAGAAACAAATTTTATAAATTCTTCAAAAACAATTCTTCGTTTAGCAAGGTATTGAGCATTTTCATCCTTGGGAAAATGGATATCGCTTAAGGCTGTTTTTATATCTGCAAAAGAAAATTTGTTTAATTCCTCTTTTGTTAAATATTCATCCGGTAAATTAACCTTTAATAATGCCTGTTTAACCGACTTTATCATTAAATTGTTGGATAAATCTTTTGTAAGGGGATATAAAGGGATAATGGTATTTTCTAAAGCCTTATATTCTTCGTATGAATATATTTTAGGCTGATCTAATACAAGCCTGTCCTTTAAGGGCTTTAAATATCCTCTGAATACCTTCTTATCTCCTGCCTTAACTGCCTTAGCCATAAAGGGTGAATTAAAATATTTTATTTCAACAGTATTTTCACCATCAAAAACAAAAAAACTTATTAAGGACTTACCGTTAAAACGCTTCATTACAGGGTTGTTTTTAACAGTACCATATATGGCATTTCTTGAATATTGTTTAGAATTTTTAATTAAAGAAATTTCTTCGTATTTATCATAGGCTCTTGGAAAATAAAAAACCAAATCCCTGCATGTAAATAAACCAAGCTTATTAAAAAGCCCGGCTGATTTAT
>CAVIIX010000033.1:11753-14658 GCA_963643225.1 Lachnospiraceae bacterium
TATCGCCTATTCCCTTTAATGTTTTTATTGATTCATTATTTTCCATATGCTTAAAAAAATTAAACCCGATAGCAGTTAAGCTATCGGGTGTAAATTACTCAGCAGATAAAATGTAATAATAGATAGGCTGGCCACCAAAGTTAACTTCTACATCACAGGATGGATAATTTTCATTAATATAATCAACGATTGCCTTTGCGTTTTCTTCAGTCAAATCACTGCCGTAATAAAGGCTGAATAATTCAATTGAAGAATCCTTTGCCATTTCGTCAACCATCTTAAAGGTAGCCGTATTCAAATCAGCATCAACTGACAATAAACCTAAATCGCCGATGCCCATGTAGTCGCCTTCTTTGATTTCCTTATCATCAATCTGTGTATCTCTGACAGCGTAGGTTACCTGACCCGTCTTTACGTTCTTAATTTCTGAAGACATTGTCTCTTCATTGGTCTTTGAATCAACATCAGGCATGAAATTAATCATGGCAGTTATACCCTGAGGAATTGTCTTTGTGGGAATTACAATAACTTCCTTATCTTCTACAAGGTATTGAGCCTGATTGGCTGCCATAATAATGTTCTTATTATTGGGAAGCACAAAAACAGTCTTTGCATTAATCATATTAATGGCATCCACGATATCTTCTGTTGAAGGGTTCATGGTTTGTCCGCCTTCGATAATGCAGTCTACGCCAAGACCCTTAAAGATTTCACTTAAGCCATCGCCTGCAGATACGGATACAAAGCCGTAGTCTTTTAATTCCTTCTTGACGGGTTTTTCTGACTTAAATAATCTTTCCTCATGCTCTAAACGCATGTTATCGATTTTCATGTTTGATAAAGAACCGTATTTTAATGCTTTTTGAATGGCAAGACCGGGATCGTTAGTGTGTACGTGTACCTTAACAACCTCTTCATCTGCCACAAGCACAATTGAATCACCTATTGATTCAAGATATGCCTTAAAATCAAGCTCATGCTTAATGTTAAACTGCTTTTCAAGCAAAATAATAAATTCAGTACAGTAACCGAATTTAATATTGTCGGTTTCAATTTCATCTCTTACCTGACCCTGCGGCTTAGGTGCAGCTTCTGCCTTGAAAGCCGTCAAGTCAAGCTCCTTACCCATATAAGCATCAAAGGCCCCGTGTAATACTTCCACCAAGCCCTGTCCGCCTGAGTCTACAACTCCTGCCTGCTTTAAAACCGGCAGCATTTCAGGGGTCTTGCTTAATACATATTCAGCGTGCTCAATTATTGTTCTTAAAAAGTCTTCTAAATCGGTAACACCTGAATCTGAAAGCTCTCTTGCCTTTTCAGAGGCTTCCCTTGCAACTGTTAAAATAGTGCCTTCCTTAGGCTTTAAAACTGCCTTATATGCAGTTTCCACGGCTTTTTCAAAAGCATCTGCAAGCATGGGAATTGTGATTTCTGTTGAAGCACTTACTGATTTTGTAAAGCCTCTTAATAACTGTGATAAAATAACGCCGGAATTTCCTCTTGCACCTCTTAAAGAGCCTGAAGAAATTGCCTTACATAAGGTAGCCATTGTAATGTCGTTGGTAGTCTGAAGATTGGATACTTCTTTTGCTGCCGACATTATGGTCATTGTCATGTTTGTACCTGTATCGCCGTCAGGAACGGGGAATACGTTTAATTCGTTGATCCATTCTTTTTTTGCCTCTAAATTTTTGGCACCGCTTAAAAACATCTTTGCCAAAAGCGAAGCATTAATTACTGATTCCTTCAAATCAACATCCTCCTAGTCAATCACTTTAACGTCTTCTACGAAAACGTTGATCTTACCGATTTCCAAACCGGTGAACTCTTCTACTTTGTATTTAACATTATTAATGAGATTTTCTACAACAGCCTGAATGCTTACACCATATGAAACTATTATATGAAAATCAAGAGAAAGCTTATGGTTTTCAAGTAAAGAAACCTGAATACCTCTGCATATGTCTGCAGAATTGATTTTTAAAAGCTTTACAAGTCCGTCTTTAACATTGACGTTGGCCATGCCTACTATACCGAAGCATTCAACTGCAACGCTGCCTGCATACTGGCAGATAACATTAGGGTCAATAACTATATTACCAAGATGTGTGTCCATGGAAGAACCTTTCATATGCCACCTCCTAGATTTTTTTGGTAGTAAAAAATTGCCTGCATACCGAAGACATTATAACCTCTTTACATTAAAAAGAAAACAAATATTTTAAAAAATTATAAAAGTTCAAAAACACCTGTTTTCTTTAAACGGTAGTGGGTATAACATAAGGAGCTTTTAAAAGCCTGGTATTTTGCAAGGCAAGCAGTGACACTTTTATATAAGCAGGCAGCAATGCACAACGCGAATTCACTGACACTAATTAAAAATTTCTCTTGCATTTTATTTTCGTTTCTGATATTATCTACATGTTGCGAGTTTCGCAAAGATTTATATGCTTTAAGGAGGTGCTACGATGGCAAAGTGTGCAGTTTGCGGAAAAGGTATTCATTTTGGAAATAACGTAAGCCATTCTAATAGAAAATCCAGTAGAATGTGGGGCTCCAACATCCAGTCTGTTACATGTAAAGTTAACGGTACAACAAAGAAGCTTCATGTTTGTACAAGATGCTTAAGATCTAATAAAGTTGAAAGAGCTTAATAAATGATATCCTTTAAGATTATTAGTAAAAAAAGAGAGCAAATGCTCTCTTTTTTAGCATACAGGAAAATGCGCTGCATTTTCCCATATGCTAAAAAAGGCACTACGTGCCAATGATGCGCACTCGCGCGTAAGGTATACGTCGCATAGGCGACCGCGCTCGGCGCTTTAGTTTCGCAAGCGAAACTTTTTATGATTTAGCATACAGGAAAATGCGCTGCATTTTCCCATATGCTAAAAAAGGCACTACG
>CAVIIX010000033.1:14722-16285 GCA_963643225.1 Lachnospiraceae bacterium
TTTCGCAAGCGAAACTTTTTATGATTTAGCATACAGGAAAATGCGCTGCATTTTCATATATATTATAGATTTATTTTGCAGATTTAAAACTATAGTCAATTTCAGATTTTAATCTGTCATATTCCTTATTAATAACGGAAACCATCTCCGTATCTCCGCATAAATTATCCGGATGGAATATTTTAAGTAAGTCGCGATATCTCTTCTTTAAAGCTAAAGGATTGTTAACCCCTGCAAAAAGTGAACCTGCAAGATTTTTATATACAGCCTCCTGCTGTATATTGGTCTTCGCTCTTGCTTCTGCTTCAAAGGTCATACGCTCTTTCTTTAAAGCCTTCCTGTCTGCCTCGAGTGAAGCAAAGCCGTTTTTAAGAATTTCCATCTTTTTATCAAAGAAGGCTTCTTCATCCTTTAAACGCTTTCTTTCCTTTACATTTCGGATATTAATTTCCTTCATTTCTTCAACGAATTGAATACGCTCGTTTAAAAATTTTTCGTGAAGTTCATTTAATTCCTTTTGCTTAATTTCAAGCCTTATGTTTTCTTCAAAGAGAAACCGCTTTAATTCATTCAGTTTTTCGGGGTCATTGCATAATAAAACCTCTTCAACCGATTCAGCCATTACTCAGTCTCCTCAGGAAATGCAGCGTCCACAACCTCCTTATCGGAAGGCATGTCCTTCTTGTTAATCATACCGGTAACCTTATCAACCACATCCGGCACCAAGTCAAGAAGCTTGGTAACGGCATCCTGATTTTTTATATTGACTAATTTTGTGGAGCCATTTTTAATAACAAGTACAGCACTTGGGCTTACCTTACCGGTCAAACCGCCGCCACCACCGTTTTTGCCTGGATTTTCGGATGCACCTGCACCCATACCAAAGGAAATATCCACTAAAGGTAAAATAATAGTGTCATCAATTTTTGTGGGCTCACCCACAACTGTCTTTGAGGAAACAATTCCGTCTAAACCCTTCAAAAGGGATTCAATGATAGAACTGCAATTTTTGTCTGCCATGTATTAGACCTCCCTAAATAGCTTTATTACTTTTTTAATGTTTTTATTAAAATAAACCTGTAAAGCAATTATCAAAATTTTAAATATACAGATTCTTCCTTTAAAATTTCCGTTTATATCAATACACTGATTTTCAAAATCTCCGTATACGTGAATATGCCGGTTTATTAAAGGATAAAGCATGCCTGAAATTGCAAGTATACTTCCTGTAACGGAAGGATCATAAAAGCCAAGCCTGGCTTCTATATTAAGCTTACGTGGAAGTATATGCTTTAAAAGCTTTATAAGCTTTTCTTTAGCCAAAGAAAAAGCCTTTTTAAAGCGTTTTGTTTTTGTGATTTCAATGTACCTTTTTATTTTATCATATTTTGCTTCGTTCTTTAAGGGCTTATCGGAAGTTTTTTTAAATGCTTTCTCCTCGGTATTCTCTGATTTTTCTTCAGATGCCTTGTTTTCGGCACTTTTTCCGATATTATTTTCGCAATTTTTTTCTTTTAATTTTTCAGCTTCTTCTTCAAAACCATCATCTTCAAAATTTATTTT
>CAVIIX010000034.1:0-15198 GCA_963643225.1 Lachnospiraceae bacterium
GTACATTTAGTCTTGTAATATTATGCTCTTTTTTGCCCAAAATTTGCTATTAAAATATCAAATGTGCAACTATTGCCTATTTTTTGCGAAAACAAAGAAGGCTGGTTTGGGCTCATAATTTTCATCAAACAGTAACGGCATCTGTGATAACCCTGTAGTATTGCCGCCTCCGATATTGCTTCTTGACTGAAGCCAGGAATAATTATCGGTGGTGCCCCAGAAGGTTATATTCGAGATATTCATGCTTTCATCACTGTTAGCACTTTTCATATAATAATAGAGCACGTTATAACGCTTCTTAATTTTTTCATTTTCCTTTTCAGCATCAGTCCAGTCTGTTGTTTCCTTAATATCAAATTCGGTAAACTGAACGGAGCCAACTATTTTACAATATGCCTTAATCGTAGCGTATAATAAATCTCCGTCAGGTGAAGAAGTATCGTAGTGGCCCTGCATTCCCATTGCGGAAATTCTGGTGCCGACCCCCTTCTCTCCTTCTTTTTCCTTTAATTCGGTTAAAAGCTCGATAATAGTAGCGCGCTTATTAAATACGCATTCGTTATAATCGTTATAATAAAGTTCCAAATCATTTGGAGCATATTTATTGGCATAAATAAAAGCATTTATTATGTATTCATTGCTTTCGTATACATGCCACCAGCTTGAATTGGATCCGTGTGTACTCTGGGACAAGGCTTCGTCTGCGTTTTCAGCATCTGTTCTGTAGCCGCCCTTATCACTAACAGCTTCATTTACAACATCCCAGCCGTAAAATAAATCCTTATATTTGCTGTCTTCACCGGTGTAATAATTTAAAACCTTTGAAATGTACCACTCAAGGCGCTTATTCATGGTTTCTTTATCTGCATAGTCATTTGACTTTTTATAGTCTTCATGAAAAAACCATTCAGGAGTCTGTGAATGCCACACAAGCACATGACCGCGCACCTTTATTTCTCTCTCCGGATTAGCTTCATTCCATTCAAGTACCTTGTCTAAAAGTTTGTTGGCTCTTGAAAAATTCATTTTAGGGACCAAAAGCTCTTCTCCGTTAAAGGTGACCGTTTCAGTGCCCGGGCAGGAATCATTGCTGTAATTAAATAAGCAGTCAGGCTTTAATTCATTGCCAAGAGTGATGGCATTAAAATGTGTTGTAACAATTTCCCATACCTTTTCATCATCCGCCTCAGCGCTTGTAACAGCACAGCCCACTCTGCAGCCTAATGTGTTCATTATTGAATCGCTTAATATAGGAACCTTAATCTCTTCTTTCACTTTAGTAGCATCCTCATTTACAGGTTGACTTTCTTCATCCGTTATTATATTTACGTCATCCTTTATATTAGTATTTATTTCTTCATTAATTTCATCTGAAACTGAAATTGAAGCGTCTGCATCCTTTTCTTTAGCACAAGAAGCAAGTATTAAAAGACTAATGACTAAAAGTAAATTTATCAGCAATTTGTATGTTTTTTTCATTTAATACCTCTTATTTTTAAGCATCTTGATTTCATTTAATACCTAAATTCTATTTATTTTATGCTTTTAGCACAACCTACCACGTGCTTAAAACTTCTCAAATTTTGCTTTTATTTTTTCTTATTCTTTGCTATAGTTTAATAAAGGTAAGTTATCTGTAACTTAACAAAAGTTTATGGGGAGTAAAAATGTCACTAATTAAGGATTTTAAAGAAGACTTTAACTATTATCAGATTAACGGCGATTACAACGGAAGAAAATTAAAGGACAAAGAAGAGCTTGTGTCCTTCCACATCAATACGTCTCACCGTATATGGATGAACGAACAGACTGATTCCTACGAGCCTCACTGGCATACTGCCATGGAAATAGTTAATCCAGTTGAAAATTATTATGATGTAAAGGTTAACGGTGAGTCATATCATTTAAATGTTGGGGATATTATAATAATACCTCCCGGTGAAGTGCATGAAATGATTGCTCCGACTACAGGCAAACGTTTCATTTATTTATTCAACATTTCTTTAATAAGCAAATTAAAAGGCTTTGCAGGTATTCAGTCTATACTCTCACGACCTCTTCATATTACAAGGGAAGAATTCCCTAAAATTTACGAGGATATATATTCCATTCTTTTGCAGATACGTAATGAATATTTTACCAATAATGAATATGCCGAGCTTACCATTCAGTCCCTTTTATTAAACATGTTTGTAAAAATCGGTAATAACCATAATAATGCTGAAGAACTCTTTCCAAATGTTCGTCTCTATAAGCAAAAGGAATACGTACAAAAATTTAACCAGGCACTTGAATATATAGACTCCCACTACATGGAGGACGTAACCTTAGAAGAGGTTGCAGATAACGTCGGCTTTTCAAAATATCATTTTTCAAGGCTGTTTAAGCAGTACACAAATTACACCTTTTGCGATTATTTAACCTACAGACGCATTAAGGTAGCTGAAGATTATCTTGCAAGCCCCGATTATTCTGTTACGGAAGTGGCAATGCAGGCAGGTTTTTCATCTATTTCTACTTTTAACAGGCTCTTTAAACAGCAAAAGGGCTGTACCCCAAGCGAATACAGAAGCAAAAATCCAACAGCAAAAAAACGTTCTTTTGTATAGACAAGGATATTCGCAGTCTGCTTCTCTACTTGCGCTTTTGTAAAAAGGAAGCCCTAAGGCTTCCTTTTTATTTATGCATCATAATGATATTTAAAATCTGTAAATACTGCGCTTCCGCCTGACTTTTTTGTTGAATAAATAAACAGTCCAAATCTTGCTCCGCAGAAATGATCAAGCCTGAATTTAAGATTATGGTGCCCGCCAAAATGTACGAATTTTTTATCCTTTAAATAGTAAAAATCCGCTGTATCCTTTAAATCTTCAAAATTTACTTTTATTAAAAATGTAACCTGAGGAGACTGAATTCTTACCTTTTCAGTAACAGTGCCGGGCATGTAATCAGTTGCCTGATAGTCGCCTGTATATTTATCATCGTTTCTTTCGATTTTAACTAAATAATAATCGCCTGTTTCTTTTGTAATGCCGATAAGCCCATACATTCCCTGAAATGCAGTTATGCCTGCAACGTCACCCTCATTGATTTCTGAAGCATCTACCGTAACCTCTGAAGAGGAATAAGGGAACATGCATCTTTGTGTCAAAATATTTTTAGCATGTGTTACATTCGTACAGATTTTATCCGTTGTTATCTTAAGCCCGTTTTCAGGAAGAAGCTCCCAAAGTGAAGCATCCGGAAAATGATTCCACTGCCACTGAAGCTTAAGCTTTTTATTTTCGTTATATTCAAAATTATCAGATGTAAATAAATTCTCGTATCTGTAATAGGGACGGCTTGAAGCTATTTCCATGTACTTTGGCACTTTCCCGCTTATGCCAAATACAGGTCTGTCTCCTTTCCAGGTGACCGGTACCAAAACAGGAATTCTTCCAACTGCACCATTATCCCTGAAAAGCATTGCATACCATTTGCCTGCAGGAGTATCCACAATGCCTCCCTGAGCTACACCCTGATTAAAGAATCCGCCGTCATCATCAAGCACATCACCGCCTGTAAATTCAGACTCTAAAGAATCTGCCATAAGGCACACCTGTGTGCGTCTTTTATTGCCAAATCCCGGCCAGTGTATCATAAACAAATAATATTTTCCGTTTATTTTATAAATGTGTGAGCCTTCATACCCAAGAGTATATTCAGGATCATCAACAGCAATAATTCTGTTTAACCCGTTTTCTTTAGGCCCCTTTAAATCCTTATCAAGCTCCAGCAAATGAATTTCCCTGTTACCATATACAATGTACACCCTGTCATCATCATCAAATAAAAGTGAACAATCATGGTAAAAGCCCTGAATAGTGTTTCTTTCCCAGGGGCCTTCAATTGTATCTGCCGTAAAAAGAAAAGTTATTCCCGGATTACGGTGGCTTACAAAGGCCACATAAAATTTACCCTTATGGTAACGCATAGACGGCGCCCACATACCGGCACCGTAATTGGTAGCCTCTAATTCAAGTCGTTCATTGGGAGTCCTGTCAAGATCTGTAAAAATATAAGTCACAAGTTCCCAGTTTGCCAAATCATAGGAACGTAAAATAGCACCACCCGGCAGAAAATGCATGGTTGTGGAGCACATATAATAGGTATCCCCTACCCTGATAACGTCAGGATCCGGATAATCGCTTTTTGTAACAGGATTAATGTCAAAATCTCTCATTTTTTTCACCTTTAAAAGCCATAAGCTGAAATAAGATTATTTAATAACCCCAAATCCCAATAAAGTAAAGTTTTTGTTTTTATCAGGCACTACCTCAATGTGTCTTAATTTCTTTTCCTGTTTTCTGAATACTATAACAGGGTCGCAATGAGTCCAGCCTACGTCTCTGGGATTTAAATTGAGGGTTTCAACGCCATCAACGTAAACCTTTGCTATTCCGTCGTTATTGCTGGCTGAATCTTTAAATATGATCAAAAGAGCGCTGCATTCAATATCCATTTTAAAGGATACGCCTTCTCTTCCTTCAATTCCTCTGTATTGCCAGTTAAAAGGAAATTCAGGGGTTCCCTTTAAATCAAGATTTCTTTCTACATATTGAAGCTCTGTGTCTGTATCAGTAAAATCACCTGCATCGATTTTTGCATCAAGAATATTATTTTTATCAAGCAAAATTACAGTTTCAAATTCCTTATCAAAAAATGGCTTAATATTGTCGACGTCAATATCCTTATTATCATATGGAGAATTATCTGTCACCTTAAATAAATTAATAAGACCGTCAGCCATAATGGTGTGGCCTGTATTTGTGGGATGGTAACAGTCATAAAAATATTGATTTTTTGATACTACCTTTTCATCACCCTTTTTGTTAAACTGTGGCACAACAGAATCAAAGGTGCTAACCATCGGAAGGTCTAAAGTGTAGCCTACCGGTTTTAGACGTTCCTGTAAATTCCAGTCATTTGAAAATACCGCAAATAAAAGAATCACCGCAGGTGCACCCTTTGAATTTAAAATCTTACGGGTAAGAGCTTCAAAGCATTCACCCTTTGTTTCATCCCCTTCATCGTTAACCGCAAATTCAACAATTACAACATCAGGCGTAATATTACCCTCATCGCATACATCTCTTTCGTATCTTAACATTCCAAGCTCTGAAGGAGTACCGCCCACACCTGCCTTTACATAATGAACGTTTCCATCGTATTTGCAGCCTGCCAAATCGCAGAAGCCCTTAAAAGCCTTATAGGCATAGCATTCAGTATTAATGGGAATAGCCCCTGCGCCCTGGGTTATGGAGCCTCCTATAAAAGCAACTGTAGTATCTTCGCCTCTTCTTGCTTTATCTATTGCCTTCTTTAATCGAACATTGTTGCCTAAATTCATCAAAGATTTTTTTATCATGTTTTGATATTTTAATGAATTAAAATCAACAGGATTTTCATCCTCTTCAAGAGGAGCAGTAAAACCGTCCTGTAAATAAAGTCTCACTGTAGCCTTGCCTAAAGCTCCGGCTTTTTTAAATACAAAACGAATCTGACCGATTAAATCGTCATCATCGGACCATTCAACCTCAGATAAATCTATAATCTTTTCAAAATTATCTCCTGTTACCTCAGCCTTAATTAAGGTACCAGAACCATATAAGTCTGTCTTTCCGTACATCTGAAATACAAATTCAACAGGCTCTGAATCTTCCGTTTCAACGCTTACTCCGATAGAATGTACAAGCTTTTTAAAGGAAGCTGTTTCTTTAAGCATGGAAATAACAGACTCATCTGTCATATTACCCACAAGCCTTGCAGCATCCATTATTCTTCCATCGTTTTCATAAATAAACTGAATTCCGGTACCATCCTTTTGAGGAGAGCCTGCGATGGCTTTGTTTTTCATTATGGAGAAAAAAGGTCTCTTTTTTGTAGGGTCTTTAGGTGCCTTAGGGCCTGCCTTGGCAGTCGTATTCATATAAAATCCTCTTTAGTCAATGCTATTCGCAATCTGCTGTGCTGCTTGCTTTAATAAATTCTGTAGTTTCCGCTTAATGCTAAAAACGCAAAGAAATATAAGCAGTTATCGTAATATCTTCTGTTGCCTTTACGTAAAGGCGTATTAAAAAATGTTTTTACCCATTCTTTTGATAAATCATTTAATTCGGAAGCAAGAACGCTTTCTGCAACAGTTGCGGTAATTGCAACCGGGTGAAGCGCTAACTCACCTGCAATTCGACCGTCCACTTCATAAATATGATATGTACCCTTTTTCATATCCTCATACAAAAATTTCTGTATGTTTTCAGAAGCCCTGCACTGGCCTTTTTCTACATTAAACCATGAATAGTCTAATCCTATATTTGCAACGGTTCTGTAGGAATCTGAATAAAACCAGTCATGACGGTCTGTTGTCCAGGATAAAGGACGTGACATAGGTGAGCCGTCAAACTCAGCGTATTCAGCACTGAAACCTGTTTTTTCATGGCAGGCTCTTGCAAGATATTCGCGGCTTACATCAGCTGCCTTTTTCCAAAATTCCGAATCCTCTTCATAACCCCATTTTGAAAATAGTTCATAAAAATGAGGAAGATGATAGGAAGGGTCCGTAAAATCTATACCCGGCACAAATAAAATTTCGTAATTATCATTATTCATCATTGGAGTTCCGACACGGCCGTCACTTCCTTTGTGTATCATAGCCTTTAATATTTCTTTTGCTTCAAAAGAATAATTAAAGATGCCCTCTCCGTCTCCCCACCTGTGGGATGCAAAGAATAAAGCAAGGGCAAAATATTCTTCACCGTCAGGAGCAGGACCGTCAGCATTTTTATTGCCGTTTAAAGCACAGCTCCAGGCAAAATAGCCTTCGTTAAAGCCTGCGTCCATGTACATGTAGGTCTTGGCCCATTTCCAGATGCGGTCAAATTCCTCCTTCATGTCCAACTGAACGCACAGCATCATGCCGTAAGACATGCCTTCGGTTCTGGCATCGTTATTGCCCGTATCTACTATGTAGCCTAAATCCTCTCCGACAGCCTCATATACTCTGTCAGGGCCATAAAAATATTCCTGTTTTATTTCTTCCAGACGCTTGTTAATTAAGTCTTCGCTTATACCGATTTCCTTAAAAACGTTTCTGTAATTTTTATTCATAATAATCCACCATTATCAGTTAAACTTTGTTTCATGATATCTTAATAAAAAATAGTATTCTCTTTACATTTTGCCAAAAAGTAATCAAATTTTGCTCATAAATGATATTCGCAATCCGCTTCGCTAAGGCGACATATACCTTATACGCGAGTGCGCATCATAGGCACGTAGTGACTTTTTACCTATATGAAATTGAAACGCTTTCATATATAGTAAAAAAGGAACCTTTACGGTTCCTTTTTTAATTAAACACACTAGTCTGTATATTCTTACTCACCAAATGATTGTATTCTAAAATTCTGTAATCCGTTATTCTTTCATCCTTAATAATTGACTTAACATTCCTATGAGATATTTCCGGGTAATATGTCATCAAATCAAGCAAAAAGCTGAAGTACTGTGAAGTGCGGACTTTAGTTACGTCAAGTAAAACTGCTCCCAGATAATTGGCACTTATATTTCCGTAATCCTTTATATCAATGTCATAATTGGCCCAAATTACATAAGGCGTCATGTATTTAAGTGCAGTCTGTTCATCATCTGTAAGCACTCTGTCTTTATATATTGCTTCGTAAAAGCCGTCGTTAAGCACGGGTTGATGATCTCCGAACATACAGATTACTGTCGGTTCGTCCTCTTTTTCAAAGTAACCTATAAGCCTTTCAAAAGCTTCATCAGATTTCTTTATAAGGCTTAAATAAGTCTCAACATCTGTCGTATAATCAAGATCCGCCGCATCAGTATTTCCAACCTTTTTTAAATAAACATCGATATCTGTATTGTAATAATATGGTGAATGATTCTGTATGGTTACGTCAAATAGAAATAACGGAGTATCCTTTTCCTTATGCTCGTACTGCCAGATTATTTCATTGAAATTGCACTCATCAGATATCATGTTCCCGTCACTGGTATACAAATATTCAGTCTTAAAACTATTAACGTCAATGAATTCATCAAAGCCAAAATACTCATAAACCCTGTCTCTATTCCAGGCAAAATCAACATTTGGGTGCATTGCCATTGTTTGATAACCATTATTTGAAAGGATAGTCGCAATCGACGGCATCTCGTGATCAGCCTGCATCTGATAGACAACCACTCCCGGTGCAAGGAAGGAAGTCGTATCTCCAGTAAGTGCCTCAAACTCGCTGTTTGCGGTAAGCCCGCCCAATATATTTACGTATGTGTATCCCTTTACTGTATTTTTGCAAAGCGAATCCGTAAATGGCATGTATTCCACTGATGTCTCAAGATTTCCAAGCACCCTTAAATCAGACCAGGCTTCATTCATTATGAAGATGATATTGGGCCTAACGTCGTCATAAGCTTCCTTTTTCGTAATATTCAAAACAATTTTGTTTACTCTTTCGACCGAATACTCCGAAGGCTTTTCAAGCTTCATCTCGTCAATGTTTAACAGAAAGCTTAACATAAATCCGTTTACCGACTCATTTACCGAAGTATTCCAATATACTCCTTTTAGCTCATGATCTTCAAAATACGACGTTTCCTTCCAAAAGAAAAAGAAAAATGCCACATATGCTGCCGACACTGACGTTATTAAAATGTGATATCTTACACCCTTAAGCGGAAGATCAAGCTTGAAACCAAGAACTGCAAAGAAAATAAAATACAGGATAGAATATGTAAGCTCCGGAGTTAAAAACAAAGAATAACCTAAGATAACCGTCGCAGCCGTTTTAATAGCCAGGATATCATTAAACGTAAATAATGTTCCACTGTAACTGTAAACATAAAAATTTGTCAAGGAAGCGGTCAATATCAGTAAGCTACCTATGCCGAGTGCAAGATTTACTCTTTGAGTCACAAATAAAAAGAAAGCAAAAACAAGAAGAATAATAAGAATGTTTGCAAGTATCGCCCCGTTTCTAAGCTCATTAATATTGCCTGTTAACGGTATTTCTATTCGGTACAGCATTTTCTTTGGAACAAATATCAGATACAGGGCTATGCACACCAAATTAAAGACTGTGTTTTTGATTCTTGGAAGTGCAATAAAAATTCCGATAGAAACAGACAGAAAGATTACTATAAATGCCTTTCTAAACGAAAGTATATCCTTCATGTTGATAAAGGAAAATATCATAAGAACCACGGCTGCTATAGCACCCATGCAAATATTTCTTTTCTTTATAGATTTTAAATAGGATATTATTGCGTTTAGATTCATGCAAAAATTCCTTTCGGGATTTATGTATTAGGTCTTGGTGCTTAGTATAGCAAAATTTTGAAAACAGTTAAGACTTGCACACTGGGAAAATCATCTTTACATACCAAATAATTCTAACCTTGCGGCCGCAGCATTTCAAGCCTTTCTTCTTTTTTCTTAATGGATAAAACCATAACAGCTGCCAAAAGAGCTGCACCTGCGTCGATTAATATTTCCTACATGGTAAAAAACCCAAGACATAAGTCTTAGGTTAAAATTCAAATATTTTCTATCTGCCAGTCTATTTTGGTAAGGCCGTTAGCTTCTAAAAATTCATTAGCCCTTTTAAAATGTCCGCAGCCAAAGAAACCGTTATAGGCAGACAAGGGACTTGGATGAACTGCTTCTAATACTAAATGCTTAGGATTAGTAATATATTTTTTCTTGCTCCTTGCATTAGAGCCCCATAAAAAATATACAACAGGTCTGTCTATTTCATTAACTGTTTTAATTATTGCATCCGTAAACTGTTCCCAGCCTTTACCACTGTGAGAATTAGCCTTTCCTGCTCTTACAGTCAGGGAAGTATTTAATAATAAAACACCCTGATCTGCCCACTTTTGCAAAAAACCATTATTTGGTATGTAGCATCCAAGCTCATCCCTTAATTCCTTATACATGTTCTGCAAGGAAGGAGGTGTCTTGACACCTGGTTTAACCGAAAAACTCATGCCATGAGCCTGCCCCTCTTCATGATAAGGATCCTGCCCTAAAAGCACCACCTTTACATCCTTAATTGAAGTATGCTCTAAGGCTGAAAAGATTTCATCAGAGGGCGGATAAATAGTTTCTTTTGCATATTCATCCTTAATAAAATTATATAAATCCCTGTAATAGGGCTTTGAAAATTCAGGTTTCAAATAATGGAGCCATTCATTTTCAATCATAAACTATCTCCTTACAGAAACTCCCTTATTGATAAGAAAATTCTTTAAATCCATTATTTCAAGCTCCTTAAAATGAAATAAGCTTGCTGCAAGCGCGGCATCTGCATGTCCCTTTGTAAAGGTGTCATAAAAATCTTCCTTTGAGCCGGCACCGCCTGATGCTATGACAGGAATGTTTACAATATCTGAAACAGCCAGGGTTAAATCATTATCAAAGCCTTTCTTTGTGCCGTCACAATCCATACTGGTTAAAAGAATTTCACCGGCGCCAAGCTCATAAGCCTTCCTGGCCCATTTTACAGCATCAATTCCACAGTCTACTCTTCCGCCGTTTTTATAAATGTTCCAGCCTGACCCATCGGCTCTTTTCTTTGCATCAATCGCAACCACAACACACTGACTGCCGAATTTTAAAGCAGCTTCACTTATTAATTCAGGCTTCATAATGGCCGCTGAATTAACAGCACATTTATCAGCTCCCGCTCTTAAAATCCTTTTAAAATCCTCAACCGTTCTGATGCCTCCGCCTACGGTAAAGGGAATAAATAATTTGGAAGCCACCTTTTCAACCATGTCAATAACCGTATCACGGTTATCATTAGATGCGGTTATGTCAAGAAAAACAAGCTCGTCTGCACCTTCTTTATCATACAAAACAGCCTGTTCAACGGGATCCCCCGCATCTATTAAATTCACAAAATTAACGCCTTTTACAACTCGACCGTTATTAATGTCAAGGCATGGAATGATTCTTTTTGTATACATTTAAAAACCTACATTTCGCAGAAATTTTTGATTATTTTAAGGCCCACTTCAGAGCTTTTTTCGGGATGAAACTGACAGGCAAATACATTTTCATGTTCAACTGCCGCATGTATTTTAACACCGTATTCTGTAGTGGCGGCTACGTCATTTTCATCTCCTGCAATCAAATAATAGGAATGAACAAAATAAACATAGGAGCCTTCCTTTATATTTTTAAAAAGCATTGATTTTTTTGGAAAATTTAAAGAATTCCAGCCTATCTGGGGCACCTTTAAGCCATTCCCTTTAGGAATCTTAACACACTTTCCCTTCAAAACAGAAAGCCCTTTAACATTAGGGCTTTCCTCGCTTTCTTCAAATAATAACTGAAGACCTAAACATATACCTAAAAACGGTTTTTTTGATGCAACAAATTCCTTTATAACATCCACAAGCTCATATTTAATAAGATTATCCATTGCGTCCTTAAAGCATCCCACCCCAGGCAATATCACCCTGTCGGCCTTTAAGATTGTTTCTTTATCCTGTGTCAGGCAATAATCTTCGTTTAAATATTCAAGTGCTTTTTCCACACTTCTGATATTGCCTGCGTCATAATCAATAATTGCTATCATTAATTTCCTTCTTCTGAAAGCATATCTTCATATACGTTTTCGCTTTCGGTTTCTTCTGTAGGAGGCACAAAGGGTGCTGGTAAAGGCTCTGTAGGATCGATATATTCAGTACCGTTTACAATTGAATAAACCATTAAGGAATATTCTAAGTCAGTTTCCAAAGCATTAACAGCTTTTGCATCGGTTTCAGTCAGACCAAAGCTTTCCGATAAAGCCCTAAGCACCACTGCATAGGCATCGTTATATTCACTGACAGCCCCGCTTGTTTCAGCGCTGATAAGCCATTTTTCGTAATTATTAACGCCCTGTAACAGCTGGTCTAAAGCCTCTGCTTTCATATCCATATTCATGTATGCCTCATAGGCATCATATTTATGGCTCATTTTCAGTATAACTTCAGATCTGTCAAATAAAATCTGGTCTGAGTCACTTAATTTTTCGCCAAAGAAGGAATTATAGGTAGTCTCATAATCTCCCTTATAATAAGCCTTCCTTGCACTTGAATTTATAATTACTCCTGGCACAAGCTTAACAAATAAAATAATAAGTACAAGTAAGCTTGCAGCCATAATAAATATAAGCTTTACATTTTTCTTTGATAAAGGCTTTCCTGTATCAATATCAAGAATTAAAGGCTTCTTTTCAGGCTTTTCTGTCTCTATTTTTTCTTTCTTTTTCTTCTTTTTTTTGCCTTTTGCATTACCTTCTGATTCTTCGCCGTCTTCGCCTTCAGCGTCAGAAGCTTCTTTTTTATCCTTGCCTTTACCCTTTTTCTTTTTCTTCTTTTTGCCCTTTTCTTCTCCCTCTTTATCTACCTCTTCAAGGATCTGCCTGTTTTCTCCCGGCACATCCTCAAAGCCATTTGAAGCATCCAAAGAAGCCACATCCGTAGGCTTTAAAAGACTGCTTTCGTCTTCTTCTGATTCTTCTTCGGCTGTTATAAATTCAAGAATCTTTTTAATAAAGGATTTTTTCTTTGGTTCTCCGTTTTCATCAAGAGCTGATGCATCCTCTGAATCGTCCTTTTTCTTTTTCTTAAATAAACTGTTTTTGCCTGCTTTCTTTTCTTTCTTTGTTTTGGCAGCCTTAAATTCTTCATATTCTGCCACAGCTTCTTCTTTAGCCTTGTCCATTGCCTCGGCACGTTCTTTTTCTTCCTGAATGGACACAGTTTCATTAAGCATGTTAAGCATGTCATCTTCATCAGAATTTGACACTTCATTTGATTCTATCGAATTAAGCAGGCTTGAAATTTCGTCAAGCTCTGAAAAATCTTCTAAGCCTCCTTCAGCTGCTACGGCACTCAAATCATTCTTTTCGTATATGCCAAGCTCGCCTTCTAAGGAAGCAATATCGGAAAGATCTATTTCCATTTTTCCTTCCTCTAGCATAGGCTCCACCTCGGAAGCGCCGTCTATTAAGCCGGCAAGCTCTTTGTCAGACATATTGTCGGTAGCTTCAGCCACTTCATCGGCAATTTTTTCTTCATCAGTTTGCTCCACTAAATCAGAAAGTCCTGAAAGCAAATCATCCACATTTAAATCAGCTAAAGAAGCATCTATGGCTTCATCTGTGGTTTCTTTGATTTTAGGAGCTTCTTCTGAAAGAACATTCTCATTAGGTGCTTCTTCCATGGAAGTATCTTTGGAAGGAGCTTCTTCTGCAAATTTTAAAGCCTCGTCCAAAAGTGTAGAAACATCTTCTAATTCTATTTCTCCGGAAAAATCAGATTTAAGTAATGCATCTATATCATTAACGGGAGTCTCTTCTGTCGCAGGTGTTTCCTCTTCGAGCAACGTTGAAGCATCCACCACTAAATTTTCTACATTTAAAAGAGCAGAAACATCCATAGATGCTTCAGGCTCTGATTCTGATTTAGCTTTTAAAGATTCATCGTTTAATTCTGATAATAAATCGGCTAAATAATCATCTCCTGCATATTCGCTTGATTCATCAACGGATAGGGGTTCCCCGATTGCCGGAGTCTCTTTAATTACCGGTACCTCTTTAATTACCTGTTCCTCTTTAATTACNNGTTCCTCTTTAATTACAGAAGCTGCTTCTGCCTCTGGCTCTAATTTAATTTCAGGCTCTTTCTCCAAAGCCGGTCTGTTAGCATTTAGTTCTCTTACTTTATTAATGGCAGAATTAGGATCATTCTGGGTTGCCGCAGCCCTTAACAGGCTGTCTAAATAGTCTTCATTGTTAGCCATATACGCCCCCGTAAATGCACTTTACTAATAATCAGTTTACCATAGGGATTTATAATACTCAAACAAAAATTAAAGGCCAGTCATGCTGGCCTTTACTGTTTTTTATTTGTTTAACACAAGGCTGTCAACAACCTTAACAAGGTTACCGATTTCAGGCTTTGAAAGCTGAGCATTCGCGCCAAGTGCCTCGCCCTTACGTTTCATTTCCTCATTAACAAGAGATGAGAATATAACAACAGGAATGTCCTTGGTAGCGTCATCATCCTTAACAAGCTTTGTAAGCCTGTGACCGTCCATGATAGGCATTTCAATATCAGTAATAATGCACTGTACATGGTCATGCAGTTCATTGTGCTGTTTGCATTCGCATATAAAATCGTAAGCCTCCTGACCGTTTTCTGTATGTGTTATATTATCATAGCCCGCCTTCTTTAAGGAATCACAAATTAATTTATTAAGGAGTACTGAGTCTTCTGCGATAAGAATCGGAATTGAATTACGGCTTCTTTGCCCTAAAGCATCAATTTCCTGTACCTTTAAGCCTGTCTCCGGATTAATGTCACAAACAATCTTTTCAAAATCAAGAATGATGATGAGTTTTTCATTCATCTTGATAATACCTGTGGAAATACCCTCCTCAGTTGTGGAAATTGTAGAGCCGGGCTTAATGATATCGCCCCATGATACTCTATGAATACCAATAACCTGGTCTACATGGAAGGCTATATCAAGCTTATTAAAGTTTGTGATAATAAATAAACCGCCGGGCTTTGATTTGCCTCTCTGTAAGCAGTTTTTTAAATCAATTGCCGTAATCATAGTATCTCTCGGCATGAAGATACCTTCAATTGAGGGATGGGCATTTGGTACTGGTGTAACCTCTTCATAAGGAATAATTTCTCTGATCTTGGCTACGTTAATGCCATAGGAATGATTGTCAAGTATAAATTCCAATACTTCTAACTCGTTAGTACCATTCTCCAAAAGAATCTTAGTATCCATTAATATACTCCTATCTGTGTGTGGGCACACATTACCTTCATATATATTGAAATTATACCAATATTGTGTGAAAAATGCAAACAATAATCTGAATTTATTATATAATTTTTGGTTAATATTATAGAAAGCTTTTTTGCTTCCTATAATCGATGCACGGCGCATTTTTTGCACCTTTTTTGCGCTATAGTGAATTGTAACGCAATTTCTTATATTTAGAAAAAAATAAGACGCTTTCGCGTCTTTAGAAAATTAAGAATGCAATACATTCTGCAAAACTTTGATAATTGAACACAAAACAGAAGAATAAATCCTTAAATAACTTCTCTAACACCTTTTTA
>CAVIIX010000035.1:0-13603 GCA_963643225.1 Lachnospiraceae bacterium
GCCCAGTACCTCGTAAGGCACGTAGTGCCGCTTTTAGTAGAGCCGTAGCGAAGCGGATTGCGAATAGCATTGATATTTTGGAGGAAATTAAGATTATGAAAACAGCGTTGGTTACCTCAACTGGGTCGGCTGCAACAGATATTACCCTTAAAAGCCTAAAACGAATGGGCTTTCGCGTGATTGGCTGTAATATATATCCTAAAGAATGGGTGGTGGAATCATGTGAGATGGATGCGTTTTATCAGGCACCACCAGTAGCTGATCCAGACAATTATCTTGCGTTTATGAAAAATCTTTGTATTAAGGAAAAAATTGAGTATTTACTTCCTATGCTTGACTATGAAATAGACCTTTTGAATTGTAATCGCGAATGGTTTGCAGAACATGGAGTAAAGCTATGTATTTCGCCAAAAGAAGCGCTGGACATCATCCGCAATAAGAAGAAATTGGCTGACTTTGTGGCTAAGGAGTGCAAAAAAACTCAATCAATTCCAACTAAGATGTTACGTGATATTAAGAAGTTAGAGTGGAGCTTCCCGGTTGTATGTAAACCATATAATGGTCGCAGCAGCCAGGGACTAAAATATATATATAATCAAAGTGAGTGGGATGAATTTGTTGCAACAGCAGATAAGGATATTTATATTGTCGAGCCATTTATTGAGGGGCCACTTGTGATGGTAGAGGTTGTTCGACAAATTGAGCCACATAAAGTGGTGGCTATGACTCGCAGGGAATTAATTTGTACACCTCATGGTTGTTCAACCGCTGTTTACGTTTATCAGGATAAAGAGCTGGAAGAAACTTCTAAAATTTTGGCGGATAAATTGAATGTTTTGGGTGATGTGAATTTTGAATATATTCTGGACAAAGACGGAAAGTACCATTTGGTAGAGTGCAATCCACGTTTTTCTGCTGGTTGTGAATTTTCTTGCATTGGTGGATATGATTACATTGAGAACCATATTAAGTGTTTCATGGGAAAAGAAATTGAAGATGCTAATTTTAAACATAACATGATCATTGCAAGAAAGTATGAGGAATATATTACTGCAGTTGATGTAGAAGTGGAATATTGTAACACTTGCCATTGATTACAGAAATAAGGAGGTATAGATGGGTTTTTCGGCACTAAATTTATTATATGATATAGCATGGATGTCTGCACTGCTGCTGATTGCTAAAGTGATACGAAGTAAAGTGCGTTTTGTTCAGAAGTTATATATACCGGCTGCGTTAATTGCAGGTTTTATTGGACTTTTTGCAGGGAAGCAATTTTTGAACGTGATTCCGTTTAGCTCTGAAATCTCAAATTATGCCGGAATATTAATTGCTTTTGTTTTTGGGTCAATGTTTATTGGAAATAAAACAAAGGTGTCATTTAAAAGGATGTTTAATTCTGTAGGAGATAGCTTCCTGGTAAATGCTGCTTCTGAAATTATGCAGTTTGGGGTATTTATCTTATTGGGAATTTTAGTTTTTCCGCTTTTCTTTAAAGAAATTAACCAAGCTTTTGGCCTTATGCTTCCGTCTGGTTTTGTGGGGGGGCATGGAACTGCAGCAGCTATAGGAAGTGTTTTGGTAGATAGCGGCTGGTCTGATGCTACAAGTATAGGACAAACATTTGCAACAATTGGACTGCTTGGCGGTATTCTCGGTGGGATAACAATGATTAACATTGGTGCTCGAAGAGGAGACACTGCCATTATAAAGAACGTAGAAGATTTACAGGAAGAAATGCTGACGGGGCTGGTGCAGAAGAATGACCGAAGCGAGTTTGGACATAACACTGTCAATGCGATGTCAATCGATACACTTACATGGCACTTTTCATTAGTCCTGGCTGCCGTTGGCATGGCATATGGTGTGAATGCAGGCTTGAAGGCATTGCTGCCATCAATATCTTTTCCTGTATATGGTCTTGCGTTAGTATGCAGTATAATTTTACAGGGACTATTAAAACGAATTAATCTTGATGAATATGTTGACAAGAAAATAATTACTCATATTGGCAGCAGCGCAACAGATTATTTGGTGGCATTTGGCGTTGCATCTATCAATATCAGTGTTGTGGTGAAGTATCTAGCTCCAATTATTGTATTTTCAGTGGTTGGATTTATTTTTGTTGTTGCTTGGTTTTGGCTTGTTTCACCAAGATTCTTTCGAAATTATTGGTTTGAGAGGGGAATTTATATTTATGGATTATCTACTGGAGTTATGTCGACAGGCATAATTCTTCTTAGAATTACTGATCCGGAATTTAAAACAGGTGTATTGGAAGATTTTGGATTTGCATGGATTTTTCTATCCTTTATGGATATGTTTCTTGTTTCTTTTTCACCGATGTTCATTCTAAAAGGTGTTGGTGTTTTGTATGGTTCGATTTTGTTGTTACTCGGTGCATTATGTTTAATAGCTTGTAAAGTAGTGTTTAGAAAGCAGAAATATGGCTAAGGAAGAACTGACGAGCCGCCGATGGCGGCTTTTAAAAAGCATGCAGGTTAGAGCAGGCTAACTGAATTTTAAGTTTCTTCTAATCTGATTATTTTACGAAAAGAAACAGAATCATCTATGTCAAAGAAAGCAAAAGATTTTCAAAAGAAAGCAATTGGCGCATTCTATCGCGGCAATGGCATCGATGCTGATGTGGATGATTTTGATTTAGAGGATGAAATGATGAGAATTCTTATACTTGGAGCAGGAGTGCTAGGCTGCAATCTTGCGATGAACCTGTTTCGTGCAGGAAAAGCTGTTACCTTACTAGCCAGAGGTGACTGGGGCAGACATATTGAGGAAAATGGTATTACCATCAGATATCAATATTCGTTTAAAAGAATAAATGCAAAAATCCCAGTAATCAGGACACTTAAAGCACAGGATTTCTACGATGTAATATTTGTGACAGTGCGTTTTACACAGCTTGATTCAGTAATTCAGATGCTTGTGGAAAACTGTTCCAGCAACATTGTATTTGTTGGCAATAACACAAGGGCGGAGAAAACTGTCGCTGCACTGCCTGAAAAAAACGTGATGTTTGCCTTTCAAAGCTCTGCAGGACACAGGGAAAAGACTTGTGTTTTCTCAATTGACCTAAAGAAAATCACAATAGGTCAGATAAAGGACGCAAGCTCAAATGAACAGCTGATAAAGGAAATATTTGACGGTACGCCATACAGAATCGTGTATGAGCCGAACATGAGCGATTATCTTCTGTCTCATGCTGCGTTTGTCGTTCCGTGCGCCTTTGCGTGTTATTACACGGACGGAAGCTTAAAGAAAATCAGCAGAAATAAAGAATATATCAATCGCATCATCCGCGCAAACATAGAGGGATATTCGGCACTTGAAAAGGCAGGTCACGCGATACTTCCAGATGATGATTTTTGTTCGGAGAGGTACTATAAAATTTGTTACAGGATGTATAAGCTGATGTGCATGACATCGCTTGGAAAAATATGTGCGTCCGATCACGCGATGAACGCGGTTGAGGAGATGTCAGCATTGAACGATGATCTAAAGTCGATTTTTAAACATGAAGGTGTGACCTTTGAAGAATGGCTGAGGCTTGAAGCAGATGCAGCAAAATATCTTAAGAAGGAGAAGTAAGATACAAAATGAATTACCTATTTGAAATTGTGATTTTTAATGTCGTTATTTTTACAATCTGCGGCATCAACATGGCAAGGAAGGGGAAGCTTGGCATGATACAGGAGTACCCAAAGGCAATACAGGACAGATGCCGGGAGCTTGGGCTGATTCAGGAAAGCTCAGATAAGCTTACGAAAAAGGCGACGATAGGAAAAATCGGTTTTTTTATCGGGTATATTTTTTTGCAGACAGCTCTGGCATATTATATCGGCGGTGCCCGCACATTCTTTGAGGGCTGGTTTCACGGATATATCATGTGGGTAGCGGAAATGTGGTTTGATGCACTTGTGGTAGATTGCCTATGGTTTTGCCACAGCAAGAAAATGATAATTCCCGGAACCGAGGATTTGGTAGATGCCTATCACGATTATTGGCACCACATAAAATATGCGATCATCGGAATGTTTACGCAGGCTGTAATTGCTTTGCCGGTAGGCCTTTTTGTGATGCTTTTGTCAAAAATATAGTCAGATTTAACACGCCGTGAGCAAGAAATCCCCCACCTCTTAGGTGGCGGGATGAATTGCGATAAACACGGCGTTTCTTGATTTTTGTATCTCATAGCATTACAATTTTTATTATAAATCAGCCGCTTTTAGTAGAGCCGTAGCGAAGCGAATTGCGAATATCATTGACAAAAAAACATGCGCCCGGTTTATGACTCTGCGAGAAGACAAGGATATCAGGTGTGGTAGAGGGAAGAAAACAATAATAAAAATAAGCATCCACGAGGTTTATCCTTGATAGGAGTTGCTCCTTGAGTGGTCATGAAAACGCAAGCATGAATTACTCCTTCAAATGAAGTGGCTGGGAATATTGGAATAAGCAGAGACAGAGCCGCAAATTATAATTGTTGTGAAGAAGGCACAGCACTTAATTATCAGGTTTTAGAAGCTACTGTGACTAGCGTAAAAAATGCAAAACATCTGATATGGCTACGGTATTTTCAGGCGGTGCTTTGAAAGAAGACACTGACAGTGATTATGAGAAACAAGGCAGAAGATAAAGGATTAATGGCAGTGTTGTGTTAAAGCGACTGTCTTAAGAAAGAGAGCTACATATGCCAAATCAATTTTTGACAAATTATACAGAACAGACATTTCTTGAAAAAATCAAGGATAGCCTGCGGCACTGCACGGCGTTTCACTTTTCGGTCAGCTTTATAAAAAAAGCTGGCCTTGTTTTGCTGTTCAAGGACATTGAGGCAGCTGTGGAGCGCGGCGCCCTCGGACGGGTTATCACTTCAACTTATCAGAATTTTACGGATATCGAATCTTTGAAGAGCTTCTTTGCCCTGCAGTCAAGATGCAGTAATTTCTCCTGCCATTTAGACTATGAGTGTTTTCATGACAGTGGGTATATGACGCTTGGATACCACTCGAAAGGCTACGTTTTCGAATACGACAACCGCTGTGAGGTGATTGTCGGTTCTTCAAACATCACACGCTACGCACTTTTAAAGAATGTCGAGTGGGACGTTGCCGTATCTTCCTTAAAATCAGATGCGCTTTTCAACGAGGCTATGCGGGAATTTGAAGAAAAATGGGAAGCGACACACCAGCTAAATACAGATATTATCAACCTTTATTCCAATAAGCTTAATTTCGCCATTGAGCGCTGGGATATGGATTATGATTTACATACGGCAAACATAAAACCGAATTTCATGCAGCGAAAGGCTTTGAAGGAGCTGAACCGCTACCGGGCGGTGGGAACATCCCGCGCACTGGTGGTTGCGGCAGCAGGCTCCGGTAAAACCTACCTTGCGGCGTTTGATGCGCTGAATTTTGCTCCGAAGCGACTCTTGTATATCGTCCATGAGGGGTCTATTCTCAAAAAATCTCTCGAGACGTTTCAGGATGTTTTCGGAAATTCGGTTACCTATGGTATTTTCAGCGGGGAAAGCAAGGAAATGGACGAAGACTTTGTTTTTGCGACAAATTTCACGATGGCAAAGGCATTGGAGCTTTTCCAAAGGAACGAGTTTGACTATATCATCGTGGATGAGTGCCACCACTCAACGGCGGAAACCTATCGAAAAATCATCGGATATTTTGAACCCGAATTTCTGCTCGGGCTTACAGCGACACCGGAGCGAATGGACAATCAGGACGTTTTTGACCTGTTCGATAAAAATGTCCCCTATGAGCTTCGCCTTCGCGACGCCATCATCAATGATCTTGTGGTGCCGTTTCACTATTACGGCATTCGGGATGAGCTCATAAACTACGGCCTTACCAAGAGCGAAGAGCGCAAAATGGTGGCACAGCTTGCAACGGCCGAGCATGGCGACTTCATTTCGGAGGAAATAGAAAAACATCGTCCGCAGGGAAAGCTGAAGGCACTTGCCTTCTGCAGGAATGTCACCCATGCTCGCATGATGAGTGAAATGCTGAGTGAGCATTATAAAACGGCATACCTCACTGGACGAAACGATATCGGCGAGCGAATTCGTGCCTATAATGACCTACAGAGCGATGAAAAGGAGCTTGAGATTCTCTTCACCGTTGATATTCTCAACGAAGGTGTCGATATTCCTGGCGTCAACATGGTGCTGTTTCTAAGACCTACGGAATCCTCCACCATTTTCATTCAGCAGCTTGGACGCGGTCTTCGAAAATACGATAATAAGCACTATGTTACCGTGCTTGACTTCATCGGAAACAGCTACAAGCGAAGCGTGCAGATTGCCTTTGCGCTCTCATCTTTGGCAGAAAACTTTGTATTGGAAAAGCGACTGATGATGTCACTTGTACAGGACGATTTTAAGGCAATAGGGCTAGATGACTACGGAGTTAAGATTCACATTGATGACCTGAGTAAGGAAGAGATTATGAGCTTCCTTGAAAAAGAAAACTTCAATAGTCTTAGCTATCTAAAGCAGGATTATTTCAACTTTCGAAAGTATATCGGCGCGGAGGCTTATCCTAAGCATATGGACTATCTCAATAACGACTGCGCCCCGGATTTGCTTCGGTTTATGAGCATCAAAATCGACGGAAAGAAATGTGTCTCCTACTACAATTTCCTTCACGGGATTCTGGATGACAGCGATGAGGATGCAAAGCTGCTGCCTGTGTTTACTAAACAGCAGATTGCTTTCGTAAACTATCTCTCCGCCATGCTTCCGCTGGTGCGGCAGCATGAGTATATCATCTTTGACAGCATAATCAACGGTATTACAAGCTTACCTGAAATAGAGGGAAGGCTTTCTGAGACCATCGGCGATTATACACATGAGCAGCTTGAACATGCGCTTAAATACATGCAGGACAACGGCTTTTTAACGGTTGCCGGCGATGAGTGTGCTCTTGCCGATCTCTCTTTCGATGAGCAGTTAAGAGAATATATTAAGGATCTGCTAGAATATGGACTGACACGCTATACAGCCGATTACGGCATTGAGACAGGCTTCAAGCTCTGGCAGAGCTACCGCATGGATCAGGTACAGCTAAAGCTACTGAAAAATCCGGGGTACAATCAGGTGGGAACCTATTATTACGGAAAAACCGTAGTGATATTTGCCTCGCTGAAAAAGGATGCCTCAGTCATCGAACGTCTGAATTATAAGGATAAGTTTATAGAGCCTTCCATGTTCCAATGGGAGAGCATGGCGAATGTGTCTGCATCCGACTTGCAAAAGCTGAAGGAAAGCGAAGAGGTGCTTCTGTTTATTAGAAAGGTATCGGATGAAAACGGCATAGTAATGCCCTTCACCTATGTCGGAAAGGGTCATATGACCAATCCGCGCAGGCAGACAGCATTTGATGAACAAAAGAAAAAAGACGTCGTGACTTATCTGTTCGATATTCCAATGGAAAACGAACTTCCGGAATATCTGCAATACGATTTCGGACTCACAAAGTAAGGAGATAGTACTATGACAAACGTAGTTGCCGCCCTGATATGGGACAAGGATAAATTTATGATCTGCCAGCGCCCAGCGCATAAGGCAAGAGGTCTTCTGTGGGAGTTCGTCGGCGGAAAGGTAGAACCTGGTGAAACTAAGGAGCAGGCGCTTATGCGCGAATGCCGTGAGGAGCTGGCTGTAACACTTGATGTCGGTTCTGTGTTTATGGAGGTCGTCCACGAGTACCCGGATATCACGATAACGCTTACACTTTTTAATGCAACAATTACAGAAGGCATTCCGCAGAAGCTTGAGCATAACGATATCCGCTGGATTACTCCTGCGGAAATTCCGCAGTATGATTTCTGCCCTGCAGATACAGAGATTCTGAAAAGGCTGATTGACCAAAAAAATAATATAGTGGTATAAGCAACATAACTTTAAATATAACACCATAAGACATAGGGACTATAGTAAATAAGGAATTGCTCTTCCTTTAAGGCTATTTTAAGTCTCACATAGAAAGTGGATTTGCCGTAGCTGTCACGTCTAAGCTCTTTTGAAGCAACCATCTTTCTAAGGGTCCTATGATGGAGCTGATACTAAGGTAAGGACATAGTTTTCTGATATCCTAGGCGAAAGAGTTGTTTTTAAGATGCCTGTATGGTACGTTTAATATTGCAAATTAATAAAAATTAACTGCTTAACGGAGATAGAAATGACGAAAAAGTTGCTGGCTGTATTTCTGGCTTTTGTATACACTGTTGCTTATATAATAGTTGGTCCTATGATTGAAACACAATATTTAAGCTTTGAAATAGTACAGCCTTTATCTTTTATACTGTGTTTTGTGCTTTGCTCGGCAGTGAATATCCTCATCTTCTGTGTGATTCCGAAGAAGGAGCATCCACACTTTCGTAAAATAAACGAAAAGATAAGCAGGTGGCTTGAAAGACATGATGACAGAATGCTTTTGCTCCTTGTATGGGCATTTATTTTTATCCTGTGGCTGCCGGCTTATCTGATTTTATATCCCGGTGTTTTGTCGTATGATTTAATAAATCAAACTATTAGTGCTCTTGGACAGATCACGGATAATCACCATCCTGTTTTGCATACCTGGCTCATCCGGGTGTTTATGCGACTTGGGAAGGCATTGTTTTCAAGCTATGAGAGCGGAATCGGAATGCTGTCTCTTTTGCAGATGCTTGTTTTAAGCTATGCACTTTCCAAAATGGTCCTGCTGTTAAAGAAGAAGGCAGTACCGGGCCTGCTTGTGATGGGCACTGCCTTTTTATCGGCAGTCTGGTTTATGAACGCCTGTTTATCAGTGACAATGGTAAAGGATACGCTGCATGCGGCTTTTCTTATATTGTTTTGTTGTCATTATATCGAAATAGTGACAAGTCCTTTGGAGTATATAGCCAGAAAGCAAAATTTTGTGCTTTTTCCGATCGTGAGCTTTTTTATGTGTGCTTTCAGAAACAATGGTATCCATATTTATCTGTTTTGCTTTGCAGTCCTATTGATACTCAGAATTTCAGGGATTAGGAAGGTAAAGAGGTATCTAAAGCTTATCGCAGTTGTAATATTGCCGGTGCTTATGTTTAAGGTATATACAGGACCTGTTTTTGATGCGTTTGATATCAAACCCGGACAGGTACGTGAGGCATTGAGTATTCCTATACAGCAGCTACAGCGTGTGGCGGTTAAGTGTGCGGGAGAATTGACACAGGAACAGACAGAGAGGATGGGGTACTACATTGACGAGCTGGAATGTGGGCGTGTATATGATCCCTTTAGTGCCGATCAGTCAAAAAACTGCTTTTGTTCTGAAAGATATGAAGCTAATCCCATTGCTTTTTGGAAGTTTTATCTTGAGATAGGAAAGCAGTTTCCTAAAGATTATATAGTGGCCTTCTTGTCAAATACGTTAGGGTACTGGTATCCGGGATATTATGATTTTTCGTATGTTATGTACGATAATTATCCTCCGGAAACATTTCCTGAACCCTTGGAGCGTAAAAGTATTTTAAGGTCAAGGCTTTTAGAAGGATACTACGAAAGTGCCTGCTCTTCTGATTTTTGGCGCAGTACATATGGACTGAGAATATTTTTCGTATCCGGATTTGCACCCTGGATATTGCTGTTTACAGTGGTGCTTTCCTGGCGAAAGAAGGGTTTTTTTACCATGACATTGCCTTTGTTTCTTCCACTGATTGCTCAATACGGGATTATGCTGCTTTCGCCGATCTCATCATTTAGATATTCCTGGCCTTATTATTTGATGCTGCCGTTTACATTTATTGCAATTTTTACAAAAAGAATTGCGCCTGCGTCACAAAGTCTTAAGGCTCCTGCATGATAGATTGGATCTTCTTAATCGCAGGCGTAATAATAATTGTGCTTTACATGTTTGTTTTTCAAGATAAGATTGTAAATTCTTAGATTGTGCGGTAAATAAAGAGCAAAAGGCGCAGCCTATACGGACTGCGCCTTTTATATGATCAAGTAACAAAGCGGATTTCGAATATCAATGACTTATGCTTTTGGCTTACTGTCGATTTCAGGCCGCAGGATATAGCCAATTACAGCAGGAGCGGCAACCATCAGGCAATAGAAATATCTAAGAAGCGATACTGGAGCCAACAGAAGCGTTGCAAAATACATGGCTGCCGGAATGAAGCCTACAAGATTTTTCCATTTCTTTCTGTCGAGTGCATATGCAAATGCAACAAAATATATCGTAAACCAGGTGCCGTTTTTGAAGATAAGCGCAATGACGGGAATGTTTTGATAATTATTATTGTCAAACCAGAAATGGTAATAGTTCTCTATCAAGGGAAAGCTGTGAAGAGGAACAGCGTTTCCTCTAAGCAGGTAGGCTCCGTTGTCAAAAAGAACAAGATTTCCGTAAATGATAGGCGTATAGACATCGTCAATAAACCAGTTTCCCTGATTTACACCTACAAAAGCTTCCCAATAATCGCCCGGGTATTTAAGACCGGTTTTAAGCCATGTTCTTAAGAAGCTCAGAAAATTGTTGGAAAAGTAATCATTGTTTACACCTGCTTTAATGTCGTCCGTTGATACAATTGTATATCTGGAAAAATTATCCTCGTAAATATATTCAAACACATCACTTATTGTATCGGCACCGTCCTCCTCATTTACATATACTCTTCCGAGCTGCTGCAGCATCATGGAGCAGGCTTCAACCCTGCTGGTCCATACGGTAGCATCAAGCACTTGCGCGAGAATTTTGTTGGAACATTCAAACATCAGAAATGAAACAATACTCACAAACACAAATTTCTTTAACTGCTTCCTAAAGAAAATTATTATAAAGGGGAAAGCTGCAAGAAGGGCAAAAAGAGCATTGTTTCTAAACGCAAGAGTACCGCTTGCGAAGATTGCTAATAGTATCCACTGAAGCAGACTGGGCTTTTGTTCGACTCTTACTTTTTCATAAATTCTTATAAGCCAAACAATATAAAGTGTAAAGAAAGCGGCAAACATGATGTCCTTTGTCCAGCTTAAGGCTAGTATTGCGTTAAAAGGAATAAGACCTAAGATAACGGACAAAATAATTCGGTATTTTTTCTTTAAGCCAAGCTCACCGAGTAAAGCAATAACAGCCGAAAAGGCAAAGGCTACAATAATCATTTGCATAAACGTGATAATTCCGAAGCCAAGGTTTGGCTTGGTGGCATTGCCGATTTTAAGTCCTGCAACAAGCATGCCCATATGAGCAAGGGTATGCCAGGATGAAATATTTCCATCGACAACCTGGCTATATTGATCGCCAATGTCGTAATTGAAAATGCCTGGATAGAAAGCAATATATGCCGGTAAAAAGAAAAGAATGAATACTGCAGTATAGATTAAGGCCTTAACGGTGAAATTATAAGGATAAAAGTCTGGATAGGTGTGGATAGAGAACAGGGTGTTTCGAAGCATTTTGGCACTGTTTAGAAACTTATCGTCGCCAAGAAGCATTGAGAAAATTCCGCACACAGACGGAGAAAGACCGATAACTCCTAAAAAGAACTTAAGCCATTCAAGGGATGAATTTGCTATGTCCCCTCTTACTGTCATCATGTAACCGGACATATAAAGAAATGTCGTAAGAACACCAAAGATAAGGCATATTATGAAACACCTGAGTTTTCCTGCTTTAAACGTTTTAAACAGGAATCCGGTCAGCAGGAACTGAACTATCATATAAATTAAGCACAAGGATGTGGCAGATGCCCTAAAAAATTCGGCAAGGGAGAGGGTGTCTGCGGTAAGAGTAAAAAAATATGAAAAAGAAACCGCTCCTGCGTAGCTTAATAATATGTTTAATATCGTAAACTGGGCTTTTTTTCGGTTATTTATACTCATATTTAAACAATCCTCCATGCTGTGTTATGAGAAGAAACAGATGCCAGTCTCAACGTCTGAAAAAAGGACACTCGTGTGACAAGTGTGTTAATCATATAACATTTTTCGCTGAATGTAAATTTTATAAAAGCTCAAGAAAACCCACTGCCTTTAGGCAGTGGGTGCTCCAAGCGAGGTGTTTTGTTACAAGCTAAGTACCTCGTAAGGCACGTAGTGCCGCTTTTAGTAGAGCCGTAGCGAAGCAAATTGCGAATATCATTGACTTAAATATTGCAGAAAAAATTAATATTTTTTATTTCATATTCAATTTTTTCAAAAGCCTGCTTAAAGGCAAAATCAAAAGTCCTGCAAGCAAATTGCCAAAGCCGTGTATGGCATCGAAGGGAAGCCCGGCTACTATCCAGGCAAGCATTGCCTTGAAATTAAGCCCAAACATGAGAGCTTGGGCAGGAGCGTACAGCGTTCCGAATAACAACCCGTGAAGGCAGCACACAATCGGATAAATTATCGCTGCCTTTTTATCTGACATTTTACGCGGCAGCAGCATTGTGACACCCCACAGGATGGTCCAGATATAAAGGTATGGAAGCCACCACATGCTAAAGCCAGCGTAAACTCCGTTTATGAGTACATAAATGTAAATAGGGATCAAAGCCTTTTTACGATACACAATTGTATAAAGCATCGTAAACATTCCCAGCAGGTGGATGTTTGGCAGGAATTCCATCAATATTTTTGAAACAAACATAATTGCTCCAAGCATAGGGAAAACGGCTATTTCACGGGTGGTTAATACTTTTTTTGATTTTTCTTTTGCCAGATTATCACTTTGTATATTCAAGCTTGTATACCGAATTGCTGTCAATGTCCGTGGCGTCAACGCCGGTCATGGCATATTCTCCGTCGATGTAGAAGGCCCAGTAGCTCTGATCCACATCGTAGTCGGCGGTGATGCCGTTTACGACCTTTACATAAAGACCGTATTCGCTCTCATCGCCCGATATAAGCTCGTTTTCCAAAAGTGCCTCGCCGACGGTCTGACTGTCGGTGTTGATTGTGAATGTTACGTTATTTTCTAAAACCGAAACCTCGACCTTAACGGTGTTTGCACCCGTGCCGAATTCAGTGTCCTCTGTGTATGTGGCATTTGCCCATACGCCTTGAGGCTCGTCAGCTTTTCCGCATCCTGCCAAAGAAAAAGCAAGTGCTAAAATTAAAAACAGTGAAGTAATGTGTGTTGATTTTTTTGCGTTCATAAATACATATCCTCTTATAAGTTAAAATTTTAAAAAGGATAAAATAAAAACACCCTTCATCGGGGTGTTAAAGTTTTAAATAGTATCCTGCCATACTAAAAAATCATACCAACGTATGATAAAACCTTATCTCCCCGAAGTGCCCAAGAGATTTTTATTGGTCACAGTCCGATAAGCATTCCGACTTGAGAGAAGAGACTTCTCAGTTACGGTAATGGCTGTTGCGATGGATTTTCACCAAGATTTCCTTATCCCCGAGTACATATTCATACCCGACAACGACTTTGTAAGCCCGATGAACTGCGTTATTCTTTTTCTGCCATGCATTATAGCATAAATCCAAAAAATGCAACACCATATTAAAGTATGCCTTCGTTTAAAGCTGTTCTGTAAGTATTCTGCTTTTTATAAAAGCTCAAGAAAACCCACTGCCTTTAGGCAGTGGGTGCTCCCCGCGAGGTGC
>CAVIIX010000036.1:0-11738 GCA_963643225.1 Lachnospiraceae bacterium
ATAATATTACAAGACTAAATTTACGTAATCGATTAATCTTTTGTATATAAGTTATATTTTTTTTAGATTTTATTGTTATTTTTTGACGATATTCAGGAGTGAACCATGAACAAAACCTTAAAGAAAGTTCTTATTTTTATAGCGGTAATTGCAGCAATTGCTGTTATTTGCGTGCTTTTATCTTTAAGAGAGGTAGAGAACTTTTCGGATAAATATGAAGGTTGTGATTTATCGTCTGATGTTATCGGCCTTGAAAAAACAGGTACCTATGAGGGCTACCTTTCAAAACATTCAGGCGTTAAGGATGCAGACACTTCTGTCGATATTGATATTTTTTCTTTTGAAGCAGAATCCGGTGCCGAGGTTTATGAAAATTATGAAGGCGCTGATAAATGCTTATTTACCGACGTAGGTTCCAAGGTCACCTTCAAGGTGAACGTAAAAGAGGAAGGCTTCTATTATTTATACCTTGAATATTTTCTTCCAAAGTCTCGAGGTGTTGCAGCTGAGCGCGGAATTTACATTAACGGAGAGCTTCCCTTTGATGATGCTTTAAGTATTACATTTTCAAGGATCTGGACTGACGGCGGAGATGTAAAGGTTGATAACCAGGGTAATGAAATCAGACCTACACAGGTTGAAGTTTACGACTGGCAGACAGCTTATTTCAGAGATGACAGAGGGTACGTTTCAACTCCTTATAAATTCTTCTTAAATAAGGGTGAAAATGAGATTATGCTTTCTGGCGAAAATGAGCCTGTAATTATTAAAAGTCTTTCTTTAAAGCCTATATATACAGAAGAATCTTATGAAGAATATATAGCTAAGCAGACCTTAACTACAGACAGCGAAGCGGCTAAATATTTCTTATTAACAATACAGGGTGAAGATTCAACACTTCGTTCCGAATCTTCGCTTTATGCAAAATATGACAGATCTTCACCTACTACTTATCCTAACTCTGTTACCACAACTGTTTTAAACTACGTAGGCGGCGAGACCTGGAAGGATAACGGCCAGTGGATTGAGTGGGATTTTGAGGTGCCTGAAGACGGATATTACAATATCTGCATTAAGGCCCGTCAGAATTATTCAAGAGGTTCTGTATCAAATCGAAAAATTTACATTGACGGCGAGATTCCTTTTACAGAATTAAACGAAGTTTCTTTTGCTTATAAAAATGACTGGGAATCAAAGACTTTATCTGACGATGAGGGGAATGCTTATAATTTCTACTTAACTAAAGGCGTTCACACTATCAGAATTGAGGCAACCCTTGGTGGCCTTGGTGAAATTCTTTCAGACTTAGAGAACTCAACCTACAGATTAAACCAGATATACAGAAAGCTTTTGGTTTATACCGGAGCCAATCCTGATAAATACAGAGACTATTCAATTGATAAAACCTATCCTGAAATTATTGAAGCCATGGATCTTGAATCCAAACGTCTGTACAAGCTTGTAGACGACATGGTAGCATATTCCGGACAGAAAGCTGATCAGATTGCATCAGCTCAGACAGTTGCTCAGCAGCTTGAAAGATTTGTAAAGAAGCCACAGAAGATTACAACAGAATTTACTACCTTTAAGGATAATATTACATCCTTGGGTACGGCTTCCTTAAATATGTCATCCACAAAGCTTGATATAGACTATCTTGTTATATCCGGCACGGATGTGGAAATTAAAAAGGATAAAGCTAATTTCTTTACAAAATTATGGCATGAGACAAAATCCTTCTTTGCTTCCTTCTTTGTAGACTATAACTCAGTTGGTGACGTTTACGATGAAGATGATCCTGAAGCTGAAGGCATCATTAAGGTGTGGGTATTAACCGGCCGTGACCAGGGCACAATTCTTAAATCCATGGTTGATGATGACTTTACACCAAATTCAGGCATTAAGGTTAACGTAGAAATTGTAGATGCTTCAGCCCTGTTAAATGCTGTGCTTGCTGGAAGAGGTCCTAACGTGGTGCTTTCCGTTGGTGCCGATCAGCCTGTTAACTACGCACTCAGAAATGCAGCAGAAGATATCACACAGTTTGAAGGCTGGGAAGAAGTATTGGCTCAATATTCTGCTTCAAGCTATGAACAATATTCATTAGATGGCCATGTATACGCCATCCCTGAACAGCAGACCTTCA
Source organism: Lachnospiraceae bacterium (assembly GCA_963643225.1). Taxonomy (GTDB): domain Bacteria; phylum Bacillota; class Clostridia; order Lachnospirales; family Lachnospiraceae; genus UBA1258. The sequence goes on from CAVIIX010000036.1 coordinate 2,147, forward strand.
ACGTAATGTTTTATAGATCAGATATATTGGAGGAACTGGGACTTGAGGTTCCCAATACCTGGAAGGATTTAATTGAAATGCTTCCTACCATACAGGGTAACAACTTATCCGTAGGTATTCCTTCAGCAGCGGGTTCAAGTTCATCCTCTGCAGCTACAACGGCAATTATGTCAAATTCTCCTGACCTTTCCTTATATTTTTCACTTATGTTCCAAAACGGCGGTGACATTTATAACGAGGCAGGTACAAAGACAACGGTTGATACGGAAGCAGGCATTAAGGCCTTCGATGATTATGTAAGATACTTTAATGACTATGGTCTTCCTACAGTTTATGACTTTGTAAGCAGATTCCGTTCCGGTGAAATGCCTATCGGTATTTCGGCATATTCTACCTACAACACCTTAATGGTATCGGCTCCGGAAATTAGAGGACTTTGGGACTTTACAATTATCCCAGGTACAAAAAAGCTTGATGAAAATGGCAATACTTATGTAGATCATTCTGATTTCATTACAGGTAACGCAACCATGATGATAGCTTCCGATGATGAAACAATAAAGCAGAATTCCTGGGAATTCATGAAGTGGTGGTCTGCTGCAGATACACAGGTATGGTTTGGCAGAGAAATTGAAGCCTTACTTGGTTCTTCTGCAAGATATGCAACGGCCAACAGAGATGCCTTTTCACAGCTTTCCTGGTCTACTGACGACATTGCAGTATTAAATGAGCAGTGGAACTGGACAAAGGGTATAAGAGAAGTGCCCGGCGGCTATTATACCGGACGTCACATTTCTAACGCCATCAGAAAGGTTATCAATGATAAGGACGATACAAGAGAAACCATCATTGATTACTCAATTAAGATTGACGAAGAAATTACAAAGAAACGTAAAGAATTCGGTTTATACGTAGAAGACTGATTGGAGATTAAACATGAAGGAGTTTTTTAATAAGTACATAACCCTTCGCAAGCACAACGCCAAGGTGGCATGGAAAAAAGCAAGGAAGAGTAAAATGTGTTATGCGTTTTTAGCGCCCTACGCAATACTCTTTGCAATGTTCTTTGTATTTCCTGTTGTTGCTTCAATTTATTACAGCTTTACCTACTATAACATTTTGGAAAAACCAAGATTTGTAGGCTTGGACAACTACATAAGCTTAATTTTGGAAGATGATACTTTCTTGATTGCTATTAAGAATACTTTCTTAGTTGCAATTATTACAGGGCCTTTAGGATACATAATGTCCTTCCTATTTGCATGGCTTATTAACGAGCTGCCAAGATGGGTACGTTCCGTAGCGGTTATTGTATTCTATGCTCCTTCAATTGCAGGTAACTGTTATACAATTTTCTCAGTATTCTTCAGGGGCGACGCTTACGGCTACGTAAATGCTTTCCTCATTAACATAGGACTTATTGATTCGCCCATTTTGTGGCTCACAAATCCTACATACATGCTTCCTATCTGTATGGTTGTAATCCTGTGGATGAGCTTGGGAACAGGCTTTTTGTCCTTTGTTGCAGGCTTTCAGGGCATTGATAAATCCCAATATGAGGCAGGCTACATGGACGGCGTTAAAAACCGTTGGCAGGAGCTTTGGTACATAACCCTTCCAAACATGAAGCCTATGCTTATGTTCGGTGCGGTTATGACCATTACATCATCCTTTGGTGTATGTGATGTCACTATGAACCTTTGCGGTTATCCTTCAACCGACTATGCTGCAAGAACGATCGTAACCCACCTTTTCGACTATGGTTTTTCAAGATTTGAAATGGGTTATGCCTGTGCAATTGCAACAATACTTTTCTTTATTATGATTTTATGTAACAAAGCAATTCAAAGTTTACTTCGTAGAGTAGGAACCTGATGATGAGTAAAAAGAAAAAAGCAGAAAAAGAAAAAGCATATAAGAAACCTCTGATTCAGAGACGCCAGCCTAACAGATCCGTTGGCGGGGACATCGGCTTATATATTTTCCTTGCCCTTGTTGCCTGCGTAATGGTTTTCCCTATTGTGTATGCAGTAAGCTCGGCACTTAAGCCCTTGGATGAATTGTTTAAATTCCCGCCCCGTGTATTTGCACAGCACCCAACGCTTGACAACTTCTCAGACTTATTTGTAACAATGGGTAAGTCCTGGGTTACCTTTTCAAGATATTTGTTTAACACCGTTTTTATTACGGTTGTGGGTACTGCAGGGAACCTGATTATCTGTTCAATGGCAGCCTTCGTACTTGCAAAATACGAATTTCCTGGAGGCCCGACATTCTTTAAGATTATTACGGTATCCATGATGTTTACAGGCTATGTTACACAGATCCCAAACTATTTAATCTTAAATAAATTAGGCTGGATAGATACTTACTGGGCAATAATAATTCCCGCATGGTGTGCTCCCATGAACTTATTCTTAATGAAGCAGTTTATGGAAAATCTGCCCACTTCCTTAATAGAAGCGGCTAAAATCGACGGCGCCAATGAATTAAAGGTATTTTTAAGAATAGTAATGCCTAACGTAAAGCCTGCATGGATGACAATGATTATTTTCTCCGTTCAGTCACTTTGGAATAACAGGGCATCTACATATATTTATTCTGAGGAAAAGAAAACCTTGGTTTACGCTCTTCAGCAGATTCAGTCAGGCGGCATTGCAAGAACCGGACAGGGGGCTGCAGTACTTGTAGTAGTAATGATTGTTCCCATCGTAATATTCATCTTTGCAGAAAGCCAGATACTTGAAACAATGGCAAGTTCAGGACTTAAGGATTAAGGGGATTTTATTTATGAAGAAAACCATAAAAAAGATTACGGCGGTTTCACTTGCCGTATTAATAGCTTCCTTAACTCCAATGACTGTAGAAGCTAACGACGCAAGAAGCTATACCTATCAATATGATTATTGGGGAGATGTACAGGATTCTCCCGACCTTTACACAGTTTGCAAGGTATTTACAGCCTCTGACTTGGATCTTGAAAAAAATTTTACAAGCCCACAGGGATTAACTGTTTCAGGTAATCATATTTATATCTGTGACACAGGTAATAACAGAATTGTTGATTTAATCCGTGATTCTGCAGAGAAACTGGTTGTCAATGAAATTCATGAAGACTTTAAGGGTAAGGTAGATATTACCACCTTTTCATCGCCTACTGATTTGGTGATTTCCGAAGATGGAAATATTTTCATTGCAGACAAAGGAAATGCAAGAATTTTAAAGCTTGATGAAAACTGGAATTATTTAATGGAGTTTTCAAAGCCTATTGATTCTACAATTGATGAGCAGTTAACCTTCCAGCCTTCAAAGCTTTCCGTTGATACTGCGGAGCGTGTTTACTGCGTGGCATCCGGTATTAATAAGGGTCTTATTAAATACGAGGCAGACGGTACATTTTCAGGCTTTGTGGGAGCTACACCCGTTACCTTCAATCTTTGGGATTATATCTGGAAGAAGATTGCGTCTCAGGAACAAAGAGATAAGATGGATTCCTTCGTTCCTACCGAATATGACAATCTTTACATGGATTATGAGGGCTTTACCTATGTAGTAACCGGTGCTGTTGAAGAAGCAGATTTAAAGAATCTGGAAACAGATGCTGTCAGAAAATTAAACCTTTTAGGCGATGATATTCTTGTTAGAAACGCCGAATGGTCTAATTACGGTGATTTGTATATGGGCGAAGGCGGCGGCTATTCAGGTCCTTCATATTTTGCAGACGTTACCTGCTTTGATAATGACATTTATGTGTGCCTTGACAGAAACAGAGGCAGAATGTTTGGCTATGATGACCAGGGTAATTTAGTCTTTGCAATGGGTGGTAACGGTAATATGGATGGTTATTTCAGACGTCCTGTTGCGTTAGACCATTATAATTATGATTTATATGTTTTAGATACACTTGATTGTGCAATTACCTGCTTCGTTCCTACAGAATTCGGTTCTTTAGTATACGACGCAATCGATTTATTCGATCAGGGTAAATACGATGAATCCGGTGAAGCCTGGAGACAGGTTAAGGATTTAGATGGTAATTACGATTTAGCTTATATCGGTATCGGACGTTCACTTCTTCGTACCAAAAACTACAAAGAAGCAATGGAATATTTTGAAGTCAAATATGACGATGAGAATTATTCAAAGGCCTATAAGCAATACCGTAAGGAATGGGTAGAAGAGAATATAGCTCCGATTGTTATAGTAATTTTACTTTTATTCCTGGTGCCTTTAAGCATTGGCAAGGTTAAATCGATTAAACATGAAATAGAAATTGCTGATATTTTTGTTATCAATAAAAAAGACGGAGAATAAGGCATGCTTGCTTCACTAACCCGGAAAGATACCTGGCTTAGGTATTTAAAATCTTTAAAATTTTCTTTGTACTGCATTACCCATCCCCTTGACGGCTTTTGGGATCTGACTCACGAAAAGCGGGGCACCTATGCGGCTGCAAATACAATATTGTTCATAACCGTACTTGTAAGACTTTTAAAGCTTAAATATACAAGCTTTATATTTGTAACGGTTTACTGGGAAGAAATAAATATCTTTCTTTATATAGCAAGTATTTTGTTCCCCCTTGCATTATGGGTTGTAGGCAACTGGGCATTGACAACGCTCTTTGACGGTAAAGGAAGACTCGGACAGATTTATATGGCTACCTGCTATGGCATGGCAATTTATCCAATCGTTCAGGTTCCCTTGATGATTTTTTCAAATTTTGTTACCGTTGAAGAAGGCCAGTTCTATACGGTATTAAGTGCCCTTTCATTAATTTATGCCGCAATTTTAATTATCTGCGCTATGGGTCAGATTCATGAATTCAGCGGCGGAAAGAATATTTTATTCACTATAGCAACACTTTTTGCAATGTTAGTAATGGTTTTCATCCTTATGCTTTTCTTTAGCATGATTTCACAGGGTGTAGCATATTTTATATCTCTTGGTAGAGAATTGTTATTCAGACTGTAGCTTTATGGAGTATTTATAAATGAGTAGACGACCTGTCAGTGAAGAAATTAAAACTGAAAAAAAAGCAGAACGGATTAAATTCTTAAAGAGCCTGATTTTCCCATGTATTTTAACAGCGATTATTGCAGCCTTTGTGTATGCAATCATTACTTATCAGGCAATTGAAGAAGAGGAGGAAATTGTGACGGTTGAGTCTTATGCAGGTGATTCTTCCGAGATGGTTTTAGAAAATGATTATCTTAAATTTTCTTTTGACCCAGTCACCACACATTTCACTGTTACTGATAAGAAATCCGGAAATATCTGGCTTTCAAATCCGGAGAATGCATCAAACGATTCTCTTGCACTAACGGAAGAAAAAGGAAAATTGAATTCCACCATGATTTTAGTGTATTCAATTGACACAGGCGCCCAGACTACACTTAATAACTACAATTATTCAATTGAAAACGGTATTTATGATGTAGAGCAGGGTGATGATTATATTAGAGTTAATTATTCTATAGGTAAGGTTGAAAAGGAATATGTTATTCCTCCTGTTATCACAGAGGACCGTTACGATCAGTTCATGAGTGCCATGAGCTTGGACGGTAAAAACTTTTCCGAACAGTATTTTAAAAAATATGATATCAACAAGCTTGGGAAAAAGGATGATAAGGAAGAACTGCTTGCTAATTTCCCCATTCTTGAGACATCTGTAATTTATGTATTAAGAGATTCTGCCAATGATAATATTAAGAAATCGATTCAGAAATATTTTGCGGAAGCAGGATACACCTACGAAGATTACATTGCGGATAAGGAGCTTGATACAAGAGCAAAGACTTCTGATAAGCCTATCTTTACGGCGGATATGATTTATAAGCTTGACGGTGACGACCTTGTTGTTGAAGTCCCCATGTCAAGTATTGATTATAAAGAAGAATATCCTATTTACACATTATCAATTCTTCCTTATTTTGGAGCAGGCTCCACTGAGGATGAAGGATATATTGTAGTGCCTGAAGGCGGCGGTGCCACAATTAATTTCAATAACGGACGCACCAGCCAGTCAAGCTATTATGCTAATCTTTACGGTTGGGATTACTGTATTTCAAGAGATTCGGTTGTACATAACACTCGTGCTTATTACAATGCCTTCGGTATTTGCAATAACGGTAAGTCCTTTGTATGTACAATTGATGAAGGCTCATCCTATGCATCCATTCAGGCTGATATTTCCGGTAAGGTTAACAGCTATAACTACGTAAATGCTGTTTACTCAATATGTGAAAGAGAACAGTACGATGTAGGTGATATTGCTAACTCCGATATTTACACCTATGTTGAAACACTTCCTCAGGATGAATCTTTAATTCAGAGATATTCCTTTGTGGATTCTGATGACTATGTAGATATGGCTAAAGATTATGCAGGTTATTTACAGAATAAATATGACGGTTATTTAACATTAAATGACGATACTTCAACACCTGTAATGGTGGAAGTGGTAGGTGCTGTTGACAAGGTTAAACAGATTTTAGGTGTACCTGTTTCCAGACCATTAGCTCTTACTACGTATACTGAAGCCGCTGACATGATTAATAATTTATCGGCTGCAGACGGAATTGATAATTTGTCCGTCAAATTAACCGGTTGGTGTAACGGCGGTGTATGGCAACAGGTGCTTAATGATATTGATTTAATTCATTCACTCGGATCGAAAAAAGATTTTAAAAATTTAATTTCAACTGCTGATAAGCTTTCGGTTGATTTATATTTAAACGGCATAACTCAATATGCAAAGGAAAGTAATATTTTTGACGGATTCTTTTCTTTTACCGATGCAGCCAAGCTTTTAAGTCGGGAAAGGGTATTATTAAGCGATTATAGTGCAGTAACCTATGCCCAGAGAGAAAATTCAAATCCATATTATTTGCTTCATACGGATGAAGCCCTGAAGATGGCTGATAATCTGGTTAAATACTGTAAGGAAAACAATACGGGTATTTGCTTTGAAGATAACGGCATGGATTTATCAAGTGACTTTTATAAAAAAGATACCCGTACAAGGGAATCGGTTTTAAAGGATCAGGTGGAAATTTTCAAAGCACTTGCTGATGGCAATGAAAATGTAATGATTAACATGGGTAACGATTATGCAATTGCATATACGGATTTTGTTACAAACATGGATTTACGCGGCAGCGAGTACACAATTTTAGATGAATGCATTCCTTTTTATCAGCTTGCACTTCACGGCTATGTAAATTACGCAGGAGATTCAATCAATATTTCCGGTAATGAAGAGGACTCACTTTTATATGCAGCAGAATATGGGGCGGCGTTAAGCTTTGCACTTATGGATGAAAGCTCCTTCTCTTTACAGAAGACGATGTATCCTAAATATTATGGTGCAGAATATGATGCATGGCATGACAGAATGCTTGATATCTATAACAGATTTAATTCAGAACTTGGACATACCTACAATCAGGAAATGACAGGTCATGATAATTTAACTGACACGGTTTCTCTAACGGAATATGAAGACGGCACAAAGGTTTATGTTAATTACGGATATGCCGATTACAAAGAAGGTAATGTGACAGTACCTGCAAGAGATTATGTGGTTATAAAATAAGTATTCACAGAAAGGCAGTTTTATTTATGAAGAAACAAAAAAATAAATTAGCGGGTCTTCAGAAGCGTAAGGCTATTTCGGGATATTTATTTATATCACCGTTTATAATCGGATTTTTGCTGTTTATGGTGAAGCCCCTTTTCCAGTCCTTGTATATGAGTTTGTGTAACGTGGATTTTTCTACCGGTTCAATCGTATACACTTATCAGGGATTATACAATTACATTAAGGCATTTCGTTCAGACCCTGACTTTTCACAGCTGCTGGTCGAGGAATTATCAAGAATGGTTATTTATTCACTGGCTATTTTGGTATTTTCCTTCTTTGTGGCCTTAATATTAAATCAGGAATTCCACGGGAGAGCGTTGGTAAGAGCGATTTTCTTTTTACCGGTAATCTTATCATCAGGTGTTATGCTTGGACTTGAAACAAATAACCAGCTTATTGCCAACTTAAACGTTGCAATTGAAGATGCCACCGAAAGCATAAGCATCACGGGAGCACTTGAAAACATTCTGCGTACATCGGGTGTCGGTACGAAAGCCTTTGAAATAGTATTTGAATTAATTGATAATATTTATGATGTAGCGTTAGCCTCAGGTATTCAGATTATTATTTTCTTATCAGGCTTACAGACAATTTCATCCAGTATGTATGAAGCTGCCGATATTGAAGGCTGTACAAAATGGGAGAGCTTATGGAAGATTACTTTCCCTATGATTAGCTCACTTTTCTTAGTTAACTGGATTTACACAATCGTTGATTTCTGCATGAGATCCGATAACGAGGTAATCGATAAAATTCAGGAGATTATGATTTTAAATCTTGATTACGGTTTGTCATCTGCCATGTCCTGGGTTTACTTCGTAATAGTAATGGCCTTTACCGGTATTACTGCCTTAATAATTAATAAGGGGGTTTACTATTATGACTAAAGGCGAAGCTAAAAAATTATTAAGAGAAGAATTCTGGGAAAGAAACAGAAAATCAAACGGCTATTTACTTAAAAAGAGAATCGGTGAAATATTTATCTCTATTTGCAGATTTATTTTACTTTTCGGTATGTGCTTTATGATTTTACAGCCCATGCTTAATAAGATTTCTGTTTCATTTATGACGGAAGAGGATTTGTTTAACCCTGTTGTTATTTCAATTCCTCAGAATTTTACAACTGAAAATTATTCGCTTGCTGCAGAGCTTATGAGTTATAAAGATGCTATCAAGAATTCATTAATCGTTTCTTTAACAATAGCAATTTTGCAGATTGCAGTTTGCACACTCGTAGGCTATGGCTTTGCAAGATTTAATTTTCCTTTAAAGAAATTCTGGTTTGTCTGTGTATTGTTAATAATAATGATACCGCCCCAGACTATTTCAAATTCATTATATCTTCACTTTAAATTCTTCGATTTCTGCGGAATTTTTAAAGCTTTAACAGGAAATACGATTAATTTAAGAGGTTCTGTCATACCTTATTATTTAATGAGTGCAACCTGTATGGGTCTTAAGAACGGATTATATATTTACATGATAAGACAGTTCTTTAGAAACATACCTGTTGACCTTGAAGAAGCAGCCTATGTAGATGGCTGCGGTACACTTAAGACATTTTTCAGGATAATGCTTCCTGAAGCAAAGCCTATTATTACGTCCTGTTTCTTATTTGCCTTTGTATGGCAGTGGACAGACGGCTTTTATTCAAGACTGTTCCTTGGCACCACAAAGCTTGTCAGCACATCCCTTTCTACAATTGTTGACTCTCTTTCAGGTTATATACAGCGTATGACGGGACAGGTTACAACAATTTCTACGGCATATTCTAACTGTATACTTTCAACAGGTACGCTTATGATCGTCATGCCCTTAATAGTACTTTACTTATTTGCTCAGCGTTCCTTCGTTGAAAGCATTTCAAGTACAGGTATTAAGATGTAATTTATAAAAGCTCAAGAAAACCAACTGCCTTTAGGCAGTGGGTGCTCCCCGCGAGGTGCT
>CAVIIX010000037.1:0-6776 GCA_963643225.1 Lachnospiraceae bacterium
GGCACGTAGTGCCGCTTTTAGTAGAGCCGTATCGAAGCGAATTGCGAATATCATTGACAGAGCGCTAAGCTATTGGATAGGCTAGAACATCTTGTTTTGCGTTTGAAATTTAATTATAAATTTAAGGAGGTAAATTATGATAAAACTACGAACTGTTAAGGATTATTTTCCCTGTGTGGCAGGATAGTTTTCAGTGAAGTGGACTCACCAAAAACTACTGTATTTTCCGAAAAGAACTCAAAGGAAATTATTATTCTTTTATGAAGGATAGACTTAAAAAGCTTTCAATAGGAATACTTTTAACAATTTTTTCATTTGTAATTTTGTTTTACCTGTTTGTTTCTTTGTATTATAAAGACGGGTTTACTTATGGTACATGGATTAACGGAGTTTATGCTGCAGGGAGGTCTGTTGAAAGCATTAACGAGGAGCTTGTTAATAATTTTAATTACACAAAAATTGTAATTTCATCAGACCTTTATGACAGTGAAGAAATTTTATTAAGTGATATCGATTTTTCAATTGACTATAAAGACGGTCTTGAAAAATTATATAAATCTAAGGTGCCATTTTTATGGTTTTTAAACATTTTTTCCTTAAGCGCTGAAAGCTATTTTGAACCAACAATTCATTTTGATGATGAAAAACTTGTTGATGCTGTAAATTCCCTTATATTAGTAAAAGAAACAGATTCTTTAAGACCTCAGACCGTAAAGCTTATTTGCGATAAGGAAAAGGGATATTATCTTAATAAAGACACAACGCCGGTGCTTAAAGAAAATTTGGTGCTTGAAAAATGTAAGGAATCAATGTATTCGGATTTTAATGTTTACATTGAAAAGGATGAATTTAAAGAGCGTTCTTTATCTAAAGAAGCTTCAAAGCAGGAGGCTCTTTACTTAGAAATTTTGCCTTTACTTAAAACTAAAATCACCCTTGATTTCGGCGCGGAAATTTATCCTGTAGACAGTGCGGTTTTATCAGGCTTTTATGATTTAAATGATGAGCTTACTGATTTTATCAGGGATGATAACGGCAATATTAAATTAAACGAGGAAAGGGTTAAGGCATATATTACTGATTTGTGTAATGCCTACGATACATATAAAAAGCCAAGAGAATATGCGACATTTAACGGCGCTGTAAAGCATATAGCATTATCCGTATACGGCACTAAAATTGATACTGCAAAAGAAAAAGAATATCTGATAAATGCAATTAAAGAAGGCATTACGGAAAATCATATACCCTCGTATATACATGAAGGGTACGCAAGGGGGTTAAACGACATCGGAGATACCTTTATAGAAGTGGATTTAACTAATCAGGTTTTATATTTTATTAAAGAAAACAATTTAGATAAAACCTTTGATATAGTTTCCGGTAATCCAAACAATCAGGATGCAACTATAGAGGTTATTGCGTATATTAACAGAAAACGGCAGAGAACATATTTAAGAGGAGAGGGCTATTGCTCCTATGTTGATTACTGGATGCCTTTTTATAAAGGGCTAGGACTTCATGATGCAAGCTGGCAAAAGTCCTTTGGGGGCACAAGGTATTTAACTAACGGCTCAAAGGGATGCATAAATATGCAAAAAGAGGATGCCCGGTATATATTTGAAAATATAGAAGAGGGAATTCCTGTAATTGTATATAAATGACATTTAATGAAGAAAAATGCTTCCTGTAATCGATGCACCACGCATTTCATGCGCCTTTTATCCGAAATTGCTTCGCTCCTTTAAATAAGTTGTATTTGCAATCTGCTTCGATTTTTCTTGAGCTTTTATAAATAAATTTAAAAATTAGTGCTTTTTTGGTTTGACAATAAAATAACGAAAGCGTATGATTACTATTAAAAGTTTTTAAGGAGGATGAGAAAGTGTCCAGAGTTTACAATTTTTCAGCAGGTCCGGCCATGATGCCATTGCCTGTACTTGAAGAAATCCAGGCTGAACTTCTTGATTATAAGGGAAGCGGAATGAGCGTAATGGAGATGTCACATCGATCTAAGGTCTTTTTGCAGATTGCAGATGAAGCTGAAGCAGACTTAAGAGATTTAATGAATATTCCTGACAATTACAAGGTATTATTTATTCAGGGCGGCGCAACCTTACAGTTTTCAATGATTCCCATGAACCTTTGTAAGAACGGTGTATTTGATTATATTGTTACCGGCGCATGGTCTAAAAAAGCTGCTACAGAGGCAAAGAAATTCGGTAAGGTGAATATTATTGCTTCAAGTGATGATAAAAATTACAGCTATATTCCGGACTGTTCCAATCTTTTTATTGATGAGGATGCCGATTATGTATATATATGCGAGAACGAAACAATACATGGCACCACATTTCAGTCCCTACCCAACACAAAGGGTAAAATTTTAGTGGCAGACCAGTCTTCAATGTTTTTATCAAAGCCCTGTAACGTATCAGATTACGGCATGATTTACGGCGGCGTACAGAAAAACATTGGTCCTGCTGGTCTTTCAATTGTTATTATAAGAGAAGACTTAATAAACGAGGATATTGATGCAAAGACTCCTGTATATTTAAGATATGATACTCATGCCGAGAACGGCTCCATGTACAATACTCCAAATTGCTGGGCAATTTACTGCTGCGGTAAGGTGTTTAAATATTTAAAGAGCATCGGCGGCCTTGAAAAGATGAACGAAATCAACAAGGAAAAGGCAGCTATTCTTTATGATTTCCTTGATAATTCAAAATATTTCCACGGCACTGTTGAAAAGGAGTTTCGTTCGCTTATGAATGTTCCCTTTGTAACAGGTGATGCTGAAAAGGATGCAGCTGTTGTTGCAGCTACAAAGGCAGCCGGCTTTGATAATCTTAAGGGACATAAGAGTGTAGGCGGTTTAAGAGCTTCCATTTACAACGCTATGCCTATTGAGGGTGTTAAGGCTTTGGTTGATTTCTTGAAAAAATACGAGGAGGAAAATGCATAATGTTTAAGTATAATTGCTTAAATTCGATTTCAAATGTAGGCCTTTGCAATTTCTCCGATAATTATGCAAAGACAGAAGATATTAATGAAGCTGAAGGTATTCTTGTTCGTTCCGGCGATATGCATGAAATGGACTTTTCAGAAAAGCTTCTCTGCGTAGCAAGAGCCGGTGCAGGTGTTAACAATATTCCTTTAGACAAGCTTGCAAGTAAAGGTGTTGTAGTATTTAACACGCCCGGTGCCAACGCTAACGGCGTTAAGGAACTTGTATTTGCAGGTATGCTTTATGCCTCCCGTGATTTAATGGGCGGTATTCAGTGGTGTCTTGACAATCAGGATGATGAAAATATTGCAAAGACTGCTGAAAAGCAAAAGAAAAATTATGCAGGCACCGAAATTTTTGGTAAAAAGCTTGGTGTTATCGGTCTTGGCGCTATCGGTGCTTTAGTTGCAAATGCTGCAATCCACATGGGCATGGAGGTATACGGATACGATCCTTATATTTCAATCAACGCAGCATGGAGCTTAAACAGACAGGTTAAGCATGTAACAGACGTTAATGAAATTTACAGGGATTGTGATTTTATTACAATTCATGTACCGCTTCTTGATTCCACTAAGAAAATGATTAATGCAGATGCCATCGCAATGATGAAGCCTACTGCAATCATCTTAAATTTTGCAAGAGATTTACTTGTAGATGAAGAAGCTGTTGTAGATGCCTTATCTGCAGGCAGGCTTAGAAAATACGTTTCAGACTTCCCTAACAACACTACAGTTGGTACAAAGGGCTGTATCGTAACTCCTCACCTTGGAGCTTCAACAGCAGAGTCTGAAGACAATTGTGCAAAGATGGCGGTTCTTGAAATGATGGATTACCTTGAAAACGGTAACATCAGAAATTCAGTTAACTATCCTGCAGTTGATATGGGCGTATGCGAATCTGCCGGAAGAGTTGCTATTTTCCATAAGAACGTTGCAAACATGATTACTCAGTTTACTGCAGTTTTAGGGGAAGAGAACATTAACATTGCAAATTTAAGCAACAAGTCTAAGGGCGAGGTTGCTTACACAATGCTCGATGTTGAAGAAACAGCTACAGAGAATATCGTTAAGAAGCTTGAAGCTATTGACGGTGTATACAGAGTAAGAGTGGTAAAATAAAGATATAAAAAGACCTGCAGGAAGCTGCAGGTCTTATTTTTTAACAAAAAATCAGGACTCGTTAGAGAGTACTTGACTCTGAATATTTCTTTAACTGATTTAAAAGCGTTCCGTCCACACAGGATCGCCATACTTATTCATGTCGCCAATGGTAGACTGAAATTTATTTTCAGTAATTACAGATGCATTGGAGGCTTCATCCATGTAAGTAATGAAAATATCCTCAATGCTTTCCTTTAATTCACTTGAAAGCTCTTCCATAACGGGCTTTAATTTTTCTAACTGGAAGGAAACCTGTACCTTCTGAGGATCTATTCCGTCTAAAACCTTATCTGCATATTCTGTTACTTTTTTGTATATATATTTTTCCTTATTTTCCATAAAAGTACCTCCGCATCGCTTAAAAGTCTATATTATTTTATCACTATTAACATTGTTTTGGCGATAAATTTTTGATAAACTGTTTTTATCAAATATTCGGAGGAAATTATGGCTATAGTAAGACCCTTCATGGCAGTAAGACCTATGTCTTCAATGGAAGACAAAATCGCCGCTTTACCCTATGACGTTTACAACAGAAAAGAAGCTAAAGAAGCAGTAAAGGATAACCCTTATTCTTTTTTAAATATTGACAGAGCAGAGACCCAGTTTGACGATTCTGTTGATACCTATGATGAAAAGGTTTATTTAAAGGCTAAAGCCTTATATGAAGAATTTAAGGAAAAGGGTTACTACGTCAAGGATTCAAAGCCCTGCTTTTATCTTTATGAAGAGACTATGGATGGACGTGCCCAGACAGGACTTGTGTGCACTGCATCCGTCAGGGAATATGAAACAGGCATTATTAAAAAGCATGAAAATACAAGAGCCGACAAGGAGCTTGACCGAATTAAGCATGTTGATACGCTAAATGCCCAGACAGGTCCTATATTTTTAGCATACAGAGATAAAGAAGAGCTTTCTTTATTCTTTAAAAGCTTTAAGAAAAATACGCCCTTCTGTGATTTTACATCTGAGGATAATATTCGCAACAGAGCCTGGATTATAGATAAAGAAGCAGATATTGATTTTATTGTTAAAAATTTTAAGGACATTCCAAATCTTTACATTGCTGACGGCCATCACAGATGTGCCTCTGCCTGCAGGGTTTCAGCTAACAGAAGAGGGAACGGGGACGGGTACTCTAAGGAATACGATTATTTCTTATCGGTTATTTTCCCGGATTCAGAGCTGTATATAATGGATTATAACCGTGTGGTTAAGGATTTAAACGGCTTGAGTATTGATGAATTTTTATATAAGGTTTCTCTTGATTTTAACCTTAAGGAAATTCCTGTTTCTGATGCTAAGCCTTCAAAAAAAGGCGATGTATACATGTTTATAGGCGATAAGGAATATGTTATTTCCTTTAAGGGTAACATCGATTTTAACAATCCTGTTGAAAGTCTTGACGTGTCTGTATTGCAGAAATATTTATTAGATCCTGTTTTAAACATTAAGGATCCTAAAACTGACCCAAGAATTGATTTTGTGGGTGGTATAAGAGGAGTTAAAGAATTAAGAAGGAGACTTTTGACAGACGGTAAGGTTTCCTTTGCGATGTATCCAACACAAATGTCAGAGCTTTTCTCTGTTGCTGATGCAGGACTTTTAATGCCGCCTAAATCCACCTGGTTTGAGCCTAAATTAAGAAGCGGTTTGTTTATACATGAATTAAATTAAAACAGTTTTTTCTAATGGGGAAGACAAATGGACAATAAATTATACAGGCTTATGAACTGGCCCGAGATTGAAAGTGTCGTATATTCGGAATGCGACCATCCGGAAAACATTCTGGGTGAAAAACAGGTTAACGGCGGTTATCTGATTCAATGCTTTTATCCGGGAGCTGAAAGTGTTTCTGTATTTAATTTTCACACGGAAAAAGAAATTTTAATGGAGAGAGTTGATGAAGAGGGCTTTTTTGCGGCTTTTATTCCGTCAAAAACTCCTATATCCTATGAATATATTGTTAAATATGAAAACGATGAAGCAGTAAGAAAACCTGAAGTCTATAAATACATTCCAATGTTTTGGACCAATTTACAGGAAAAGCTTGAAGGCGGTATTTTCTACGATTCATACAGATATTTTGGTGCCCATTTTGTAGAAAGAAAAGGAATTTTAGGAGTTGAATTTTTGTGCTACGCGCCTTCTGCCCTGAGAGTAAGCGTAGTGGGGGATTTTAACAACTGGGATGGAAGAATAAACCAGATGTGCAAAATATCCGATGCGGGAGTCTTTGGCTTATTTATACCGGGTGTCCAGACGGGCTCACTCTATAAATTCGAGATTAAATTACAGTCAGGACTTACCTTCTTAAAGAGAGACCCCTTCGCTTTATCGATTGAAAAGGGCAAGGGCGATGCCAGCCGTATTATCGAAGAGCCTGAATGGGAGATGGTTAAATATAAAAGAAAACCGCTTGATTCAAAATTTTCTTTATTAAATATTTCGTTAAAGGATTTTTGCAAAGAAGGCTTAAAAACCGAAGAAGCAGCAGAAAAAATTATTAATGCTTTATCTTCAGGCTTTAATGGTGTTTTGTTTAACGATTTATCCTTTTGCGAGGGTAAGGACGTAACAGGTTACGGCAAATTATCCTT
>CAVIIX010000037.1:6786-8054 GCA_963643225.1 Lachnospiraceae bacterium
CTTTTATGCAGTTGATCCGGATATATTAAGGCTTAAGGAAATTGTTAAAATAGTAGATTTACTTCATGAAAAAGGAATTAGGGTTTTTTCTACAATTGATGCTTCCGCTTTTTTGCCTGATAACGGCGGCTTAAGAGGCTTTGACGGCACTAAGCTTTATGAAGGCGAAAATAAGGAAATTGATGGATTACTTTCTTTTGACTTTAATAAGGCCTATATCAGAAATTACATCATCAGCGCCTGTGATTATTTTGTTAAGATTTTAAGCCTTGACGGCTTATGTATTGACGGCCTTGACAGAATTTTGTATTTGGATTTTGGCATTTTTGATGGAAGCTATATTCCTAATATGTATGGCGGCAATGAAAATGTAAACGGATTTGAATTAATTAAACATTTAAATTCAATTTTACATAAGCGTTATTCGAATTTAATTACTATTGCCGCAGGCTCCTTATCCTCTAATAATTTAACGGATTCGCTTGAAGATAACGGTCTTGGCTTTGATTATAAGCTTCATGCTCAGTTTGATAAGGATTTATTTGAATATTTAAGTGCTGATTTTGACAAAAGAAGTGAGCTCCATTCGGTATTAACCTACAGTCCGGTTTATATATATTGCGAAAGGTTTATATTATCCTTTTTAAATAAAGACTACGGTAATAAGATAACTGATTTATACAAGCTTTTACCGGGGAGCGAATCTGAAAAACAGGCACAGGTAAGACTTTTGATTTCATATACTTATTTGCATCCGGGTCGTAAATGCTTAAATTTAATTGATGAAGGTCCGGAAATTTTAGCCCTGCTTAAAGTCCTTAACTGTATGTATGCAGGACCGGATAGCGAAAATTTTGAAGATGATTCAGAGGCTTCCTTTAAATGGGTAAATGCAATTGATTCAAAGCATTCGGTTATTTCATTTATCAGAAAATCAAAAAATAAAGAAATTTTAGTTGTAGCTAATTTTAAAAATGTTGAACAAAGCATTAATATAGGAGTTGAAAAGGGCACCTATAAAGAAAGCTTTTCTTCATCATTAATTAAATTCGGGGGAAGCGATAAAATTGTCGGCAGACCTAAGCAGAGCAGGCCCTTAAAGGCAGATGGCAAGAAGGATGCTTTAAGCGTAAAAATTGCTCCTTTAACTTTACTTATATTTGAAAAATATTCTTGATAAATTTATAATCACAACATATAATAATCTTTGTTGTGATTATGCTTCCGTGGCTCAGCTGGTAGAGCAACGCATTCGTAATGCGTAGGTC
>CAVIIX010000038.1:0-7430 GCA_963643225.1 Lachnospiraceae bacterium
ACGTAGTGCCGCTTTTAGTAGAGCCGTAGCGAAGCGAATTGCGAATATCATTGACGCTTCACATACCGCTTTGGCGCGCAAGTTTTTATACATGGAGGGTAATATGTGGAATGATTGGTTCAGCATCGGATCGATAACGATTCATGGATACGGAGTATGTATAGCGGCAGGCTTGCTGCTTGCATTGTGGCTATGCAGCTACAGAGCAAAAAAGCAGGGCTTAAATGATGATATCTGCTACGGAATAGTGTTCTGCTCGGCAGTGTTTGGATTTTTAGGCGCGAAGATAATGTACTGCATTGTAGAGTGGAAGGATTTTATAAAGGATCCCTTATCTTTTATATCTGCAAACGGCTTTGTGGTATACGGTGGCATTACAGGCGGTATTTTAGCTGTATTTATTTATACAAAGATAAAAAAGGTACGTTTTCTTGATTATTTGGAACTGTGTATGCCTTCAGTTGCACTTGCTCAGGCCTTTGGCCGCATAGGTTGCTTTTGCGCAGGCTGCTGCTACGGAAGAAAAACAGATTCCTGGATAGGTATTACCTTCCATAATTCAAATTATGCTCCCAACAACGTAAGTCTTATCCCTACACAGCTTATTTCAGCAGGAGCCAATTTTGTAAATATGGCACTTCTTTTAGTTATTGCAAAGAAGACAAACAAAAAAGGCACGGTAACGGCATGCTATTTAATTTTCTACAGTATCGGACGATTCTTTATAGAAATGTTAAGAAATGATAGCAGAGGAAGTGTTGGCGCACTTTCAACCGCACAGTTTTACGGAATCTTTAGTTTAGTGCTTGGTATTGCATTTTTGATCTTTGCTTTAAGGAAGGACAAAAATCCTTTAAATGAAGCAAAAGAAGAAGCTGTTATAAAAGAATAATTAAAAAGACCTGGTATATATAGTGGCATAAAGAAAGAAGCAGAGGTGAGGCTGCTTCTTTTTTGACCTATAGGAAATTGCGTTGCAATTCCATATAGGTCAAAAAAGGCACTACGTGCCAATGATGCGCACTCGCGCATAAGGAATATGTCGCCTTAGCGACCGCGCTCGGCGCTTTAGTTTCGCAAGCGAAACTCTTTTATTATAAACCTATAGGAAATTGCGTTGCAATTCCATATAGGTCAAAAAAGGCACTACGTGCCAATGATGCGCACTCGCGCATAAGGAATATGTCGCCTTAGCGACCGCGCTCGGCGCTTTAGTTTCGCAAGCGAAACTCTTTTATTATAAACCTATAGGAAATTGCGTTGCAATTCCATATAGGTCAAAAAAGGCACTACGTGCCAATGATGCGCACTCGCGCATAAGGAATATGTCGCCTTAGCGACCGCGCCTTTTTATTTAATATTAATAGCCAAGAAAGTGTGACACAATGTGAATTAATAAAATGTGACAGGGGTAGAAAGCATAAAAGCTATACTTGTTTGTTTTGCCACGTTCACCGTTATAATTTTTAATAAGTATTAAATCAAGTAAAGCGAAAAGCTCCATGACTGAACTTAATGTTAAGATACATACTGAATATGCAAGGGAGCGTTTCTTATCATTTCTAAATGTATAGGCAATTGCAATTGCAAATATTCCGGCAGAGCCGTAGTCGGTATTAAGCAAGTCGGCTGCAAAGGCTAAAACCATGGCGGCAAGTAATGACAAAGCATTTATTGATAAATCATTAAAGCTTTTATGCTTATTTACTAAAATTAAAACAAGAACCGTAATGGCGGCGCCAATGCCGATTATTGTTAATGCTGCAGGAATTGAAGATAAAGAAAAATCCGCATTGTAGGTAAGGCTTGTAGAAAGATCATATAAATAATAGCCTGTAAAGAGACTGCTTAATATGATGCCTAAATATCCAAGCATCGGCGGAAGCTGTTTTTGATTTAGGAAATCAGCTGTCCACATAAACAAAAAGCCTAAGAAAATCGTAAAGATTACGTTTTGGTAGCCTGAATAAAAGAACGTATAGTTAAAGGCTAAATTAAAGGGAATTTCTGCAACAAAGGCAAATATTAAAAGCCTTAAAGCATACTTCCATTTACAGTGAGTGTGGGTAAAGCCTTCTACCAGCATAAAGATGAATAAGGGGAACGCAAGCCTTCCTATAAGACGCATTGCAGCGTACAGATAGTAGATATTACCGTATTTTGCAAGGAATGAATAGCTGTCCTCGAGGGTGGCTATATTATAGTAGCCGTGTGCCGCCAGGTAGCGTTCAAGGAACACAGCCGCTGTGTGATCGATGAACATTGAGATGCAGGCTATTATTTTAATTCCGGCACCTGTTATTCCCTTCTTTTCTTTCATTTTTGAGTCCTCCTCATAGATTACTAAAAAAAGAATACTTCAAAAGAAAAAGCCTGTAAATCGGGTTTTAAAACAATTTAGACATATTTAATTTGTTTAGACAAGTTACATACACAACTTGTTTGGTAGTTGTAGGAGTATTCGTTGACTTTAATAAAGGAAAAGGCTAATCTTGTAGACAAGAAAACAAACAACCAGCCTATAACCTGTGCGTTTGAAAAAATGAAAATGAACAGGCATGTAGCGAGGCGGATTGCGAATATCATTGGCTACAAATGTAAAAGAACGAGGAAGCGTAAAAACATATGCAGAATAGGAGGATTACAAATGGGTTATTCAAATGAGGAAATTAAGAAATTAATCGAAGACGGAAGGGCAGTGCTTGGTATAGAATTCGGCTCTACAAGAATCAAGGCGGTTATGGTGGATGATAAAAGCCGTCCCATTGCCCAGGGCAGCTTTGAATGGGAAAACCATTTGGACAACGGCATCTGGACATATCCAATGGAAGAAATTCATTCAGGCTTTAAGGCATGCTACTCCGATTTAAGGAAGGACGTTAAGGCTCAGTACGGTGTGGGAATTAAGAGGCTTGCGGCTATCGGTATAAGCGCAATGATGCATGGATATCTTGTATTTGATAAAAACGGTAAATTGCTTGTACCCTTCCGTACCTGGAGAAATACAATTACTGAAGAGGCAGCAGCCAAATTAACAAGGGAATTTAATTATAATATTCCTCAGCGCTGGAGCATTGCACATCTTTATCAGGCTATTTTAAATAAGGAAAGCCATGTAAGGGATATTGCCTTCCAGACTACTCTTGCAGGCTACATTCACTGGATGCTTACAGGAGAAAAGGTAATGGGTGTAGGCGAAGCTTCAGGTATGTTCCCGATTGATCCTGCCACAAAGAATTTTGATGCTGAAATGGTATCTAAATTCGACACTTTACTTAAAAAAGAAGGAATGCCCTATAATTTAAAGGAAATTTTCCCTAAGGTGCTTGTAGCAGGTGAAAATGCAGGGGTATTAACAAAGGAAGGCGCAGCCTTCATAGATGAATCCGGTGAGCTTGAAGCAGGTATTCCCATCGCACCCTGTGAGGGCGATGCAGGAACAGGTATGGCTGCCACAAATGCAGTAAAGGTGCGCACGGGTAATGTGTCTGCAGGCACGTCGGTATTTGCAATGGTAGTACTTGAAAAGCAGCTTTCAAGAGTATATGAAGAGGTTGACCTTGTGACAACTCCGGCCGGTGATCTTGTCGGTATGATTCACTGTAACAACTGTACTTCCGATCTTAACGCATGGGTTAACTTATTTAAGGAAAGCCTTGAAGCTTACGGCATAACAGTAGATATGACAAAGCTTTTCGGTACTTTATACAACAAGGCTCTTGAAGGAGAGAAAAATTGCGGTGGTTTAATTTCCTTTAATTATTTTTCGGGAGAAGGTGTTACAAAATTTGATGAAGGAAGACCTTTGTTTGTGAGAGAGCAGAATGCCAACATGAATCTTGCAAACTTTATGAGAACTCACCTCTATGCATCATTAGCAACTCTTAAACTGGGTTGTGATATTATGCTTAAGGAGGAAGGCGTAAGGGTTGATTCCATTACCGGTCACGGCGGTTTATTCAAGACCAAGGGCGTAGGACAGTCAATTCTTGCTGCAGCCTTAAATGCACCTGTTTCTGTAATGGAAACGGCAGGTGAAGGCGGTGCATGGGGCATGGCTGTACTTGCTTCCTACATGGTGCAGAAGGAGGCAAAAGAAACCTTGTCTGATTACCTTGATAACAAAGTATTCACAGGCATGAAGAAGGAAACCATTGCTCCCAATCAAGAAGATGCAAAGGGATTTGATGAATATATCGTAGCGTATAAAAGAGCAATTGAAGCAGAAAGGGCAGCTATTAAGGCTGTAAAATAAAAATGTTAGAAGAATTAAAAAAACAGGTATATGAAGCAAACATGCTGCTTCCTCAATATGGTCTTGTTACCTTTACCTGGGGTAACGTAAGTGCCATTGACAGAGAATCGGGTCTTTTCGTAATTAAACCAAGTGGTGTCGATTATGAAAAGCTGTCACCGGAAGATATGGTGGTAATGAATTTAAAGGGAGAAAGGGTAGAAGGAAGCTATAATCCTTCATCTGATACCCCCACTCATTTGGAGCTTTACAAGGCATTTCCCAAAATGGGCGGGATAGTACACACTCATTCTTCCTATGCTACAAGCTGGGCACAGTCAGGCAGAAGCATTCCCTGCTATGGCACTACCCACGCAGATTATATTTACGGTACGGTTCCCTGCTTAAGATGCTTAAATAAAGAAGAAATAGACGAAGCCTATGAAACAAATACAGGTCTTTTAATCGTTGACTATTTTAAAGATAAGGAATATATGGCCGTTCCTGCAGTGCTTTGTAAAAACCATGGTCCCTTTACCTGGGGCAAGGATGCTCATGAGGCAGTTCACAATGCTGTGGTTTTAGAGGAAGTAGCCAAGATGGCTTACAGAACGGAGCTTATTAATCCGGAAGTTAAACCTGCTCCAACAGAGCTTCAGGACAAGCACTACTATAGAAAGCATGGTGAAAAGGCATACTATGGGCAGTAGCCCATAGTCGAATACTATGGGCAGTAGCCCATAGTCGAATACTATGGGCAGTAGCCCATAGTCGAATACTATGGGCAGTAGCCCATAGTCGAATACTATGGGCAGTAGCCCATAGTCGAATACTATGGGCAGTAGCCCATAGTCGAATACTATGGGCAATAGCCCATAGTCGAATACTATGGGCAGTAGCCCATAGTCGTGTACTATTGGCAATAGCCCATAGTCGAATACTATTGGCAATAGCCCATAGTCGAATACTATTGGCAAAGCCAATAGTCGTGTACTATTGGCAAAGCCAATAGTCGTGTACTATTGGCAAAGCCCATAGTCGTGTAATATTGGCAAAAGCCTGAAAAAGATAGCAAGAATTGATAAAAAATTAGCATAACAATAAATGGACGAATTTTTCTTTCTATGCTACCCTAAACACGGATAAATAATTTTTTTATAATATAAGGAGGCATCATGACTAACTTAGAACTTCAGAAAATGGCCAACGAAGTTCGTAAAGGTATCGTGACAAGCACACATTCAGCAAAGTGCGGTCATCCAGGCGGATCCTTATCTGCTGCAGATATCTATACGTATCTTTATTTTGAAGAAATGAACATTGATCCAAAGAATCCTTCAAAGGAAGATCGTGACAGATTTGTTCTTTCAAAGGGACATACCGCTCCCGGTTTATATTCAGCTCTTGCAAACAGAGGCTTCTTCCCGGTTGAAGATCTTACTACCTTAAGAAAACTCGGTTCTTATTTACAGGGTCATCCCAATACACACATTCCCGGTGTTGATATGGCATCCGGTTCTTTAGGACAGGGCATTTCAGCAGCGGTAGGAATGGCTCTGGGTGCAAAGCTTACGGGCAAAGAAAACAGAGTATACACCTTAATTGGTGATGGTGAAGCAGAAGAAGGTCAGGTATGGGAAGCTGCAATGTTTGCAGGACATAGAAAGCTTGATAATCTCTGTGTCATCTTAGACTATAACGGACTTCAGATTGACGGTAAGCTTGAGGATGTCTGCTCGGCAGAACCTTTTGCAGATAAATTCAAGGCATTCCGTTTTCACGTAATTGAAATTGATGCTCATGATTTTGACCAGATTCGTGCAGCCTTCAAGGAAGCAAGAGAAACAAAGGGTCAGCCCACAATCATCATTGCTCATTCCTTAAAGGGTAAGGGCGTATCCTTCATGGAAGGCTCTATTGACTGGCACGGAAAGGCACCTAACGATGAACAGTATGCCATCGCTATGGAAGAACTTGAAAAGAGAGGTGAAGCATTATGTCAGATGTAGTAAAGATTGCAACCCGCGAAAGCTATGGTAATGCTTTAAAGGAACTCGGTGCTGAGTATCCAAACCTCGTTGTACTGGATGCAGACCTTGCGGCAGCTACAAAGACAGGCGTATTTAAAAAGGCATTCCCTGAAAGACACATTGACTGTGGTATTGCTGAAGGTAATATGATGACAATCGCAGCAGGTCTTTCTACAACAGGACTTATCCCGTTTGCATCTTCTTTTGCAATGTTTGCAGCAGGAAGAGCATTTGAACAGGTACGTAACTCAATCGGTTACCCACACTTAAACGTAAAAATCGGCGCTACCCATGCAGGTATTACAGTTGGTGAAGACGGTGCTTCCCATCAGTGTAATGAAGATATCGCTTTAATGCGTACAATTCCCGGTATGGTAGTTATGTGTCCTTCAGATGATGTTGAAGCAAAGGCCTGTGTAAGAGCAGCTCTTGAATATGAAGGACCTGTTTATATTCGTTTCGGTCGTGCAGCAGTTCCGGTTATCAACGATAATCCCGGTTACAAATTTGAAATCGGTAAGGGAACAGTTGTAAGAGAAGGTAAGGATGTAACAATTGTTGCTACAGGTATCTGCGTTGATTCTGCTTTAACAGCCGCTGAAATGCTTAAAGAAGAAGGTATTAATGCAGAAGTAATCAACATCTGTACCATTAAGCCTTTAGATGAAGACATTATCGTTAACAGTGCAAAGAAGACAGGCAAGGTTGTAACGGTTGAAGAACATTCCGTTATTGGCGGTCTTGGCAGCGCTGTATGTGATGCACTCTGTGCAAAATATCCTGTTCCTGTTAAGAAACTTGGTATGCAGGATGTGTTCGGTGAATCCGGTTCGGCAGCAGCTTTGATTGAAAAGTACAGGCTCGACGGTAAGGGTGTAGCAGCAGACGTTAAGGCTTTTCTTGGTAAATAAATAAAGACATTTGGAGAGGCGTTATGCCTCTCCGTTTTTATTTGTAAAATGAAATTTCTATGTTATAATCACTCCGTGTAAGCATTATATTGAAGGGTTTGATGAAGAAGGAAGAGTATAATCCGTCAAAATTGTGGTGATTTTGCTTATTTATAAAAGCTCAAGAAAACCCACTGCCTTTAGGCAGTGGGTGCTCTTGAACGAGGTGTTTTGTTACAAGCCCAGTACCTCGTAAGGCACGTAGTGCCGCTTTTA
>CAVIIX010000039.1:0-7040 GCA_963643225.1 Lachnospiraceae bacterium
GTTACTACGACTGGGCAGTTACAAGCCCACTACCTTTAGGTGGTGGGTAGTTGACATACAAGAAAAAATCCTGCAGGCAGGCTTTTTAAGCTTCCTGGTTAAGAATCTGATCGTGTGACTTCTTTTTCAAGCAATTTAAGCGCAAAGGCTTTTTTCCTTAGCTTTCCATTATCGTGGCTTAAAATACAATAATTAAAATCAATCGATGATAAAATTTTTATTTCCTCATATAATATGCTTTTATTATAAAAATCCCTGCCGCTTTTGACACCCGGGTAAAGGGCATCGCCTGTAAGCAAAATATCGTTATTGATTAAAAGCGCAAGACACCCTTTGGCATGCGATGAGGGAATAGGAATTATTTTTAAGGTTAAATCTCCGTCAGCTATGTCCAGGGCTTTTGCAATCCTTGTGCCTTCATTTAAACTTTTACAGGTGTAGGAACCGCCATATAGCGTGTTGAATTCGGTTTCTTTTGCCATTCCTGTGTGATCCTTGTGAAAGTGCGAAAGAATGAGCGTTTTTTTGCCCTTAATCGAATTTAAGTATTTAGTAATTAAAGAATTATTGCCGGCATCAAAAATGTAGGTATTTTTATTTCCTTTAATAATAAACACATCAGATGACAGAGGCTCCTTAACACTTTCAAAATATGATATTCGATCGTTTAATTTCTTTAATTCCATTATTTTACGAAAATTCCCTTAAAAGCATTGAAGCTGTCACTGACACTCTGAATTGAATCTGCAATACGCTGAATATTTATATCAAGATTCTTGATTTCGGCTGTGAGTTCTTCAATGTCTATTTTGCTTATTTCTTCATAAAGACCTTCAAGGTCCATTGAGGATAGCTGGCTGCATATTTTCACAAAATCAATACCTGACAGCATTTGGATGGTAGGATAATAGGCTGAATAAATGTAGAATATGATAATTACAGCAAATAACACAACTAAAAATATAAAAGCTACAAGGGACAATATTACAATTAACAAAACTGTATTGGCTTTTGCACGCTTATTTAGGCTTTCGAAATTTTCATTCATTTGTTAATCCTCCGTTATTTCTTTATATTAAACTATCGAATTGTGTGGCGCAAGTTTTCTTTTTGTGCTATAACACTTTTGACTATTTAAGGAGGGATTTATAATGAAAAAAATTTTAACAGTTGCACTTGCCTTAGGCTTATGCATATCAATGGCAGGCTGTGGCAAGGATGACGAGGAGAAAAGCTTTAAAGATGAGGCTGTAGCTTCTGTAGTAAAGGAGGCTGAAACGGTTGAGGCAGAAACAATACCTTCCACATCAACCGATGAAGAAAAGGATATTGCAAAAGAAGACAACACTGAAGCGGCTGCAACAGTAAGCCCTTTTGAAGGCGGTGAATATTCAGCATTCACTTATGAAGGCTCAGATACACCTTATTACAAAATCATTGAAACAGTTTATTCAGCAATCGTTAATAAAGACCAGGATGCAATGGCAGGGGACGGCTTTACAGGACTATTTGAGCCCATCATGTATAATGAAAATGCTTTAGACAATTTAGGCTATGCCCTTATGGACTTAAGCGGTGACGGAATTGCTGAACTCATCATTACAGAGCCCTGCAATTATTTAGAGACAACGCCCCTTGGCGGTAGGATGGTTTATTCAGTATACAGCGTAAAGGATGGAGAGCCTGTCCTTGTCTTTGAAGGCTGGTACAGAAACCGCTATTCACTTTTAACAGACAACACATTCTTTAATGAAGGTTCAGGCGGTGCAGCTTATGCGTGTGCAGGCAATTTCTATTTAAGCGAAGACGGTACGCAACTTTTATGCAACCATTTCTACTTCACTTCACCAAAGCCTGAAAATTCAGATGTATCCTACGTATTCTACAATCAGACAGGTGACTGGGATACAGAAACCTCTGTAGAAATCGGTCCTGATTCTGCAGAAAACAACATATATTCCTTTATGGATATAGAATATGCAAAAATTCAGATTACCTTATTCAAAGAGCTTTCTGACATAATCAAATAAATATGCTATTTAAGGCGCCGATACAATGTATCGGCGCTTTGTTTCGCAAGCGAAAGTCTTTTTGCCATATAGGAAAGCCTATATGGCAAAAAAAGGCACTACGTGCCAAGGATGCGCACTCGCGCGTGAGGATTATTTTGCCTTAGCGACTGCGCCAGACGCTTGCGAAACTATTTTAAATTAGCTATATGAGCAGGCAGTGAAGCGGATTGCGAATATCATTGGATTCAGCCTGTGACAGTGGCAATATAAAAAGTTCATATATTAAGTGAAATTTTGACGGTTAAGAATTTTTAAGTGAATGTGTTAAGATGCTTAAGGTGAAGCCTTGATAACTTTGCTTTAAGGAGAGGATTATGAAAAAATTTAAAAAGGGTTTAGCTTTTCTTTTGCTGGCGGCAATGGGCTTAGGAACCTTTGGATGCGGAAGCAATGCAGAAAGCGGTACAACAGAAGAAAAGTCTCAAACAAAGACTGAAGCACAGACACAGGAAATTGAGAAGGCGGGAGATAATTTCATCGAGCTTGCACTGAATGTTTATTATAACGATTCTTCCACAGGCTATTATAAGAATGAAAAGGGACCTTCCATTAAGGTTTATGAAGAGGGTCAGTACACACTTACTTTTGACTGTGCAACGGATCTGTCAAAAGAGGCAGCTGCGGCAGGAGTTAAGGAATTAAAGAATTTAACAGCGATTTACATTTTGGATGCTGGAGTTGCTGAGGGCAATCAGTCGCCTTTAAAGGCCTGCGATATTTTCTACGATAAGGTAACCGTTAACGATACGGATTTAACAATTACAATGACAGAGCCAAAGGCTGCTTTTAAGTCTTCCGGGGTGTTTGATACAAATGACCCAATTAACGGCTGGGATGGCTCCTGTGTATCAGAGGCGGAAAGCGATTCAAGCCATGTAGCTAATTTTACAACGGTTTCAAATCCCACAAAGATTTCCGTGATCTTCACGCTTTCCAATATGGCATGGGAAGAGGTTGCGGCCAAAGAAACAACAGCGACTTTCGTAAACGATTCTGCAAATACGGTAGTTTTCAGTGACATTGATTTTACGAATGTAGATGCAGTTACCTTTACAAAATACATGGGTAACGGTATTAATCTTGGCAACACAATGGAAGCCTACGGTCATGAAAATCTTGGCACAAAGGCATCGGCTTCCACCTATGAAACCTATTGGGGACAGCCTGTCACCACTGCGGAAATGGTGAAGGCCATGAAAAATTGCGGCTTTGATACTTTGAGAATTCCCATAGCCTGGACCAACATGATTGACTATGAATCAATGGACTACACTATCGGTAAGGAATATTTAGACAGAGTTGAGGAAATAGTAAATTACGCTCTTGATGCAGAAATGTTCGTTATCATTAACGACCATTGGGACGGCGGCTGGTGGGCTATGTTTGGCTCAAGCAATCAGAACACGGTTAATAATGCATGGGCCTTGTATGAGAGCATGTGGAGCCAGATTGCCGAAAGATTTAAAGACTATTCTGACATGCTGATTTTTGAATCTGCCAATGAAGAGCTTGGAGACAGCCTTAACGATAACGGTGACTGGGCAGATTCAGGAAGCCTTTCAGCTACCGGCCTTTACGATATGACCAACGAAATCAACCAGAAATTTGTTGATATTGTGAGAAATTCAGGCGGCAATAATGACGATCGTTTTCTTTTGATAGCAGGCTATAACACAAACATTGACAAGACCTGTGACTCTAAATTTAAGATGCCTTCCGATAAGGCACAAAATAAGCTTATTGTGTCGGTTCACTATTACGATCCCTGGAATTATTGCGGCGATAAAAACGACATTACCCTTGAAAAGCTTGAAGGCTATAGGTGGGGGCTTAAGAGCGAATACGAATATATGGAGACTCAGGTTGCCAAGATGAAGAAGTTTACGGAGGCGGGGTATGGCGTCGTTATAGGCGAATACGGTGCACTTCCGGCTTACATCGAAAACACCAGCTATGAGATTCCCTATACCTGTGAATATAATGGCGCTTTTCTTGATGTGTGTGACATTAACGGTTTCTGCCCTGTATTGTGGTCTACGGGCAATTCCTTTGACAAGTCCACACTTACAATGATTTCTGATTCCACTTTGGAGCTTTTTACATCAAGATGCTACGCAGTGGAAGCGGCTGAAGGGGATGCGTATATTGAAAAGGTTAAGACGAACTTTGATACAGCCAAAGAAAATGCTCCTGATATGTGGGAAGGCATTGAAACCTATGAAGCAGGCACACCTGTTGCCTGGATTATGTGGAACGGAGGTGCAGGCACCTATAGTGTAGGCGACACCTTTAATCCTGCCGATAACACCGTTGGTATTACCGCCACAAATGCAGTTATAGAGGGCCCCGGTGAATACACCGTACGTCTTGACTTTGACGGAAAAAATACAGGACTTAGCTTTGCGGCTTTGGCCGTAGCGGATGCTGAACTTTTATATCCGGGCTGCATAGTTGAAATAAAGGAAATACTTATTAATGATGAGCCTTATCAGATGACTGCTTTCCCTTATACAAGCTCTGATGACGGAAAGTGTACAAGAGTAAATATTTATAACGGCTGGGTATCAAATCTTCCAAGTGATGCAAGAAGCTCCCACGGCGTGCTAGTGGGCTGCAGTCCCTGCATTGTAGACACTCAGGACATGAAGGATATGGATTACATTCAGATTACATTTGAATTCATTGTAAAGGAATAAAAAAAGGACACCGGTTAGCCGGTGTCCTTTTGGGCTTATGCACATAGACTGAGGTTATCCTTTGCTACCTAGTGCAGGTTGTAAATGATATTCTTTACTTATGGAAGGTGATTAGGGTATACTAAACAGGCAGGACAAGCCTGCATTAGCAAAAGAAAGGGAGCTTATTTTATATGAAGCTTAAATCATATTTACGGGGAATCGGCGCAGGGCTAATTGTGGCAGCTTTGGTGATGGGAGTATCTCAGCCTAAGACTTCAAGGGCTTTAGAGACAGTTGACAAGCAGACCCTAATGCAGACGGTTTCTGAAAATAAAACAGAAAATAAAGAAGCTGTTTCTGTTTCTGATAATGATACTGACGCGGCGATTAATACGGAAGCTTTAAAAGGAGATGTTTCTGATTCTGAAGGGGAGGTTTCTTTGGCAGACGTTTCTTCAGATGATTTAAGCGAAGCTACAAAGCCTTCTATAAAGACAGAGTCCGAGGAAGAAAGTCTTGGTGCTTCAAAAACATCGGAAACAAAGGAAGTCACCCCTACAAAGATTAATCCTTTACCGGAAGGGGAAACAGGCTATACAGAATCTGACGAATACGTTGAAATAAAGGTAGTAAAGGGCGATGGCTCCGTAAGCGTTGCAAGAAGAATGTTTGAAGCGGGGCTCATTGAATCGGCAGTTGAATTTGATGATTTCCTTATTGAAAACGGTTATGACAGAAGACTCTGTGTCGGCACCTATCAGATGCCATATAATGCAACCTTTGAAGAACTTGCAAATATTTTAATGAAGAAAAATTAGTTTTTGAGTTAATTATTTATGGAAAAATTAGTGGTGATAGCAGGGACAAATGCTTCCGGCAAAAGTGGCCTTGGCATTGAGCTTGCTCTTAAATATAAAGGGGAAATCGTTTCGGCAGATTCAAGACAGGTATTTAAAGGTCTTGATTTGGGATCTGGAAAGGTAACTAAAAAAGAAATGAAGGGTGTTGCACACCATCTTTTGGATGTGGCAGAGCCTAACGATTTCTTTTCCTTATATCAATATCAGTCGCTTGCCTATAAAGCTATTGACGATATTTTAGCTCGTAGCGTTATTCCCTTTTTGGTGGGAGGTACGGGGCTATACGTAAATTCCATTGTGGATGGATATAATCTTAATGCATCAGAACCTGACATGGCACTAAGAAAAGAAATAGAGAGTAAATCATTGGAGGAATTGGTTGACATAATAAAAACGCAGGCACCGAAAGTTTTAGACAGAGTTGATTTAAAAAATAAAAGAAGAGTAGAGCGTGCCGTTGAAAAAATAATGTCCAAAGAATCAGAAGAAAAGCCAAGCGCTAAAAGATATGAAACCCTTGTAATAGGTGTCACCTGGGATCGAAGCGTACTGTATGAACGCATCCGTGAACGTCTGGATCGACGACTTAATCAGGGCATGATAGAAGAGGTAGCTGCCTTAAGGGAAGCCGGGGCAACTGATGAATTCTTATATAAGCTTGGTCTTGAATACCGCTATATATTAATGTATTTAAGAGGAGAATTTAAGGATTTTGATGAATTCTACAATAAGCTTTTTATGGAAATAAGACATCTTGCAAAAGAGCAGATGACCTGGTTTAGAAAAAGAAAAGATATTAACTGGATTGATATGGAGAAGGATCCATTTAATGAAGCAGTTAAATTAATTGATAAATTTTATGAATAAAAAAGGTGGCAGGTCTTTTAACCTGCCACCTTTTTGCTTTTAGGATGTTATACTAATGCCACATCATATAAGACGTGTTGTAAAAAAATACAAAAAGAACATCCGTTAAGATGTCCTTTTTAGAGCGCGAGACGGGGATCGAACCCGCGGCCCCCACCTTGGCAAGGTGGTGCTCCACCGCTGAGCCACTCGCGCATATAAAGTTGTATGTCTTGCAACAATGGATATATTACACGAAGGCAGATTTTTTGTCAACAGAATTTTCTTAAATTTTTGAAAATTGAATACTTTATAAAAGCTCAAGAAAACCCACTGCCTTTAGGTGGTGAGTGGTCCCTAACGAGGTGCTTGCTTTCAAACGCAGTACCTCGTAAAGCACGTAGTGCCGCTTTTAGTAGAACCTAAGCGAAGCAAATTGCGAATATCATTGACTTTTTAAAAGCAGACACGGTATAGAGAATCAAGTGCGCAAGTTTTTTTGCTTTTCTAGTTGACAAAAAATTTTCTATCGTGTAATATATCCATTGTTGCAAGACATACAACTTTATATGCGCGAGTGGCTC
>CAVIIX010000040.1:0-6240 GCA_963643225.1 Lachnospiraceae bacterium
TCGTGTAATATATCCATTGTTGCAAGACATACAACTTTATATGCGCGAGTGGCTCAGCGGTGGAGCACCACCTTGCCAAGGTGGGGGCCGCGGGTTCGATCCCCGTCTCGCGCTCTAAAAAAGGACATCCAATAGGATGTCCTTTTTTAACCTATATGGAATTGCAACGAAATTTTCTATAGGATAAAAAACACTACGTGCCAAGAATGCGCACTCGCGCGTAAGGAATATGTCGCTATAGCGACCGTGCTATAAAAAAGAGCTTCGCAGTTTTAATAGCCTAAGTCGTCGTTGACGAGGATTACGTGGATGCGGTCAGTGTGACGGGAGTAACGGGTAATAAGGAACTGGCAGCAGATGGTGTCTGGAGACTTGCAATTTAAGCAGGTGCCGACTTTGGAACAAGGAGTGTCCTTTCCAAATCTTGCAGCGTTGATGGGAGCGGCTACGTTTCTTGCGCGCTTCATGGCACTGTCAATGTCTGTAGAAATCTTGTTCATACCCACGATAAACAGTACATGTAAGGGCCCCTGGGCGATGGCGGATACTCTGTTTGAATTGCCGTCGATGTTGACAAGTATACCGTCGTCGGTCATGGCATTACAGCTTGATAAAAACCAGTCGGCATCGTACTGATAAAGCATTGCGGCACGCTTATCGTTTTCACGGTCTCTGTCAAGGAATTGGTAATTTCCGTTGATAAGTGCATCCTTTAATCCGATTTCCACAACGGAAGCAGAACCACCCATTGTAACCTTGTCGCCTTCCTTAATAAGCTCTAAGGCTTTCTTCAAGGCTTCTTCCTTGTTTTGGGCATAATACCCTGACATGTTTCTTGATTCAAGGCCTTTAATAACCTTTGCGGCTAAAATTTCGTTACGCTTCTTTATTATTTCGTTCATGTTTTCCTCCCTTTGTTTTTCGTTAAGTGAATTATATCAAAAAATTATGGAAATCACCATGTAACAAGGTTAAAAAATGGAAGCAAAATGACACTTCCTGTAATCGATGCACGGCGCATTTTATGCCCCTTTTTTAAAATTTGCTTCGCAACTTCGGAAAAGTTAGAGTATCATGTTTTTTAATTCTTGATTAACAAAAGTACATAATAATGTACGCGTGCCGTTTGCAGACG
Organism: Lachnospiraceae bacterium; assembly: GCA_963643225.1. Classification (GTDB taxonomy): domain Bacteria; phylum Bacillota; class Clostridia; order Lachnospirales; family Lachnospiraceae; genus UBA1258. Next base: position 1,136 of record CAVIIX010000040.1, read on the forward strand.
GGCTAATACATGGGGTACTAGGAAAAAGGTACTAAAAGAACGGCCAAAAATATACAAAATGCCGAAAATAAGAAAATAGAATTGCACAATTTGTGTATTTTTGCTAGACTTTGATTGTAAAAAAGAGTCGGGGGACTCTTCGAGGAAAATCGAATGGTTAAAGAGGTGTCTGAAGTTTTAATGGAGCGTGAGCAGGAAATGAAGCTGCTTAGGCTCATCAACAGTGTCAGCTTTGATTTTACATTTGTCTATAATTGTAGCGACAACACTGCTGAAATCACCAGGTACGTTGACGGAAATATCTTAGAGCCCGATAAGATTTCCAATTTCAGAAAATTCTTATTATCAAAGGCTCATCCCGATGACTTACCCATGCTTGAAAAGGAAATACGACGCGCAAGCCAGGCTGTAGATCAGATTGGCTTTGAAGCGCGCTTTAAAGAGAGTGCAGGCAGACGATACCGCTGGCATTGTGTTAAAATGCGCCTTGCCTCCACCGATGAGGGACTTATTTACGCAGGCTCAAGCTCCTACATTGACTCAAGAAAAAACAAGGAATCGGAGCTTACCATTAAGGCACGTCAGGATCCTTTGACAGGCTTATTAAATAAAGTTGTAACACAGGAAAATATTACGGATTACATTCGGAAAAATCCAAATACCCAGTGTGCAATGATAGTATTCGACATTGATAATTTCAAAAATTACAATGACTGCATGGGCCATCTTTTCGGTGATGAAGTCATTAAGGAATCAGCTGCAATAATCCGCAGAGCCTTTTCAAGAGACTCGGTTGTGGGTCGTATCGGCGGAGATGAATTTTTGGTATTTGTAAAGGATTTAGACGACGTAGCTTCAATTGTCACAAGAATGGGCAGGCTTCGTGATTGCTTTAAGGACATAACCCTTGGACAGAGGGCAAATTTCAGAGTCACCTGTAGCGTTGGCATTTCCCTTTATCCGGACATGGGCTCTAATTTCGAAGAACTTTTCCATGCAGCTGACATGGCACTTTATTCGATTAAAAATAACGGAAGAAATTCCTATGCTTTTTATACTGAGGAGCTTTACAACGAGGAGGTAATCAAGAAGGGGGCTTCAAGGCTTGAAGAGGCAACTTTTGAAACACGAGAGCCCTATTCTCTTACAAATTTTGCTTTCCGCCTTTTAAACGAATCAGAAAACGTATCAAGCGCCATCAATCTTTTGCTTTACCGCATCCGGAATGAATACGACCTTGAAGCAATTCATTTGAATGAATTAGATTCAAAGAACATGCGCACGGAAGTGACATATGAGATAGCAAAGGAAAACAGACCGGTATGGCTTGGCCGACGTGTGGAATTTTCACATAAGGCTTTGAAGAAATTCGAGGAGGAGGAAGATAAAAACGGAGGCTATATTGTCTACGATTTTAAAGCATCAAAAAATCCTCATTTTGGTAACGGAATAGAAGAATGGCGTGGTATTGAAAGCGTTTTACATGTGAGCATGAGACTGTTTTCAAAAAATTGCGGCAATATTGAATTTATATCAAATCATGAAGCCTCCATCTGGACGCAAAAGAAAATTGACGAGATTATTTCTGTATGTAATCTTTTAACCGTTTGCTTATATTATTCCGGCAAAGTCCTAAAGGCTCAGTCTGAAGTGTCAAAATATGCTGATCTTGACCCTCTTACAGGGCTTATGAAGGAAGACTGCTTTGTAGAGGCTTCATCTAAACTCATTGCTTCAAAAGCAAATAATTCAAAGCTTGCAATTGTGTATTCTGACATCAGTAATTTTAAATATATTAACGAAGCATACGGCTATGTAACCGGAGACAAACTATTAAGCGACGTGGGAGACTACGTATCAAACAGAGTAGCAGGCGTGCTCTGTGCTGGAAGATTTTATTCAGACAACATTTTAAGAATTCAGGAATTCCCTAAGGATTTGTCCGATGAAAATCTTTTGCATGCGGTTGAAGACGAAACAAGCCAGCTTTCAAATTATTTAAGTAAGAAATTTAAGATAAATAACATAATCGTGCGCGCGGGAGTATACATTATTCCAAATAACCACGCAGATACACTTCAGTCGATTTCAAATGCCAACATGGCAAGAAAGCTTGCTAAAGCAAGCAAGGGTGCTAACTGCATAGTCTTCGACCAGGAAATGTTTGAAAAGAGAAAGCGTCAAATCAGATACATACAGGCCCTTGACGATGCAATTAAGAACAATGAATTTTACATCGTAATGCAGCCTAAGGTGTCCGGCTCTTCAAACAGACTGGTAGGGGCAGAAGCTTTGGCACGCTGGAAAATGAGCGACGGCACTGAAGTATATCCCGATGAATTCATTCCTGCCTTTGAAAAGGATGGAAGTGTTGTGAAGCTTGACTTTTACGTATATGAAAAGGTGATGGCTTATATCAGGGAACGTCTTGATGCAGGCAAAAAGGTACTTCCGGTTTCGATGAACGTATCCAGAGCCCACATGCTGACAGATGATTTTGTGCCGAAATTTAAAGCCCTTATAGATAAATATCAGGTGCCCACACAGTTTCTTGAGCTTGAAATCACCGAAAGCATTTATCTTGAAAATTTAAGTTACTTTAATGCAATGATAGAAGAATTAAGGCTTATGGGCGTGAGAATTTCAATGGACGATTTCGGCTCCGGCTATTCTTCACTGAACGCTTTAAACGACTTAAAAATCGATTTATTAAAGATAGACAAAATCTTTATGAAGGATGAGACCTTAAAGGAAAGCGACAAGACCATTATCAGATTCATTATCGATATGGCCAAGAATTTAAGCATGAAGGTGCTGTGCGAAGGTGTTGAAACCGAGTCTCAGAGAGAATTCTTAAATGACGCAGGCTGCGACCTTCATCAGGGATATCTTTATTCAAAGCCTGTCACGATTCCTGTTTTCAATGACTTTATTGACAACGAGGATATTTTATTTGCAAGGGTAGGCTAGCAAGGGAAAATTTATAAAAGCTCAAGAAAACCATCTGCCTTTAGGCAGTGGGTGCTCCCCGTTAGGTGTTTTGTTACAAGCCCAGTACCTCGTAAGGCACGTAGTTATGTTTTAGCAGAGCCGTAGCGAAGTAAATTGCGAATATCATTGACATAAAACAAAAGGGGAGAAGAGCCTTTGATAAAAGGCTCTTTTTCTTTTGCTTCAAAAGAAAAAGAGCTTAAGGGAATATATAAAAACCTTGACTTTATGAGAAAAACATACTATGATACACTTCAGCAGTTAAAAGCGTTAATGTGACAAAGAAACTGCTTTTTGAGGAGATAGAGAAATGCCTATTACGAAATTATTAGAGGAAAATGCCGCAAAATACGGCAATGATGTGTGCCTGGTTGAGATTAACCCTGAAGTCAAGGAAGTAAGAAGGGTGACCTGGAAGGAATATGAGCTCATGGAGCCAAATCCTACAACACACTATAGAAGAGAAATTACCTGGAGAGTATTTGACGAAAAGGCAAACCGTGTAGCCAACATGCTTATGTCAAGAGGCGTGGTAAAGGGCGATAAGGTTGCTATTTTGCTTATGAACTGCCTTGAGTGGCTCCCTATTTATTTTGGTATTTTAAAGACTGGAGCGCTTGCAGTGCCTCTTAATTTCAGATATGCACCCGATGAAATCGAATACTGCTTAAAGCTTGCAGACGTGGACGTTTTAATGTTTGGTCCTGAATTCATCGGACGTGTTGAAGAAATCGCTGAAAGAATTTCAAAGAACCGTCTTTTATTCTATGTAGGTGACAACTGCCCAAGCTTTGCAGAAGACTACAACAGCTTGACAAGCAATTCTTCAAGCCAGGCTCCGGACGTTGAAATCACGGATGATGACGATGCTGCAATCTATTTTTCTTCCGGCACAACAGGCTTCCCTAAGGCTATTTTACATGCCCACAGAGCCTTGATGCATTCTGCAAAGGTAGAGCAGGCCCATCACGGTCAGAAAAAGGACGACGTTTTCTTATGCATTCCGCCTCTTTACCATACAGGTGCCAAGATGCACTGGTTCGGAAGCTTGCTATCAGGCAGCAAAGCTGTACTTTTAAAGGGTACAAAGCCTGAAACAATTTTCAAGGCTGTAAGCGATGAGGGCTGTACCATCGTGTGGCTTTTGGTGCCCTGGTGTCAGGACTGCCTTGAAGCAATCGAAAACGGCACAATTGATTTAAAGAATTACAAGCTTGATCAGTGGAGACTTATGCACATCGGTGCACAGCCAGTTCCTCCGAGCTTAATTAAAAAGTGGAAGAAATACTTTCCAAATCACGAATACGATACCAACTACGGTCTTTCTGAATCCATAGGACCTGGTGCTGTTCATCTTGGAGTTGAAAACATTCACAAGGTTGGGGCCATCGGTAAGGCAGGATACGGCTGGGAAACAAAAATTATTGACGAAAAGGGTAACGAGGTTAAGCGCGGCGAGGTAGGCGAGCTTGCATTAAAGGGACCCGGTGTCATGAAATGCTACTACCACGATAAGAAGGCTACAAATGAGGTGCTTCACGGCGAATGGCTTTACACAGGCGATATGGCGGTTGAAGACGAAGACGGCTTCATTATGCTGGTAGACAGAAAGAAGGATGTTATCATTTCGGGTGGTGAAAACCTCTACCCTGTACAGATAGAAGACTTTATCCGTACAAACGATGCGGTTCACGACGTGGCGGTTATCGGCCTGCCGGATAAGCGTCTTGGTGAAATCGCAGCAGCTATTGTTGAGCTTAAGCCAAACATGATTGTAACTGAAGAAGAGCTTAACGAATTCTGTAAGGCGCTTCCGCGTTACAAGAGACCTCACAAGATTATTTTTGCGGAAATTCCAAGAAATCCTACCGGAAAAATAGAAAAACCCAAATTAAGAGAAATTTATTGTGGGGTAAGTCTTGTCGAAGCACAAAATAAGGGGTAAAATAGAACCGGGTCATACAATATGTGACCTGGTTTTTGCGTTGTAATATTTACATATTTACAGTTTTTTCATAAAAAAAATCCTTTCGTTTGTCATAGGCTCCTCCCACTTCCATTGGGAGGTGGGAGGAGCCTTGTAAATTTGTAACCATTAACCTTGGCTTTCGATG
>CAVIIX010000041.1:0-5979 GCA_963643225.1 Lachnospiraceae bacterium
GGCGTAATTTAGCTTTAAAATTGTTTGATTTAATTTCAGAAAAAGAAAATACAAAAAAGTGTAAAAGCACTTTAAAGCCAAAAAGCAAAAATATTTTTAAACCTTTACCAATAATTTCCGTGTGCACAAGTGAACAGTTTGAAGCAGTTAAAAGCATACCGGATATATACATAGGTTTACCTTTAGACTTAATACCTTTAATTAAAGACTATGATAATAAAAACATACTCTGTTTACTTCCTTCTATTGCAAGAAACAAGGACAAAAGTGCAATAAACAAAGCATTAACTGAAATTAAAAATAACAAAGGCTGTGGCGTAATTTGTAAAAATCTTGAAGAATACGAAATTATAAAGGAATCAGGCTTTGATAAAATTATTATTTTTGATTCTTCAATTTATGCCTTTAATAAAGAAGCAAAGACTTTAATTAATAATTTAAGTGATGCCTTTATTGCTCCCTTGGAGCTATCAAAGCATGAACTTAAATTTTTAAAAAACAGCGACACTTATTTAAATATTTACGGTCGTATTCCTTTAATGAATACTGCAAACTGTGTTGTTAAAACAAACGAAGGCTGCAAAAAAAATAAGGGAAACAAATTTGTATATATTAAAGACCGCACAAATGCAAGCCTTACGGTCTTAAGAAATTGTGATTTCTGCTTTAATACAATTTACAATTCGGTTCCTACCTTTTTAATTGACGAAAGGGAGTTTATCAAGGATTTTTATCATTACCTTTCTTTTACGGATGAATCGGGTAAAGAAACAGAAAATATATTAAGGCTTTATTTTGAAAATTTCGGGAAGCCTTTAAAAAATTTTACAAAAGCTTATTTTAACAGAGGAGTAGAGTAATTGGTTCAGTACATTACTAATCTATCCAAATACTTTATTACAATTTTCATATTGCTTTATACTCTTGAATGCTTTCTTGTATTCAGTCACAAAAAAGAGAAGGCAAGAAGAGGATGCTACATAAGGCAGATAATTTATCTGATTCTGATTCATTTTTTCTGCTTTTTAAATGTATGTCTTAAAACAGGAGAAACGAAATACTTAATATTTTATTTATCCCTTTCCTTAATTACACTTTCAGCTGTTGAAGTAATGCCTCTTATTTATCGCAATATAAACAGGCTTTTAATTAACAACCTATGCATGCTTTCAAGTATCGGTTTGGTAATGCTTGTACGCTTAAATTACAGTGAAGCCCTAATGCAGCTTATTATAATTTCTGTTTCTTTTGCAGTAGCAGGCTTTATACCTTTTACTATGAAAAAGCTTAAAAAAATTCCCAATAACCCTTATATATATGCTTTAATCGGCATTGTGGCTTTGGCGCTTACTTATTTACTTGGAAACATGAAAAAGGGGTCTAAGCTTTCAGTATCGCTATTCGGATTTTCGTTCATGCCATCGGAATTTGTAAAGATATCCTTTGTATTTTTTGTGGCAGGCATGCTTTATCTTGATAAGACCTTTAAAAATTTGGTTATTACAACAATTCTTGCAGCAATTCACGTGATTTTATTAGTGCTTTCAAATGACCTTGGTGCTGCACTTATTTTATATGTTGTATATGTATTAATGGTATTTATTGCAACAAGAAGCTTTATTTATCTGGGAATCGGTACCCTGACAGGGTGCGGGGCTGCATATTTATCATATATATTATTTCGACACATACAGGTAAGAGTACAGGCCTTCCTTGATCCTTTTTCTGTCATTGATAATGAAGGCTACCAGATTACACAGTCGCTTTTTGCATTATCAAGCGGTTCCTGGTTTGGAATGGGATTATTTGAAGGCACTCCCGAAACGATTCCTTACGTAGAAACTGACATTATATTCTCGGCTATTACACAGGAATTTGGCATAGTCTTTGGAATATGTCTTATTTTAATATGCTTAAGCTGCTTTATTATGTGTGTAAACATATCCTTTAAAATGACAAATGATTTCAACAGGCTTATTTCAGCAGGTCTTGGTATTTCATATATATTCCAGATTTTCTTAACTATAGGCGGTGGCACAAAGTTTATTCCTTTAACAGGTGTAACCTTACCGCTAATAAGTGCAGGCGGCAGTTCCTGTCTTGCTACCATTATTTCTTTCTTTATAATCGAAGGCTTATACGTAATAAGAGTTAATGACGAAAAAGAAATAACAGAATCAAGAAAAAAATTTATTAATAAAACAAATGAGACAGCCTTAGGAATTGTATATTTATTTATAGCTCTGTTTTTATCATTAATCATTTACCTTGTATTGTATGTTCACAACAATAAAATTGAGCTTATAAATAATTCTTATAATCCGGTTCAGAAAGTATTGCTTGAAAAGAATGTAAGAGGCTCTATATATTCAAGAGACCTTGAAATTTTAGCAGAAACAAAGGTTGATATAGACGGTAACGAAACAAGATTTTATCCTTTTTATAATATTTTTTCTCATATTGTAGGCTATTCAACTAAGGGTACAACAGGAATTGAAGCAATTGCCAATTATTATTTAATAAATTCAAATCAGCCTATTTCTGAAAGAATGACAGCCGATTTTACCGGGGATAAATATTTAGGCGATGGCGTTGTGACGACGCTTGATACTAAGCTTCAGGAAATTGTTTATAACGCAATTGGAACATATTCGGGAGCTGTAATTGTAAGTAATCCAAAGACCGGCGAAATACTGGCAATGGTTTCAAAGCCTGATTATGACCCTAATGAAATAGAAGAAATATGGAATGATTTAATTAACGATAAAGAAAGCTCAGTACTTTTAAACAGAGCATTGCTTGGTCTTTATTCGCCTGGAGCTACCTTTAAAATAATTACTTTACTTGAATACATACGTGAAAATCTTGATACTTACACGGATTATACCTATAACTGTTTGGGCAAATTAAAGCTTGATGCAGGTAATGTAACCTGCTATAACCATAAAAAGCATGGAGACTTATCCTTAATGTCTTCTTTTGCAAAATCCTGCAACTGTTCTTTTGGAAACATTTGTTTAAATTTAGACAGAGAAAAATTTAGTGAAACCTTAAAGGATTTAATGTTTAATGATACGCTCCCACTTACATCAGGCTACAGTAAATCATCAATAGAAAGCTTAAAAGATTTTGATGAATTAACAATGGTGCAGACAGCCTTGGGTCAGGGCGAAACCTTAATGACACCCATACACGTAAATTTAATCACTCAGGCAATTGCCAATAAGGGGGTTTTAATGAAGCCTTACGTTGTATCAAGTGTTGTAAATTCAGCCATGAACACGGTTACCGAATTTAGTGCAGGAAAATACAGACAGTTAATGACAGAGACTGAAGCAACGATTATATCAGAAATGATGAGAGCTGTTGTCACAAGCGGTTCTGCAAGAAAATTGGATTCATTATCCTTTGGCATAGCCGGAAAAACAGGTTCTTTAGAATTTTCAGATAACACTTCTTTGACCAATTCCTGGTTTACGGGATTTGCTCCATATGAAGATCCGCAAATTTGTGTTACAATATTACTTGAAAATGCAGGTAGCGGTAATCAGACTGCAGTTTCTGTAGCCAAAAAAATATTTGAAGAATATTTTAAGTGCTTTGATACATCTGAATATGCAGATGAAGAATAAATAGAAAAATGCGAAAGGTAGGATTGCAATGAAAGAAGCAGTCAGTTGTGGCGGAGTCGTCATTTACAGAGGCAAGGTTTTGCTTTTGTACAAAAATTTTTATGATCATTATCATGGCTGGGTACTTCCAAAGGGTACTGTTGAGCCGGGAGAAAAACATGAGGCTACTGCTATTAGAGAGGTGAGAGAGGAGGGTGGCTCTAAAGCCAAAATAGTAGCTTATGTAGGTGAAACAAATTATAATTTCAGGGCAGGCTTTGAAGAAATAAATAAGCATGTGTACTGGTACTTAATGCAGACCGCTGCCTTTTATTCAAAGCCACAAAGAGAAGAGTTTTTTGAAGATTCGGGCTTTTATAAATACCATGAAGCCTATCATTTGCTTAAATTTGATAACGAAAGAGAAATGCTTGAAAAAGCCTATGATGAATACCGCAAATTAAAGCATGACGGTATTTGGAAGGATATGTAAAATTTAGCTTTTGAAACTAACGCGCCAGGCGGTCGTCTAGAAGCATATGATTTATAAAAGCTCAAGAAAACCCACTGCCTTTAGGCAGTGGGTGCTACCCGCGAGGTGCTTTATTACAAGCTAAGTACCTCGTAAGGCACGTAGTTATGTTTTAGTAGAGCCGTAGCGAAGTAAATTGCGAATATCATTGACGCATAAGTGGTCATCCTTTTAAAGGATGGCCACTATTTCTAAGTCTTTTTCTTTTGCCAAATCAAGAATATCGTTACCGTGTTTAAGTAACGGACGTGACAGGTATTGAGGGTTAACAAGAATAATTTCTGCAACTTCTCCGTTATTGAGTCTAACAGACATGCCAAGCTGGGTATTTGCAATATGGGCTAAAATAGGCTTTAAAATAATTGGACTGTAGAAAGTTGAAGTTTTTTCAAAATTTGCAATAACCTGGAAGGGTGTTAAGGTATTACGATAGGTTCTTGCACTTGTCATTGCTTCATAGGCATCAATAATGCTTATGATTTTAGCAAACATATTGATATCGTCATCCTTTAATTTATTAGGATAACCGGTGCCGTCACATCTTTCATGATGCTGTAAGGTAGCCTGCAAAATGTTTTCATTAACCTTTTGGTCTTTTATCATATGAAAGCCCTTAAAGGTGTGGGTCTTCATCTGTTCATATTCGGAATCCGTAAGCTTGCCGGGTTTATTAATCAAATCGGGAGATAAGCTTAATTTACCGATGTCATATAGAAAGCCTGAGAGTACAAGCGATGAAATGTCTTCATCTGGCAAAGATAACCAGGTGCCGAAAACGCCTGCAATCAATGCTGAATTAAAGCAATGAGCATAGGTAATATCATCCTCAGAAGGAAGCATATTATAAAGATAATCAAGTAAGCTTTCACCTGTTTTTGTACAGCCTTTAATTTCAGTATAAATCTGAGATAAAATATTTACATCAAGCGGTTTGTTTTGATACATAAGATCGTTAATCATACGCTTATAAACATTTATGTAAATATTATAGATTTTTTCAAATTTTATAAAGCCGTCGCTTAAACGTACCTTTTCAAAATGAGTGGTAGCAAAGTCAATGGCTTCTTTAATTGAAACACACATAATTGAATGGCGCAAAAGCTTGGCAATGGCAGCTGCGTCAATTTTAGTGTTTTTAGTTAACAAAAGCTCATTTTTGTAAGTGAACACGTCATCAGCCAGCTCCATGCCAGGCTTCAATGCAATCGTTGCAACAGTTTTCATAAATTATCCCCTTTTAATTTACTTACCTTATCTAATGATAGCACAAAAATTAATTAATAAATATATAGTTTTTTGAAAAGTAAAAACATGATAATATAGTAATCAGAAAAATTTTAATAAGGATTATAAATGGAAATTTATAAAAATCTCTTTGTGGGAGATAGCATTAAAAAGCCTGAAAAGCTTATTAAAAAACTAAATAACGGTAAGGCCTTAAAAAGCTTTTATTTAGTGGGCTTTTTTAAAGACAGGGAAAATCTTGAAATTATTAATTCAAGAATGTTTCTTCAAAAATATTTTCGTAGTGAAGAATTTCTTGTTACAGCTATTGTAAAAGATGAAGAGGATGCCCTTGAATACATAAGAGCCTTATGCGAAATCTCCTTTAAAGCTTTTAATGAATTTAACCAGCGTAAGGCCGTAAGTGAAATTTCCGTATTTGAAATTAACGAAAAATATTATGAGGAGGACCGGTAATGGATGCATTTTTACATGTTCTTCTTTATATAGGAATAGTTTTATTAGGTATATTTGCTTTTGCTTTATTTTTGATTGCTTTAGTGCTTTTTGCACCAATAAGATACAAAGGGGCAGGCTTTTATAAGGATAACG
>CAVIIX010000042.1:0-3493 GCA_963643225.1 Lachnospiraceae bacterium
TCATGGAGAAAACCTCCGGACAGGTACCCTCGCAAAGCCCGCAGCCGATGCATCCATCATTAACTAAGTACTTCATAATCGTCACCACCGCTCTTTGCCAAGCTAGTTGTCAGTAAATCTGTTGTTTACAGTTACTATATTCCAATCAGCAAAGCCCATAAAATACTCCATTCACACAATGATGTAATATAAATATTGCAGGAAGCCAAAACCGCTTCCTATAATCGATGCACGGCGCATTTCATGTGCCTTTTATCCGAATTTGCTTCGCAACTTCGGATAAGCTATATTACCTCTGCTCCAAATGGCATCAGAGACAATTTTGCAATTTTAAAAAACTGCTTTCCAAAAGGAATTCCGATAATTGTTAGGCAACATATCAGACCTGCCACAGCATTTCCAATTGCCATAGGGATTCCTGATATAATCAGCCAGATAATATTTGCAATTAAGCTAACTGCACCGCCACCATATACCACTTCTTTTCCAAACGGGAAAAATGCCAAACCTGCACACTTAAAGCACTGTAAGCCTATCGGTATTCCTATTATTGAAATGCACCACAGGCAACCTGCCAAAACCCACGACAATCCACTCAACAATCCACCACATATAAACCAAAGTATATTTCCTAATATGCTCATGTCAATATTCCTCCTTTATCTCTTCATCTATGCCGCAAGCTCATTAACTCCACCCCTTCCAAACATCAGGCTGATATCCAATCGTAGACTGCTTTCCATTTCTTACAACAGGAGTATTTATTATCTGTGGGTTTTCTAAAACCTTCTCCAGCTTATCTTCGTCAGATATATATTTAATGAGGGCAAGTATGTCCTGATTCTTACCTTCCCAATTAATCATATTTTCAAGGCCTCCATTAACTTGAGCAACGGAATTGAATTCTCCTTTGCTCATCCCCTTTTCCTGCATGTCTATAAACTGATACTTGATGCCTCGCTCCTTAAAGAAGCGCTCAGCCTTCTTTGTATCATTACACTTTTTTGTACCAAATATTTGTATATTCATACGTCATCATCTCCTGGAAAACCATTGTACATTAGCTCATTCCAGCGAGCATTTGTGGCCTCCATTTCTTTCTTCTGCATTATTCTATTGCGGTCGTTTAGGATGACCAGTATCTCATCTGCCACGTCTTTCATGGGGAGTTTCTTATAATGAGATAAGTAGCCAATCATTCGTACTTAACACTTTACAGGAAATCGATTTCCTTTTCCATACCTAAGGAACTATCGTTTACACAAAATATTATACACTATCGAAAATTCACGCCCATCCACTTTCGCTTTACCGACCGAAACGACGAATGCATTACAGTGAATATCGAGAAGATCATATCCACCAATCAGCTTGCCAACAAGACGAGTTCAACATTTGAATGTGCCGCCACTTTCTTTGGAACAGAGAAACGCTTCTTTCTCTACTACAACCTCTTCTCCGGAAAGTGGTGTCTTTCAAGGATTGGGCAGTAAGAAATGTCATGATTATTTTAATGTGGCCTGATAAAGTGCGTTCTAAGAGGCTCCCTGCTCTCACAAGATTAGTGTGGCATAAATCCTCGTAATCCATATGGTTGATATAAATTTGCAAAAAAATAAGACCCAGCCCGGAGGCTGAGTCTTAGTCAATGATATTCGCAATTTTCTTTGCTACGGCTCTACTAAAAGCGGCACTACGTGCCTTGCGCGGTACTGGGCTTGTAACAAAACACCTCGCGGGGAGCACCCACTGCCTAAAGGCAGTGGGTTTTCTTGAGCTTTTATAAATTTTCATCTATGAATTTTTACTTAAGCAAAACTGTCTGGCCTGCAAAGATATACTTCTGTGCAAAGAGGCTTGCATTTAAGCTCTTAAGCTCTGCAAGGGTAAGTCCATTCCTTCTTGCAATCTTAAAAAGTGTATCGCCCTTTACAATTGTATAGGTCTTATTTGCAGTCGTGTTTGTTGTTGCTGCATTAGTTGTAGCACTTGTCTTACTTACTGTGATTGCCTGTCCTATATAGATTAAATTAGGGTTCTTAATCTGAGGATTTAAGGCAATTAACTCATTTAAGGTAAGTCCATTCTTTCTTGCAATCTTAGAAAGTGTATCACCCTTCTTAACAGTATAAGTTACTGTAATAGGTGCTGCTTCCTTGGTCTCCGTTACTGTTGTAGTTGTACTTGAACCTGAGTCATCCCCTGAGCTTGAAGAAGAATCCGAAGAAGGTCTATTATACCGGTCCCCAACATGTTCTACGTTGATGTTCCGAATGATTTGATTTCCGTAAGCATCTGTTGCTATAAAGTAGTAATTTTCGTTTCTATCAAAGTTATATACGAGAGTATATTTACCATTTGCATTATCTACTAGACTTGAACTGTCGTAATCTATTTTTCCGCTAGAAGAAAGGATAAAATCACCGCATGTCTTTGTATAAAATTCATTCCAAGCGGCGTGATAAGTGACGAGATTTGCAAGCTTATCTCTGTATTCAACTTTATAGTCATAGTCACCATTACTAAACGAATTCATATTAAATTTACTGATTGCAACTCGATATTCGTCTATAGAAACAAGTCCATAATTTGAAAGCTTTGTCGTTATGGGAATAGTTACCTTTTGACCCGTCACTACTGAACCGCTTACGATATCTTCGTACTTTATGCTGCCGATAGTTATTCCGCCCTGCGTAGTGGGGATTTCGTTTACTTCAACTAACTTAGCACCTACGTTACCTGAAAAGTCTTTTGCAAATACGTAGTAATTTCCATTTTGGGTCACTTTGAATTCACTAATGCCCGCATAAACTCTCTTTAAGGTGCCTCCTTCTTCTGTAGTCGTAGAGAACTCGTTTTCATTATTTGCACTTACAAGCTTGCCTGAATTGCTACTATTAATGTATTCGTACTTCTCTTTCGAAGTTTCGCCTGTAGCTGCATCATAGGTGACTTTATCTACCAGTTTTACTTCTGCTACTTTACTATCAGCATCAGATACGTGAGCATCGATAAGTACTGTCGAAGAGTCAAGAAGTGCTTTATAAGTTACTATTGTAGGTGCTTCAGTATCAGCAGGAATTGTTAGCTTAAAGGTTCCTAAGACTGTTTCGCTGATTGTAAAGGTAAACTCCCAAGTTCCTGCAGCCTGTACGGTTATATCGGCGTAGTAACAAGAATTTTCTTGACTATAATTCGTGTTAGACGACCACTTTTCCGCATCAGCATTAGTATTATCAAGCTTTGCAGTAATAATCGCACTTACATTTTCCGCTATTGTATTATATTTAATCTTAAAGGTACGAGGAAAAGAAGTAGTATTACTGATTCCTGTTACATCAACTGTCGTTCCATTAGCAATGCTCTCACTGCTATATACCTCGGTATCGGTAATGTTGCTACCATCATAAACAGAAATATTTGTCATCGTAAATGCGTTTGCGTGTGCATTTACCTTAAATAGCACTGTCATGCAAAATAATGCAAATGCGAT
>CAVIIX010000043.1:0-2882 GCA_963643225.1 Lachnospiraceae bacterium
ATAAAGAAATCTGATGTTTCAACGGTTCTAATAGCCTAATAGGGCGAAAAATTGACGCTTACTGTTATTATAATAGTGTAAATGTAAGTATTATAAGGAATTAGGTAGACAGAAGATACATTATCACAAGTAATTAAGGTGAGTTTTACGTGTGTCCGTCAATTTTGGCCCCCCTGTGGAGCTATCCAGACACCTTGGGGTTCAAAAGATGTGATTTTTATGTTCCAAGGTAAAAGTTGCTTCCAGTCATCTTCAGTCCAGCCATCAGTATCAGAAGCTTGTTCAAAAACACAACGAAGATAATCTTCTGGATTTATATTATGGATTTTAGCACATTCGATTAATGTAAACAACAGGCAGCTTGAACGGGCTCCATCTTCTGATCCGGAAAACAACCAGTTTTTGCGTCCAAGTACAAACGGTTTTATAGATCTTTCTGCGATTGAATTATCAGGATAAATATAAGGACATTCAATGTAATTTAAAATATGCTGCCAGCAATTAAGAGCATAATTCAAAGCTTTTCCGAATTTCAATTCAGGGACAACAACTGGCTGAATAGATACCATCCAGTCATGAAACTCATTTAGAACAGGAAGAATCTTAAGTTTTCGCTGAGAAATAAGTTCATTGTCTGAAAGATTCTGCTCTCTTAATCTGTTTTCGAGGAAATATATTTTCTGGATATATGCGACTGCTTTTTCTGAATCCTTGGCAAAGCCATGACCACATTTTGAAGCGTCAAAGAATTTTCGTCGTACGTGAGCCATGCACGCTACATGAATTATGAGATCATCAGGATATAATTTTTCATGTTCTTTAAGGGCTGCTTCGTAGCCGCCATATTCATCGGTTTGGAGCCATCCTTTAAAACCGTTTATAAAGGATTTGATAAACTTGGGATTCCGGCTTTCAAAATACCTGTAAATAACTGCTTTTTGATTTTCAGGTCCGCCGCAGGCCAGCCACATATAGGATTTTTTCCGGTTCACATTATCTGCAGCGTTCTCATATTTCAGAACCTTTACAGTCGTTTCATCCATATTCATTACAGGTCCAGATTTAATATGATTCATCAGGATCTGTTCCATAGGTTTAAGCCTTTCATAAATCTTGAGCTGCCAGTTATCCATATCAGCCCTTGAAATATCAATTAATCGTCTCTCAAAAGCCTTTGACTGTCTGTAATATGGATTGTGTTCGCAGAATTTCTGGGTAAAGATAAAAGCCAGGAGGTTTGATGTTGAAATTGATTTCGGGATGATATGTTTTGGAGCCGGCATCTGTCTGAAAACAGGCTTGTCTTCATCTGCACTGCCTTCACACTTTCTGCAGGCATATTTTGGACGAACAGTAACTTCTACATAAATCTGTGCAGGTATAACCTGGAGTCGTTCTGAACGGTCTTCACCTACTTTTACAAGTTCAGCACCACATGCACAATGTTTATCTTCCTCTGGTATATCAAGATATACTTCACGGCGTGGAAGGTCTTCTGAAAGCTTTTTTCGTCCACATTTACGGCGCTTATAGGCTTTTACTACCTGTTCTTTATATGGACCTTCACCTGCAACAGTTGCCTCAATTTCTTCTTCCGATGGAATATATGATTCATCTTCGAAATCAAATAACCCCGGCTGTTCATCTGCTTTTTCAGAATGTGCACAGAATCTGTATCTTAATTGAGTTGCCAGTCGTTCCTGTAACTGAAGAATTTCCAGATTCTTTTTTTCGATTTCAAGCTGGCTTTGTTTTATCTGGATGTCTTTTGAATGAATTACACAACTCTGTGCATTAATCTTTAACTGCTGATCTGATATTTCCTTCTGCTGACTCTGAATTATTGAGTTTGCAGCTTCCAGCATTTTGAGAGCTCTTTCTAATGTAATCCCCTTTTTATTTCCCACGGTTTAAATGTTACCGTAAATGGAAACATTTAAAAAGTAGTTTTAAAGAAAAATCACGCAAATTTTTCAAAATGAAGTTCCTCATGCATCTGTGTAAAATCAATTCCTGTCAGAAGCATTGCCATCTGTCTTGTGTTGATTTCTCTTACAGACTCTTTGTTTTCCGGCCATGGCCATCTGTGTTTTTCCAGTTTCTTCTGTGCTGTCCAGAATCCAGTCTTATCCCACCAGACTGCTTTCAGGATATTCTTTCTTTTATTACAGAACAGAAATACGGCTCCACTTAACGGATCCTTTTCCATGATGTTCTTTATGAGATGCAAAAGTTCATCTGTTGAAATACGGAGATCTGTTACTCCTGGTCTTAAAAATATTCTTGTATTGGTCAGGTCAAATTTCATAATTCTGTTACCGCCCTGAATATATTCTGCAGTTGCATCTTGCCTATTGATGCCGGTACTTCAATTACTGCTTTTCCAAGTTTTATGATTATCTTTTCTGCTGTCTTTTCATAGCAGGGTTCATCATCAATAATCTGAAACTTTTCTATTACAGGTTCTGCAGCAGCTTCTACTTCTACAAAATCCGTAATGTTTACTGCAGGCTCCTTAGGCGGATGCTGGTCCCTGTAAGATGACATTTTTTCATCCAGTGCTTTTGTGACTGTTTCTTTTTTGATGTGATTCATTTTGCAGAAAAGATCGATTGGCATATTTGATGCTGCAAATCGATCCAGCCAGACTTCTCTTTTTGCTTTTGTTTCGAATAAATTCAAAATGGCCTCCGTTCTGGAGACCATTCTATTACGCAATTTTGATTAATTTTAGGTGGTGATAATTAGACGCTTACAAAACTCCACCAATTACCTCTAACTACTTAAAATCCGCCTTCCTATAATTAACATTCATCACAAGGCCAATACAGGTCATGGCAGTCAATAAAGAAGAACCTCCGTAAGATAAAAACAGCAAAGGA